>DEEV01000115.1:9101-16600 GCA_002350445.1 Treponema sp. UBA2869 | reverse complement strand
TTCGCTAACGCTCATTCCTCCGCTGCGCTCCGGAACTGCGGGGCTCCATACCTGTCGCAGCCATAAATTAAAAATGAAAAAAGCGTCTTACCACTCAGGAAGGTACGGCAGGTCTTCTTCATTTGTTTGTTCAAATTCGTAAGATTCAATATCAAGCTTAAAATATTTAACTTTGTGAAAATTTGAACGTCCTTCCATATCAGTTACATCACCAAAATGACCATAAATAATTTCCGGTAAATCACCTTTTTCATATTTAAAACCTGTATACGAATGCGATGTATATAAATTCCAGTCATCCTTATAAGAGCTTTCGCGTTCTTCCATAGAAAGCCCCTTGAATGCAAAACCATTATTTTCGTAAATTGTATAATAAAGATATTCCAGATTATACCATTCATCATTTGCAATAGGACGGGTAATTACAATTGAACAGAAATCGCCTTTTCCTTTAATGTCATTTTCATAATCAACAGTTACCTCTGCTTCAAAATTTACATAATCAAGAAATTTAAGAACAGGAGGTTCATAAGCTAGACCTGCGTATAAGGGCTCAGGAATAAATGCAATACCATGAGAAACACCAGTTTCAAGACGCTTTAATTCAGAGCCATAAGTTTTATACAAATCTGCATAATAATATTTACCGTTCTCATAAAGTTCAGGCGAAGTTTCGTAAAATAAGGAATAATACAAATCAAAATCATTAGTTAAAGAAAAAGACTGCGCGCTGGAAGTATAATCCATTTTAGCATGCGCAATTGCTGAACCACCAACAACTCCAATTTTACAGTCTTCTGTTCTAATTAAATAATAGTTATATCGGTTATAGTATTTTTTAGGAAAATCGGCGCTTTGGTCTCCGTAATCGTATAAATAATCATTATCACCGGCAGGAACAGCCGCAAGAATTTCAACCTTATCAAAAGGCTTTACCATAAAACTGTTATTTTCGTTACCAATAACCTTAGCATTTTTTACAACAGTGTAATAACGCTTCTTTTCAAAATCTTCCTGATTAAGCCACTCAAATTCTCTTTCGCAATTAATTAAAGCTTCGTTTAAGGATTCAGAGTTTTGAAACTTTTTTGTAAGAATTCCAACATACGATTCTGCCAGCTTCTCTGCATCAATCTCATAAATTTCTAAAAACTTTTTTAGGGACTCGTCTGAACAATTATGAATATACCAGATCAAAGACTTTCCATTGTCATCAGCTTTGTTCAAAATCTTTTGCAAAACATCCTGCTCGTCGTACGTTTTTGACTGATTAATAAAATAAGTATCCGGAACTTTATTAAAATAATAATATCTTACCGCATCCAGATTTCCGTTCTTTATTGCACGCATATTACAGGTAAGACCTTCGCTGTCAACGCAGCAATACGCATAATTTTCCCAGAGCGCGTTTCGGCTCCATTTTAAAAGCTCTTCGCCAGCATAATCAGCAAGCAGATGAATCTGATTTGTACAATGATCTTTTCTTTCGAAATTGTTTAAAAGCTTATCTAAGGCAATAAAAACAGGTTTATCTTCTTTGTTTTCAGGATTAAGCTTTTTAAACTTTTCCGGTCCCAGAAAATCTATTATAAGCTTAAGATTTTCAAGACTCTCTTCCACAGTAATTTCTTTGCGCGAAACATTCTCAATAAGACATGCAGCCGCTTTGTTACCTTTTAGCAAAGATTTTAAGCACCGGAACAAAACTTCTTTATCAAGAAGAACCGCGCTTGTATGAACCCAGCCGTTAATGCTTTTGTCACTGTTTACAACCCTAAGCTCTTCTCCAAACTCGCTGACTTCGGCAATTGTAAGGTGCATGTTTTTATCCAGCTCCATGATTTTTTCTGCGCAGTCCTTCGTTTTATATAAATCAACAACAAAATAACTGTCCAAATCGACCTTGCAGCCAGTTACAGAAAATTCTTTTTTGCCGCTTTTTACAGCAGAAGCTTTTTCTTTACAGCCTGAAACTAAAAAAACACACAACAATACTAACGGAATAATCTTTTTCATAGTAAACATTTTAAAATAAAAAAGACGGCATTGTCAAAGAGTAAGTCTTTCACAAGCCGTCTTCAATAATTAAATTATTTTATATTTGCATATTTTCCAAGAATTTCCTTTGCGCGTTTAGCAAAATCCTTCATCGAGCTTTCCTTCATAAGGTCATCCCCATAAGTATTAATCATATAACCAAGAAGGGAATCTATTTCGGCATCCTTTTGCTTTACATAATCAGGAAAATCAACAATATCACTTTGAATAACTCGTCTTGCACCGCGGAAATTNNATTCCCAGATAGCTTTTCCATAAGCAGTAAGTTCCCAGTTTCCGCTTTTTGTTCCATTGTAAAGCTCTTTATGAGGCTCGTACATTGTAGCAAGAAAACGATTTCCATCCAGAACTTCAAAATTCGTTCGCGAATAAAACTTTCCATCAATGTAAAAAGAATAATATTTTGCCTGAGAATCTGTATAATCTTTATTATCCATAAGGATTGCAATATCACCGTTTTCATTCTTGTAAATATCAACAGCGGCAACGCCTGGAAAAGCTTCTTTTGAATCAAAGCATTTTTTTACCTTGTCATAAAGAGCCTTTTTATCCTGCTTGATATAATCAGGATTTTCAGTAGCAATCGTTTGTTCCTTCAGTTCAAAATTGTAGGCCTTCAGAACCTTTTCAATATAACCCGGTGTTCTGAATAACGATTCGTTGATTTTCATCTTTTTGTCATCTTTAGCAAAAAGAGCCGCAACAAGCATTACACTTAAACCCAAAATTCCGATAGCTTTTTTCATAGCATATCTCCCATTTTTATAATTTTACTAAAAATCAAAATCTTTAGTATAAATTAATTTTCGCTCGGAATTTGGATTCTAGCCATAGGAAAAATATCTTATTTGTTTTATAAATNNAATTACCACTCAGGAAGGTAAGGCAGTTCTTCTTCCTGTTCGCTTTCAAAATAAAAATCTTCCGGATTCAGATAGTTTCTGGTGATTCTGTGATACTGGTAAGGCTCTCCACCATCATAATCATCATAATAGCCGTACTGTCCGAATATAACTTCTGGCAATTTTCCAGGTTCAGAAGTAAATTTTCCGTATGAGTCGGCAAAAGTGTTGGAAAGATTGTATGATTTTCGTCCAGGCCACTTTGTACCATTAAAAGCCATTGCTGTTTTTTTATCTACAGTAAAAATATGATACATTACGTTTGTCCAGTCATCGCTGTAGTCTGGTACGTTAATAATTACAGAATAATATGACCTGTCTTCGGCTGTATTAAACGTCGTATAAGAAGTTATAGTTAAAGCCGGCAACTCTTTATACTTCTGATAGCCTAAATCTAAAGTTGTTTCGTTAAATGCAAGACCATCCATTCCGCCATATTCAAGTTTTCTGATTTTATAATCTTTTTCGTTTGCCTCGTATAAATCTGCATAAATGCACATTATAGAATCATTCCAATGATCCTTGTCCTGCAGATATGTAAAATAAAAATCATATTCAGGCTCTTCTTCGGAAAGGGCTTCTAATTTTACATCCATTTTGTCATGAGCCAGTGCAGAACCGCCCAAAACGCCAACCACGTCACCCCAGATTTTAACAAGATAATAATTGTATCGGTTATAATATTCTTTAGGAAAATTTGAATCTATATCTCCGTAATCCCATAAATAATCCTGGTCATCAGATACAATTTTTTGAATTACCTCAACCTTATCAAAAGGCTGAACTTTAACAAACGTATCCTGATATAAATAAACAGGAGCTTCTTTTATTGCAGTATATTCATGTTTATTTTCAAATTCATACTGATAAAGCCATTTAACATCACGTTTTTTCTGAATTAAACGGTCGTATAATGTTGAATCGTCCAGTCTTGCGGCAATAAATGAATATTTTTGCAAATCTTCATATTTAACAGGCATAACAAGGAAACCGCCAAAACACCAGCCTTCCATTCCGTCTGCAGAAACCTTGTACCAGTAATCTTCAATCTCATCAATTGCATCTGGCTCTTCGCTTTTCTGAAGAACTTTTACTTTTGCCCCGAACGGAAGCTTTCCTACAATATCAGAATCCGTGCCGGGTACATTTCTAAGATTTAAGTTTGAAGTGTATTCCTTGTGCCAGTTTCCGTCTTCCATGTAAACAAAGGCAGAATCAGCATTTTCCAGATTCATATTCTTATAAGTTGAATAAGGAACCGGCGCATATAAAAGGTGAATTAACTTAAAACGTGTATCGTCTTTACTTTCTTCGACAGCCGCAAAACCTTTTTTGCAAATTTCCGGAATGTTTAGACGCAATTTAGTTAAATAATTTTTGATTGTTTCGTCCTTACATTCATCTATGTAATATTTAAGGTCGTGTCCTTCATCATCTTTCTCATTAACTATAAGCTCTGAAAGTTCATTTTCATTTTCTGTATTAAACTTTTTGGCATAATAAGTTTCCAGAATATTGTTTTGATAGTAATATTCTATTGCATCAAAATTTTCAGCCTTAACCGCACGCATTTCGCAGGTAAGACCCTGACTGTCTTTTATACAATCATTGTAAAGTTCACGCATTCTGTACTGAGCCCACTCAAGAAGTTCTTTTCCTGCATAATCTGCCAGTAAATGAATTTGATTTGTTTTGTGATCCTGAATTTCATCTGATTCGGGAAGGATATTTCTAAACGCAAGCTTTAGAATTTTATCTTTTTCATCCTGAATATTAAGTTTTTTAAAGCGTTCTTTTCCATAGTAATCAATTATAAACTGAAGGCTTTGCATTTTTTCTTCAAAGGTCAAATCGTAAGGGGAGGTTTGATCCACAAGATTATAGGCAGAAACATAACCATCCAGCAAAGCCTTTAAACAGCGGGAATAAACCTCTTTATCCAAAACAACCTTATTTGTGTAAATCCAGCCGTCAACGGTTTTATCTGCATTTCTTACATGAAGGTTTTCGCCCATAGAATCGGTTTCTACAATTATGTATTCGCTTGCTGCTTCCAGCTGCCCGATTTCTTCGCCATCAGGCAGTTTATTATATAAACTTGGATGATCGTTATATATAGTTCTGGCGATACAATCCTTTACAGAAAAAACTTCTTTTTTCCCGCAGCTTGTAAAAACAGCCATAAAAACTAAAATAAGTCCGGCAAATAAAATGTTTTTTTTCATATTTCTTTTCCCTAAGCTAGTCCGTCCGGCAGGCGGGCTGGTAATTTATTCGCTTGTAAAAAGCAGATGATGATTATCAAAAGTATAGGTATTAACTTTGCTGAATTCCTTGTAATTATGAGTTCCCGTAAAGGCGTGTTCCTCGTAACTATCGTAGTCAATATATTGACCGTACATTTCAATCTTAAGTTCCGGGATGTAGTCTTTGTACTGCTGAACAAAATTACATCGTGATTTTTGATAAACAGTCTCGTCCTTCTCTTCTTCCTCTACTGCAGTTTCCAGACTCTTAAACATTTCAAGCCTTCCGTCGTATTCAATAACCGTGCAGGCGTTGTATTCTGAATATTCATTAAATTTCGAGTAACCTTTGCTTTTTAAAATAAGTGAATACATATGCAAAATCTCTTCGCCGTCAGTTTCGTGATGGAAGTTATACTCTGCGCTAAATTCGCAGTAATCTGCAAGGTAAACCTTTCGATTATTATGTTCTCCCAGATTAAAAGGTCCCGGCTCTTCCCATAAAACAAAAGATGGATTCAACTTCTGAGCCTGTTCTTTTCTTGCTTCAAATAATTCAGCGTAAATGCAAGTTTCATCTATTCCATTAAAATCATCATCTTTTTTAAGGTAATTAACGTAAAATTCATTTCCAGTATCATGCGAATCTGGTACTAAACTTTTATCAAGTTTTTCATGCGCAATACAAGACCCGCCAAGGATTCCGGTTTTATAATCTTTACTTCGCACAAGATAATAATGATAGCGCGGACAATATACACTTGCCCAGGAATTTGCATCTGCCTCGCCATAGTCCCAAAAATTACGATGTTCCCAATCATAAAGCTGTCTGAGAATTGTAACTTCTTCGTAAGCCCTGACTGGACAGCGCGTTCCATTAAGCAGCAAAATTTCAGAATCTTTTATAACAGTTGCACTTTCCTTTTCACCAAAATCAAGCTGAGAATAGCAGGTAACAGGACCTTCGCCTTTTGCATATTTTGCCGATGGAACACGTTCCGGGTAAGCAAGATAACCGCCCCAGCACCAGCCTTCGGTTACTTTTGTCTGAATTTTGTACCAGTAATCAGTTACATCATTAATTGTTGATTTTTGTGAAGACCTTTCCGTTATTAAAACCTGAGTTCCGTAGTTAATCTGATCAACTACCTTTGCAGATAAGCCTGGACTATCACGCAAATTTAATACACCCTTGTAATCTATAAAATGCCATTCAGGCTCATTATCATCAAACATAAAAACAAACGCATGATTTTCTTCAGGATGTTTTGCTTTCCACTCGGTAAATGGGACAGGATCAAACAAAATGTTTATCATCTTAAAATCCTGATAAGGCTGCAATTCGTCAAGATACTCATAAAATTTATATGCATTTTCGTCTGAAGAAATTATTACAGAAAATATAAAATCGCTAAGCGGACCTTTTTCGCATCTGAAATAATAATCTTCGAGAGTGTCTCCGTTTTTATCTTTATGAAAACTGCCATTTTGGCGAGGTTCTTTGATATTTTTTTCATCGTAAAACTGTAAAGCTTCCAGATTTTTTTCTTGTACAGAACGCATGTAACACGACAAGCCCTGGCTGTCGATGCATTTGCCGGCATAGTCATCACTTAATAACGGATAAAACTGTTCAAGCATCTGCCTGTTTGCGCAATCTGCAAGCAGGTGAATCTGCCTTGTAGTGCCGTCGGGAATATCCTTCCCAATTTCAGGATTTAAAATGACAGCTAACGCTTTATAAACTACATCTCCTAAATCTGTTTTTGGATTCAGCATGCCAAAAACTTCTTTTCCGACATATGTAATTATTGAATTAAGAGAATTCATGGAATCTTCGAATGTAAGGTTTTTATACTCGTACTTGAGCATTTTTCGCGCATCTCTGTCCATTCGAAGAGCGGCTTTTAAGCTTCGTAAAAAGATTTCTCTATCTAAGCATACATCACTTACATAAACCCAGCCTGTAACAGCTTTGCCTGTATTCAGATAATTTACTTTAAACTGCAAACCGTTGAAGTCTAAAACCTTCATAGTACCATTTGCAGGCACAGTACAAAGTGCATCTCCCTGATTGTCTGTTTCTGATTTTATTATTACAGATTTGTTATCCGGGGCTGTTACCATACAGCCCTTAAGCGAAAATGTTTCTTTTTTCCCGCAGCCCGTAAATACCGCTACGAACCCAAGAATAATTCCTAAAATTAAAAGATTTTTTTTCATTCCTTTCCTTTAAGTTGTTCCTGTTCTTTTTCTGCAAGCTGTTCATTTTGCTTGCTTGCTGCCTTTTTCT
>DEEV01000115.1:0-9076 GCA_002350445.1 Treponema sp. UBA2869 | reverse complement strand
TTTGAATGAATGATTACTAAACAGGCAATCAGCGCAATAATAACACCGATAACCCACGCAAAAACTACAAAACCAATAAATGCTGTAGCCACTAAACTATATCCTGCCATCTTGTTTCCTCTTTATTAGTTATAATTTGACGGCTGCACAAAAAGTACAGACACGCAATTTTAAATTGAATTCATTTTTTAACGTTTCCAGTAAGACGGCATAAAGAAAATGAGCATAGTGTACAGTTCAAGACGGCCGGCAATCATTGCAAAACAGTACCACCATTTTACAAAGCCTGGAATAAAGCCCATGTTGTTTGAAGGGCCTAAAAGTCCAAAACCGGGACCAACGTTTCCTACAACAGAAAGTGCACCTGTAAACGAAGTAAACAAATCAAGATTACCAAGACAGCCTACAAAAGTTGTAATAAAAACCAGAACAAAATATAAGGTCATAAAAGAAGCAACGCTAAAAATAATATCCTTACGACCTATGCGGTTATTCAATCTGACAGAAAAAACTCCGTGCGGATGCAGCATACGTTTTGTTTCGTTATTAATCTGCTTGCCAAGAATAACCCAGCGCACAACCTTAATTCCACCCGCTGTTGAACCGGAACTTCCGCCTATAAAAAACAGAAGCATCAGTAAAAACTGTGCAGAAGCCGGCCAGACAATATAATCTTTTGTAGAAAAACCGGTTGTAGAAAGAAGCGAAATAACCTGGAAAAACGAATGATGAAGTGCAGTGCCAAATGTATTAAACTTTGGCAAAACACAGAAGGTAACGGCAAGACTAAAAAAGACAACAATCAAAATGTATGCCTTAAATTCTGAATTGTCGCGGATATCTGTAAATTTACGCGTAAAAAGATAAAACAACAGACTGAAATTTATGCCCGAAATAAACATAAAAACAGTGATTATTATATCGATGGAAAGTGAATTATAAGCTCCAATCGAATCGTTTCGTGTAGAAAAGCCGCCCGTTCCCAGCGTAGAAAAACTGTGCGAAAGAGCGTCAATAAAATCCATGCCGGCAAGTTTTAATAAAATTGTTTCTGTAAGTGTAAAACCAATATAAATTGCCCAAAGGATTTTTGCCGTTGTTGTAATGCGCGAAGTGACCTTTCCTTTTTCGGGACCGGTTGTTTCTGCCTTAATAAGCTGAAAACCTCCCACTCCAAGAAGAGGAAGCAACGCAACCGTTAAAGTTACAATTCCCATGCCGCCAAGCCAATGTGTAAGACAGCGCCATAAATTTATAGAGCGCGGAAGACTTTCCAAATCAGAAAGAACTGTTGCTCCGGTTGTAGTAAAACCACTGACACTTTCAAAAAAAGCCTCGGTATAAGAAGGAAAAACTCCGCTAAAATAAAGCGGAATAGAACCCATAAAGCTTACAATTATCCATAAAAGCGCAACAGTAAGAAAAGTCTGCTTTATGTTCATGCTTGCCTTAATTTTTCTTGTAGGAATATTTACCGCGAGCATTAGAACAACGCTTACCGCCATTGGAATAAGGAAATATGGTAAAACCTGATATTCACCGCAATAAACAGCCACGCCCGCCGGCATTAAAAAAGTAACGCCCACAATAGAAAGAAGGATTGTTAATATTTTAAAAAAGGTTACTGCAAACATAAACCATCCTATTTTTCACTTTTGCCGGAAAAATCTTCCAGAACCTTTTTGCAGTTTTCTGAATTTGCAATAAACACAATATGATCGCCGGAAGCAATTTTTGTATTTCCGTTTACAATCTGGTAAGGCTCAGCTACAGTTTTCTTTACGAGAAGCACAAGGAATCTTCCCGGGTCCGAAATTTCTTTGAGCATTTTTCCATTGATTTTTGAATCTGCGGCAACCACACATTCTACAATTTCAAGATGCCCGCTGGTAACTGTATGAATTTCTTTTACTGCTTTTCCGCGCAAATGACTCATAATAGAATCTACAACCGCGTCGCGCAACGGAATAGGAACATCAATTCCCAGTTTCTGAGCAATTCCCGCAAAGGCAGAACTTGCAACAAGGCTAATTGTCTGGCCAACTCCAAGTGATTCAAGATAAGCCGCAAGCACCATATTCATTTCGTGATTATGAGTAGCGCAAATTGCAAGATCGTAAGAAGTAATTCCTTCCTCGCGCAAAAAATTTTCGTCGGACGCATCCGCCTTCATCACGCGGGCATCAGGAAATCGCTCCGAAGCGGCTTTTGCAAGCTTGTCATCACTGTCGATAATTGTAAATTCCTGCGAAGCTCTAAAACGGTTTATAAAACGCGGGAAGCCTACATTTTTTACCGGCTTCATAATCTGATCGGCAACAATAGTCCCAATACGGCCGGCGCCAATAAGCGCAACCTTTTTAAATTCTTTTTGAACGGCACCGCAAAGTTCCAGCAAACTTGAAACGTCATTCTTAGAAATAAGCACACCAAGCGTGTTGCCTGCAACAATGTTTGTTTCGCCGCTTGGAAGCGAAGTAACACCGTCCTGTTCAACATAAGCAACCAGGAATTTAATGTTTACTTTTGTGCGGATATCTTTTAGTGAAATTCCGTCAAAAACACAGCCTTCTGTAACTGTAATGCGGGCAATTTCCAGATCTGAATTGTCGAATGTAAGGATATTTCCTACGGCACCGTTTTCTACTGCCTTTACGATTGCATTTGCGGCTTCAATGTCCGGATGAATCATATAATTTATGCCATAGAGAGGACGGTGTTTTGAACCAAATTCGTTTGAATGTTTTTTTTGTGCTGATTCTGTGTTTACGTAGTAAGCATAATTACGCACTCGCGCAATTTTTAGAATATCCGGATAAACTGCATCTACAAGAGAGCAGGTTATCATATTGATTTCGTCGGATTTTGTTACGCATACAAGGGCATCTGCTTTTGCAATGCCAACTTCCTCGAGGGTGTCAAGATTGTTCCCGTCGGCGCACATTACAGTGCAGTCAAGCTGATTGCCGGCATGACGGATTGTATCTTCGTCGTTGTCTATTATTGCAACCTGATTTTTTTCGTTTATTAAAAGACGGGCAAGCTGAACACCTGTAAAGCCTGCCCCAACAATTACAATACGCATATCTGAAAGTATACACTATTGCAATATAAGGATTCAATGGTTATTCTGCAGAGAGCTTTGAGCGTTTTTTTGCAGAAACGTAAAGTCCGGCGTAAACGGCAGCAACTACTACGAGAGACGAAATTGCTTCAAAAAGTTCGCTTACGATTCCGGCAGCTACTACACCAAAGTAGCCTACACCTGTCATTCCAAGAGTATCAAGAGCAGCTTTAATATCATCAGCCTTAAAAATAAAGATACATCCGTAAACCATAAGAGTATGAGCAAAAGTTGCAAGGAAAGCAGAAACTGCGCCAGAAACAGTCTTTGGCATTTTTGGAATAAAATTCAAAAGACGCCACAAGCCCCATGCAACAACGCCAAGAAGCATTCTTGGAAGAATTGAACAGCGGGGATCAACAAACATAGGATCAAGAATTCCGCTTGGACTCATAGCGGCCTTTGTTAAAGACATAAGCCCCATTACAAAACCACAGAAAAGTGCTCCCGAAAAACCTGACAAGGTTGCACACAAAATTACAGGAATCTGAAGAATTGTAATAGAAACTACAGGGCTAAAAGAAATAAAGCCAAGATTTGTAAGTGAAAGCATAATGATAAGTGCGCTGAATGCACCAGTTAAAGCAAGTCTTCTGTTTCGTGATAAAGCTTCGTTTGTTTCGTTCATTTTAATACCTCTAAATAAATTGAATTTTATTTTTTTAGTTTAGTTCTATGGCACACTTTACGCCAAAAAGAACAAGTTCCGGAACAATTTTGTCAAAAATTCCACACTTCTGGAAAACTTTTGCAAAACCTCCTGTTCCAATTATAAAGGGCTTTTCTCCATTAAAAACCTCTTTCTGATACGTGCGGCAAATTTCCTTTATGGAACCAAGCGTACCATAGTAAAGTCCAACCTGAATTGCTTCTGTTGTTGTGGCGCCTAATATTCCGTCAGGTCGCGCAATTTCTACAGATGGCAGTTTGGCTGTGCCGGTTGCAAGTGCATCTACAGAAATTTTTAAGCCCGGCAGAATTGAACCGCCCAAAAACTCATTGTTTTTTGAAACAAGTTCAAGAGTTGTTGCAGTTCCTAAATCGGCAATTATCATATTTGTATTTGGATTTAAATTTACAGCGCCAATTGCAGCCGCAATTAAATCTGCTCCGATTTCTTTCGGATTTGAATACTTTATTTTTAAGCCTGTTTTAATTCCTGCCTGAATATACAGCGGTTCACAGTTAAGATATTTTGAGCACGCGCTCGAAAGCGAATAATTAACTGATGGAACTACACTGCAAACTCCTGCACGTGTAATCTGCTTCCAGTCAAAGCCATTTTCTTTTAAAGCAGTTCTAAAAAAGATTCCTATTTCGTCCGAGCTTGAATGAATGTTTGTTTCACGCCTGAACTGAAACACAATCTTGTCGCCGTCAAAAAGACCGCAGGTTGTAGAAGTGTTTCCTACGTCTATTGTCAGAACCATAGATTATCCCTTTAATTGATTTTTGATTTGCGTTTATTTACGCAACTTTGTTGTGATTTAAAATATTAGATTTGAATACGCATAGTACCTGTCCTCCTGGGATCAAGTCTTTAAGAATCTGCAAAGCCGAATAGCTTTTTCAGTAAAGAGCTTAGAATTTTTGAACTGTTTACAGCCCGTTCAGAATCGATTCCAAAGTGGTAACCGTTCTATGAGCATGTTAGCGGTTTACGTCTGTTTTTGCAAGCACTTTCACTTATCCACGCCAAGACCAAAAAGTGCAAAGTCGGCGCGGCTCGGGTCACCGGGGAAAACCTGATTCATAATCTGGGTAAGAGTGCGCGCTGTTTTAAATGAGGCAGCAGAGCCTTCCGGTATAAGCTCAAGCTTTACGGCTTCCTGCAGAACATGAACATCAAGCGGAATGATAAGCTTTGACGGGTCACCCCAGTTCCAAAAGCCCACATCAACCGGAGAATTTTGCCTTACCATCCAGCGCAAAAACATATGAATGCGTTTGTTAGCAGAAGTTTTTCCTTTTGGAACTATAGCAGACTTTTTAAACGCGTCGGAAATAAGGCCGGCAAGAAGCGAACCGCGGCAAGACAAAGTTTCTTTTTTGCAGGAATTTTCTTCATAAAGTTTTCTAAAAAAATCACCAAAGGTTTTCGCAGAACACAAAACTTCCGAAAGCTCTTCAAAGAAAATCTGCATATCATCATAAGAATAAAAACGGTAAAACTTTTTTTCACCGCACGGAAAACCAATCCTAAAGCCGCCAGACTTTAACCAGCTGGAAACAGTCCCGCTTTGAGATTCAGCAATTGTAAGAATCTGATTTATTTTAGGAATAAACTGCGACCGGCTGCCAAACGAAAGCATTGCCGCAATAAAAGCAGCAGCTTCCGTATTGCAAACATCATCACGCCCATAACGAAGCAAAAACTGCGACGGGTCGGCATTGTAAAACTCTTTGGTTTCGTATTTGTCGGCCAGAGCGATAAGCTTTTGCTTTAATTCTTTAGTCATGGGCACGCTGATTTTTAGCCGATTAATGGCTTCTGCTTTTTACTTACAGGCTCGCAGGTAAGCATTACGCCAAGCTTTTTAAAGATTTTGCGGTCAACTTCGCTAAGCATAACGGTTGTATGAACCTGACAGCCTCGCAAATTTGGAAGCTGATCCAGAGCATGCTTACAGCGTTCGTCAGTGTTGCTGAGCATTGCAAGCGCAACAAGCACTTCGTCCGTATGAAGACGCGGATTGTTTCCGCTAAGATAAGAAACCTTCATTTTCTGAATAGGCTCAATCATTTCTTTAGGAATAAGTTTTACCTTGTGATCAATTCCGGCAAGGTGTTTTGTTGCATTAAGGATAAGTGCCGCAGATGTACCAAGCAGATCCGAAGTTTCGGAAGTGATTATTGTGCCGTCGGCAAGTTCAATTGCGGCAGTTGGAAGTCCAGATTTTGCACCACGTTCTTTTGCGGCAACAGTTACATGACGGTCATCGGTTGTAACACTTGCCTGCTTCATCAAAAGTTCAATCTTATCAACTTCTGATTCATCGGCATTGCCTTCTACAAGACGGTTTAAAGTTTCGTAATAGCGGCGGATGATTTCCTGCTTACTTGCTTCGCAGCATGCTTCATCATCAAAAATACAATAACCGACCATATTAACGCCCATGTCGGTTGGCGATTTATATGGATTTTCACCGTAAATTCCCTTAAAAATAGCGTCAAGAACCGGGAAAATTTCAATATCGCGGTTGTAGTTTACTGTAGTTTTTCCGTAAGCTTCCAGATGCCACGGGTCAATCATATTTACGTCGTTCAAGTCCGCAGTTGCGGCTTCGTATGCAAGGTTTACAGGATGCTTAAGCGGAAGATTCCAGATTGGGAAAGTTTCAAACTTAGCGTAGCCGGCTTTAATTCCGCGCTTGTTTTCGTGGTAAAGCTGTGAAAGGCAGGTAGCCATTTTTCCGCTTCCAGGACCAGGTGCAGTAATTACAACGAGCGGACGGGTTGTTTCAATATAATCATTTTTACCAAAACCTTCGTCACTGGCAATAAGAGAAACATTAGAAGGATAGCCGGGAATTGTATAATGATAGTAAGCCTTAATTCCCATTTTTTTAAGCTTGCCGCGGAAAGCCTTTGCAGCTTCCTGACCGGTATAATGTGTGATTACTACACCGCCAACCATAAGACCGCGGTTCTGGAATTCGTTTCTAAGGCGCAAAACGTCCTTATCGTATGTAATTCCAAGATCACCACGAATCTTGTTTTTTTCTATATCAACTGCACTGATTACAATTACAATTTCTGCAACGTCGGCCAGCTGCATAAGCATGCGCAATTTACTGTCCGGCTGGAATCCAGGAAGAACTCTGGAAGCGTGGTAATCGTCAAACAGCTTGCCGCCGAATTCCAGGTAAAGTTTATCGCCAAATTTGGCAATCCTTTCTTTAATATGTTCTGATTGAATCTTCAGATACTTTTCATTATCAAATCCGTTTTTCATAACGGAATTTAATTCTAGTGTATTGCTCAAAATTTCTCAATGACTTTTAGGGATTTACCGGGAGAAGCCTTTTTTCCGGGCATTTTTCATATGAACTACCTCATATTTACGCATAAAAGCCCATTTTCTTTATTGCAAAATAATTTCCCGTCTGTATACTTTTCTGACAATCCATTTTCAGCTGATTTGATAAACAAAACGAGGATATTATGCGTAAAATATTTCTTTTAATTACAACACTTGTTGCAGCCTTTCTATTTGCCGGCTGCTCATCACCGGCTTCTTCTTCTGGAGATACTGCATATAACAAAGAACTTGAATTGCCACATTCAGAAAGTGAATGGCTTTTTGTTTTATACATGGATGCGGATAATAATCTTAATGATACTCTATGGGTTGATTTATATAATGTGCAATCTGCCCTTTCTGATATGATGAATTACGATGGTACACCAAAAAATGGTTACCCTAGCGTAAAAATTGTTGCTCTTTGGGATGGTGTAATTAATCATGGTCTTGAAAATCAGTACATAAATCATTCACAAGCAGAAATTTATGAACTTGGACCTATGGAATTTACAGATCAAACAAGGAATCTGTTTTACATAGAAGAGGAAACACTTCAAATGTCTCGCTGGTCAAAAAATCTAACAAAATATGCACCATGGCTTCCTTATGAGCCAGATATGGGAGATAAGAGCACTCTTGTAAATTTCCTTAGCTGGGTACATCGTCATTATTCTGCAAATAAAACAGTTTTATTGCTCGGTAACCACGGAGCAGGTACAGAATTCGAAACATCTTCAGGAGGATATAATAATTACTCTTGGGCCCCAGAAGCATTACAACGTTCAATGTGTTCTGATTATACAAATGGAACAGGGAAACTTCTTACGGCAACCGATATCAAAAAATCGATAGAAAAATCAGGACTGCAACCAGATATTATTTACATGGACTGCTGTTTACAAGGAAATGTAGAAACTGCTTATATTCTAAAAGGGACTACAGATTATCTTGTAACAAGTGCAAATATATCCCAACCAAATAATCTAGAGCAAATGCTGTTATATATAAATAGCTATAATACTCCAAAAGATTTTGCACGCTTAATTGTAAAAACATATGCAAATAGAATGTATAATCGTAACATAACCTATGCAGAAAATGAAAATATAAGTTGCACAAGTTTTTACAAGGCCGCAACATATGCTGTTTATGATTTGAACGAAGATTTACAAAAGCAGCTTTATGAAGCAATAGATAAACTTGCTATTAAACTTCGGTTTGAAAGTAATAATTTGTTTTATAAGTATATTAAACAAGATCCATATTCATATTCAAACTGCAAAGGAATGACTTTTCCAGGAACATACCTTGTTTTAAGTGATATCGGATATTTCTGTATGAATATTCGCAACGATAATACTGTAAATTACGGGACAAAAAGCTTAGCAGAAGAAGTAATTTCACTACTTGATAAAATAATCATAACATCCTGGATTGGAAGAAAGGACGAATATTCAAATCATATTTTTTATGCAAAAAATGTTCCGGAACTATATATTGCTGAGAACAGTGATGTATTTAACGAACATGACGGACAGTTCGGACTTACAATAGTAACTCAAACCTTTTACAACAATGACAAATACAATGATACTGATTTATTAACACTATATAGTTACGCTACCGGCTATTCCAGCAACTGGGGTGATCTGATTTGTTATTGGAACGGGATAGATAGTAATAACCATATTTATGCAAACCCCTAACCCCGTAATCAGATAACTTGTTGTATTTCAGCCTACATTTTGGATTGCAGGCTGAAATATTACCCAAAAATCAAAACTCGAATTTAGGGCTACATATAGAATAATAGAAAAGTTTTCCAGCTCAACGTTCTAGCTCATCCTGCGGATTATAAAAAATAGAACCGTAAATATCTGTAAGTAATCCTTTTGCCCTGTAAAAATAATCTCTGTCCGCTTCGGAAA
>DEEV01000138.1:30493-33680 GCA_002350445.1 Treponema sp. UBA2869 | reverse complement strand
AAATTGAAAAGGCACATCCAGATATTTTTAATCTTCTGCTTCAGCTGCTTGAGGAAGGTGAACTTTCTGATAACCTTGGTCATACTGTAAATTTCCGTAACACTGTAATTATTATGACTAGTAATGCCGGCGCTCGTCAGATTACAAATGAGGGTAAAGTTGGCTTTGGACTTGGTCCAGATGGCGTACTTCCTTACGAAGATATAAAATCGGGAGCTATGAATGAATTAAAGAAACTTCTTAGCCCTGAATTATTAAATCGTATAGATGACGTTATTGTTTTTAATGCTTTGAGCAAAAAAGAAGTTTCAAAAATCCTTGAAATTCAACTTAACGAAATTGCCGGAAGAATTTCCGAAAAAAATCTTAAAATTAAGATTACTCCTAAGGCAAAGGAATATCTTGTAGAGAATGGCTACAATCCTGCAATGGGTGCACGTCCTATGAAGCGGCTTATTCGTAAAGAACTGGAAGATCCTCTTTCTATGGAGCTGCTTTCTAACCATGGAAAGGTTTTTGATACCGTAAACGTAGAATGCTCCGGTGGAAAAATAAAAGTTAAACTTGAAAAAACGGATGTTCCTGTACTTGTGCAAAAATAAAGTTATGGTAGAATAAAATTGTATGCAGATTTTGAAAAAAATTATTTCGCTTACGGTAATAATAACTTCATCATTTTTTCTGCTGAATGCGGCTGATATAAATGTCGGCTATTTAACAGGAACACGCTGCATACCGGTTGCCGCCTTAATTGAACGTGCCTCTTACCCCGAACTTGATTTTTTTAGTTTTCAGGATAGTTCTTCTCTTATAAACCAGTTCAACGAAGAGACTGTTGATGTAGGTTTCCTTCCCGTTATGGAAGCGTATGATGCATATTTAAAATCTGATGGAAAAATCATTATGTGTGCAATTACGCAAAATGGAAATGCAGCTGTAGTTTCACGAAAAAAAATAAAATCAATAAATAATCTTGAAAACTGCTATATTATGATTCCAAGGAAAATAGCAGGTACTTCTGAAAATTATATTTTTGATTATCTTTCCCATGAAATTTTTGTTTTTTCAAATATAGAAAATTCTGAAGAAATAATTATTTCTAAGCTTATTTCGGGTTCAGTTTCTTATGCTCTTTTGTGTGAACCTTATATAAGTCTTGCAAAAAAACGTTCAGCCGATTTTATGTCTTATGAAATCAGTAAAGACTATACTCATAATGCAATCAGACCAAATTATCCTGTTATGGTTATGGTTGTACGCAGGGAATTTGCATCTAAAAATCCGGAAATTCTTGCTTCTTTTATAAAACAGTATAGAAAAGCCTTTGAATGGACTTATGCTAACCGCGATAAAGTTTATCAGCTTATAGAAAAATATGGTTTTCAGGTCTCAAAATCTGAACTTGATGGCACTAACATTATTGATACATTTACCAGCATTCCTACAGTTCATGAAGGTAACGTAACAGTTGCAAAAGATATAACAGGAAACTTTTTTAAAGCGTGTCTTGTTGTAAATCCGACTTTCTTTGGCGGCAAAATTCCTAATGACGATTTTTATTACGGTACTTCTTTTAAAAATAACTAGTCAGTTCAGCTTAAATCATTTATAATAGTAGAATATTTCAGATTTGTGAAACACTTGCCGAAAAATTTAAGTTTTCTGCAGGCATAAATAAAATTAAATTATAATTGAGATGTAATATGAAAGAATTTTTACCTTATGAAGTAGTGCGCAATAATGCACTTAAACTTGCAAATAAAATTTATAAGGACGGTTTTATTCCGGATGTAATATACTGTTCGCTTCGTGGTGGTGCTTATATGGCAAACATCATAAGCGAATATTTTAAAATCCTTTCAAAAGTAAAAAAGTTTCATCCTGTACTTTATGCAGGTGTTGTTGCGCGTTCATATACAGATGTCGCACAGCACACAAATGTTTTTATTGACGGCTGCNNAATCTTCGCCCCGGCGATAAAATTCTTCTTGTAGATGATATTTTTGACTCTGGAAGAACAATCAATTCTCTTGTAGAAACTCTTATGAACAGCCGTGGAATTCCTAGAGAAGATATAAAAGTTGTTGTTCATGATTATAAATATTTTACTTATTATGATAAGCAGCTTCCTATTCAGCCTGATTATTATTGCCGCCGTTTTGATATTACAAAACCTGAAGAAAACCGCTGGATTCATTATATGAGCCATGAACTTGTTGGTCTTACAGAAAAAGAATTGGAAGAATATTATTTTAAGGATGATCCAGAACTTATTGATGTACTTAAGCCGTATCTTGGAGATTAGCTTTTAATGAAAAAGAAGTCTGTCTTAATACTGTCTGTTCTGTTTTTCTTTTTTTCGTGGAATGCGTTTTCGCAGATAAATTTTCTAAGTCCTATTGAAGGCAGCTGGTCAAATAAACAGATGCTGGTGCTTGAACAGGCTTCTGAAGGTTACTATGTCTATTCGGTAGACGGAACTGACCCTGAAAAATTCGGCTTTGCCTACGATGGTCCAGTTCTTCTTGATGTTACAGGCGACGTTGTTCTTACGGTTACTCATATCTGCACCGATGGAAAAAGAGAAACAAAGACTATTAATTATTCTGTAGAACCTTTTGCGGCTACTTATTCAGAACATGCTGATTTTATTTCGTCGTTTTTCGATTCCGGTATCTTAAATTATAGTGCCGGAACAGAAATAAAAATTCCTGATAACCTTTTTTATACGCTTGGACTTCCTCCTGATGCGTATATTTCGGGAAGAACTATTTCTATTTCGCCAAAATCTGTGCTTGCCCGATATGTTCCATGTACAATCTGGGATAAAGCAAATTCAAAAAAATGGCGTTTTGTAATTAAGACTTTTCCGCAGACTGCTGGTGTTTATTCAAAAAAAGATGTTCCTTTCCAGGTTGAAAACTGGAATAAAATTATTTTTACAGACAGAAATAAGCTTTACAAAATAGATGACGGATACTGGTCTTTACCAGATGAAGACCTTATGCTTGATCGTAGCGTTTATCATACTATAAGCTGGCAGGATTTAAGCTATGAGATGGGAAATCCTGTTGAAACTATTGAACTTCCTCCTAAACCTAATTTAATAAAAGATGTTTTTGATGATGGCACCGTAATTTTTTCTTTAGATGGCGATCCGTCCTATAAAATGTCTGTTCGTTCGTAC
>DEEV01000138.1:27344-30460 GCA_002350445.1 Treponema sp. UBA2869 | reverse complement strand
ACGAAGAAAAAGATTATGAAGAGCTTTTTGATGAAATTGGAGCAGATGTCTTCTTTGGAGACAGAACTTCCGGTTCAATCAGAATTGGTGTTTTTGTTAATTCTATTCTTCAGGGAGAATTTGCGGATACATATAGCATTGATAAAAGGCCTCCGGCTATTCCTCAGATTACAACTACAGCTTCTTCTTTTTATTCAAGAAGCAAAGTTAATGTACTTGTTCAGGCAGAAGAAAACTGCGNNCAGTGAACCTTTTTTTATCAAGGATTTTTCTTCAGACTATAATCCTGAAGCGTTTTCTGACATTCCTGCAGGAAATTTTAAAAAAGCAAAAAACAATTCTTTCAGACTTACATGGCAGCCAAAGAGTGAAGTCTGCGTTTATTATAAAATTAAGGCTTATTGCAAAAATGGTAAAAATGTCAGTGATGTTGGCGAATATAGTGTTATCATTGACCAGTACAATTATTTTATAGATGAATCAGCTTCTGCAGATTATGAAGACGGTACAGCGGCGCATCCTTTTACAAGTTTAGAGAAAACTCTTGAACTTATGAATAAAAGTCGTTCTGTTGCATTAAGAATAAAGGGTAGTGTAAATATTAGAGGCAGTAAAGCGCTGCTTTGTAATTGTGAAATTATAAATAATGGAGATGGAATTTTAAGATTTGCCCCAGAAAGTTCTCTTGTATTAAAAGGTTCTTCTCTTGTGATTAAACACTGCCGCCTGGAAAGTAATGAAGAAACTAAGTCTTCTATGTCGCAGCCGCCTATGATTAAACTTGAAAATTCTGTTCTAACGCTTAATGACTGTCAGGTAAGTGCTAATTTCCAAAAAAATGGAACTTTTTTGGATGCAGTTTCATCAATTATAAATGTATCTGACTGCATGATAAGCGTAAATGCTTCGTCATATTCTTCTTTCCTTTCGGGTTTTAAGTCAAGAATCAAGATCACAGAGTCTGTTGTAAATACATCTGCTGATACAAGTGTTGTTTTTTCTACTACAGGCGGAAATTTAAGTTCATTGAACTGTTCATTTAGAGTAACTGGAAAAAACGGCAGAATTGCAGNNGAACAAAAGCATCCTTTGAAAATAATAAATTTTTTGCAAACCTTACAAATTCCGTGCCGAATCTTACACCTGTTTATTCGGATTCAAAAACACAGTTTAAGGGTGTAAATAATGAACAGTTTGGTTTCTGATGCGCAGGATCTTTTTAAGCATTCCTCTCTTATAGCAGGAATTGACGAGGCTGGCAGAGGTCCGCTGGCTGGTCCTGTATGCGCTGCGGCTGTAATACTTCCTTCTGATTTTCCCTTTGAAATTCTACGTGATTCAAAAAAACTTTCACAGAAAAAACGAGAGTTTGCAGAGGCAATAATAAAAGAAAAGGCGTGTTTTGGAATTGCTCTGGTAGATAATAAAAAAATTGATGAAATAAATATTCTTCAGGCAACTATGCTTGCAATGAGAACTGCATTTGAAGATTTATTTAAAAAGCTTCCTTCCTGGTGTAGTATTCGAAATATAAACTGCGATTTAGAAAATATTTGTGTAATTGTTGACGGGAACAAAAAGCCTCTGTCTTCTGAAAATTGTGTTTGTGTTCCTAAAGCAGATGCAAAATATTTCCAGGTGATGGCAGCATCTATTCTTGCAAAGACATGCCGCGACAGAATTATGATTGAAATGGATAAAAAATATCCTCAGTATGGATATGCCAGACATAAAGGGTATCCGACAAGTGAACACAGAAAAATATGCCGTCAGATAGGACCTTCTCCAATCCAACGGCTTACATTTAGTTACCAAAAGCCCTGAATTTTTATAAAAAGGCTTTTGTATATTTTTGCTTAAACTTTAGTTGTTTTCTGAATCTGTTTTTTTGCTTACAACGTGAATTACTTTTCCAGTTCGTTTAATTCCGTCTGGCTTTCGTTCGTCAGATTTATCGCCGCGAACCTTGTAAACTTTTTTGCCTGTTCCGTATTTTTCATCTTTAGCGGCTTTCTTTTCGCGGGCAGCCTTCTGTCTTGCTTTTCTGTCTTTTTCAACAAAACTTAAGGATTTTTCCATTCCCTGAAGAAATTTCTGCATGTCATCAGCAAAGATTGCAATCTGATGACGATCAAAATCTGCGCCTTCCTTATTTTTGCTTTCTACTATCTGAAGAAATACATCNNTTTCTTTTACATTGAAAAAGTATGAACGGTTATCAAGGTAAACTTGAGTTGTAAAAAGTTCTCCACGAGCTCCCATTTTAATCTCCTTAAGATATTATTTATAAAAACAAAGGGAATCTGCGTAAAAAACCTTCCCTTGAAATTTATTTATTTGCAATACATTGATGCAGACAGCATTTGACTCTTTTTTCCTGCATCACAAAGCAGTCTATAAAAAATATCATAATCTTGTTTTTTATACAAGACAGGCTTTCTTTATTTTTCTGCTGCCTGAATCCATTTTATAAAGTCAAGACTTGAAACATCCTGTTCCGGCTTAAAATTCTTTCCGTCCGGCAAATCCATAATTTCGTTTTCTACAGTTCCCAAAACGGCGTCAAAATCTTTGTGATTAAGAGGCACATCTGGAATTGGCGAAACTGGATTTGAAAGTCTTAAAAAACGCGAAGAATATTTTGTTCTGAGCGAATCATTGCCTTTTTTGTTTACGAAAAGATTCCATATAAAACGTGCGCACAAAATACGATTCAGGTTTGATGCCTTCGTTATGTCAGAAGAAGATTTTGCTGTGTTTGAAGCATCATATGACGAAGACAGGTAGCCGTATGCTTCAAGTTTTTTTATGATGTCGGAAGTTTTCATTTTTCTTCCGCCTGTTATAAACGTAAGCAGACTTGAATTTGATTCAGTAAATTCAATCATAGAATTAAGTGTAAGTTTTCCCTGAAGAGTTGCTGCATCAATTTTGTTTTGTGAATCTTTGTTGATTGTGTACATTTCCCAAATCTGGGTTTTAAATTCACTGTATGTTTCTATGATATATTTGTTTTCGTTCTGCTCAAAAATTACAAATGCGTTTCCTATTGTTGCCGCTGCTTCGTTGTATTTTTTCATACGGTAAAGAAGCTTTGCCTTGCCAAGTAAAAGCAC
>DEEV01000138.1:24013-27307 GCA_002350445.1 Treponema sp. UBA2869 | reverse complement strand
GGCATTTTTTTCGTCAATTTTAAGGTTCTGTTCAATTTTGTTCAGACGTGCTTCATCATCTTTTTCTAGCATTACACCAAGAAGCTGTACATACGAATCACCTGCCTGTGCTTTTTTTGCAGTTGAATAAAAAGTCTTTGCCTTTGCCGTTTTTGAAGAAATCTGATAAAGAAGTCCTTCTACAGCACAAAGACGTGCTTTTATGGCAGGTTCTGTGTGTTTTTCCTGGCTGTATTGATTTATTTCTATAATGAGGTTGTTAACATCCTGTTCTGAATACGTTCCTGTAAGCCAGTAATTTGCGTCAATTGAAGCATATTCTTCTTCAAAATTCTGAATAGACTGGTAAAATTGAAACTTCTGTGTTGAACTTACAAAAATATCTTCCTGAAGAGATGCACAGGAAGTAAGAATCATTGTAAAAATTGCACCGGCAATACATAAAATCTTTTTCATAACAACTCCATTTTAGTTTATTATATATGCATTTACTTTGTTGTCTGTTGTTACTGCAATGCAGTCTGGTTCTTTGTCTCCGTTTACATCAGCAAAAACAGGAATTCCGTAGCCTGCAACAGGGAAGCTATAGAGCATTTCAAGCTTTGATGTAAATCCGTAAATTCTGTTTCCGTTTCCACATACAAAGATATCTGTCGTTCCATCTTTATCGCAGTCTGTTACAGTCATATAGCTTGATTTTGAACTTAAATCAGGAAGTGAGATGGTTTCTACAGAACCGTCCATTGCAATGCGGTAAAGTTTTCCTGTTGAAGAGAATGCAAAAAGATATCCATCAGCAAATTGTACATTTGAATAAAAAATATCATCGATTTTTATAGGGAAAATACCTGCCGGGTAAGAGTCTGTATCAATTACATGAAGGTCACCTGATTGAGTAATTATTGCTACAAGAGTTTTTCCGTCGTCTGTAAATATGCATGGAGAGCCGTAGCAGATTCCGTCCATCATGTATGGTTCCTGTTCAGAAATTTCTGTAATTGAAGGATATACATAAAGGCCTCCTAAGAATCCTTTTTCATAAACTGCAATTTTACTTCCTGATACTGCCGGAGAAGCTTTTATGCTGTCTTCCAGATTTGTATTGTATGCAGTAAGTTTTGCATTGGCATCAATAGTGCAGAATTCTCCTTCATCTGAAATAAAGAGCAGAGAATCCTGGTAAAGTACAGGAGCACAATTGATTGTTTTTCCTGTCATAACAGGGAAGCCAGAGATGGTTTTGAGTTTCTTGTCCAGAAGATAAATTGTTCCGTTTTTATTTACGGCCCAAAGTTCACCGTTGCTTGATTTAATTGTTTTTTCTGATGCAGGTACGAGCCATTCAATACTTCCAAGTTCAGCAGTATTTGCTTCGAGTGAAACAGGATTTAATGAATTTACAGTTTCTTTATTTTCAAGATAGAAAATAGTCTTGTGCTTTTCAGAATTAGAAATGCACATTACCGGCGAAATTGATTTTTCGTGTTCAATAGGGAAGCCAGGTATTTCGTTGGAAGAAGATGAATTGAAAGATGCTGCCTGAAACTGAAGCGTAACAGTGTTATTCTGAGTGCATAAATCAACTCGTCCAATATTGTAAAGCTTAAGTACATTCGAGAATGTTGAATTTGATTTAAGGAAGAAAGGAATACTTCTTTCAAGATTGTAGAAAAGACTTACTGTTGAAACAGGACTTTGTTTTGTAGAAACCATATTCCAGTTTTTGCTTGAAGAAAGCTTTGCATGATTTTTACTTGTGCTGCTTATAAGTACAAGGTTTTCTGGAGAAAGCGAGAAGTAAATGTAACCGTTTGAAACAAGATAATATGGCTTTGGCATAGAAACGCCGAAAAGTTCAAGAATTGCCTGGAAAAATCCTGGAATTTCTATACAAGGAAGTCTTATTCCGTCTACAAGCAGACTTGTGTTACTCTTTAGTATGATTGAAGAAAGAATATTGTCGAAAACATATTGTCTTTGAGCTTCGTCTTTTACTTTTATTGCAAATACAGGTTCCGCTTTTCCTTCAAGTCCAAATACAGCAAATTCATCGTCTGTCCAGGAGAATAAAAGTTCTTCAATGGAAAGATTGAACAGCATGGAGCTTGCAGTGTCAGCAGTTTTCCAGATTTTTTCGAATTTAACAGGATCAGGTACTATTGAATCAGCTGCCTGTTTAAGTTCATCAAGTGAACCTGCGTTTATAAATGTGTAGTATTGAATTGATTCAGGAAGTTCTGGAAGAAGTTCCGGTACAGTAGAGTCTTTTTGAATTATTTTTGCAAGAGGATGATTTTCAAAATCTCCATCAAGTGCAAAAGGAAAATCTGCATGAACGAGAATTTCTGAATCTGTAATTGAAAGATCTACTGTAGAAAGATCTTCAACGGAAAGCATGTCAGACAAAAGCTTAAGATATGAATTTTTTTCTGCTTCTTTTGAGGCTATAAGCGAAATTGCATTTCTGCTGTCTACTATGATTTTAAGCGGCTGCTTGCACGGCTTTTTCATAAGTTCAAGATTCTTTAGTGAATGTGTGTTTTCATTATCAAGTGCGGTTGAACTCTTAAATAATTCAAAATCCTGAGAGAAAATTATAAGGTTTTTATAGATTTTTGCGTAATATTTTGTTTCTTCTTTTTCGTAAACAAAATAGGAAAGACCGTTTGTTTCTACGTACGAAAGGTTTTCTACTTTGATTTTATTTGAGAACAAAGGAATAAGTCTTGAAATTCCAGAAAGTACTCCCATGTCTGCAACTGCAATAAAGCTTCCCTTATCATAAAGTGCAAAGTCAACTTTTCTTGCAAGCAGTTTATGAATAAAAAAGTTCTTCCTTAAGGAAGAATTTCGGAAATTATAAATACGTTCTCTTACCGGGCTTAGTGCTGGCGTTGAAATTACTATATCAGTTGCCTTTAAGTCTAAAAGCGGATTTACGGCATCCCAGACAGAGTCGGTTCTTACATATACCGAATAGCCGGACGGAATTGCGGCAACGCTCTTTTTTCTGTTTAAAGCACAGAATGTAAACCAGATTATAATAAGAATTAAAATTGATACTATAACTAAAAGTATTTTTCTTAAGATTTTGATAAAAGGGTTATTCTTTGTTTGCTCCATACGTTAGATTTTATTTTAATTGTCTGTTTTGTTCAATTAAGGAGAATGTCTTATTTGTTAAAAGTTGAATTAATTTTTGAAACTGCAAAAAAAAGATCGTCTAAATCTGCAGCTGTTGTTACAGGTCCAAAACTGAATCTTACAGAATTTTCCCTTATTTCGGATGGAATC
>DEEV01000138.1:10288-23969 GCA_002350445.1 Treponema sp. UBA2869 | reverse complement strand
ACAGGTCTGTTGTTCTTTTTTGAAGAGCAGGCACTTCCCGTAGAAATGCAAAAACCTTCTGCGTCGAGGGCTCGCAGCATAACGTTTCCTGGAATGTGGCTGAATGCAGCCTGTACTACATAAGGTGAATAAAGTTCTGGAGTTTCAAGCCTTGCAGACGGAACAATTGTACACCCTTTAAGTTCTGAAAGTTTTTTTACAAATTCATCTGAAATTTTTCTGAATGCTTTGTAATTTTCTGTTTCCTTTGTAAGAAAATATTTTTCCAGGCATTTTGAAAAGGCGAGGGCGCCGAAAACATTTTCTGTGCCGCTTCGTATTCCTTTTTCCTGTCCGCCGCCGCATAAAAACGGCTCAATTTTTTCTTTTGAGTAAAGAATACCAATTCCGCGCGGTCCGCATATTTTATGAGCACTAAAAGCGGCACTGTCTATTCCTTTGTATGATATGTCCAAAGGAATTTTTCCTGCTGCCTGTACGCAGTCTACATGGAACTTAGGGCGTCTTTTTCCTTCGCAATGCTCTGTGATTGCGTCTGCAATCTGGTATACCGGCTGTATCGCACCAGTTTCGTTGTTTACGGCCATTACGCAGACAATCATTGTGTCATTTGTAAGAAGTTTTGTTACTGCGTCAGGAGTGATTATTCCTCTTTTATCTGCAGGTATAAATACAACGTTCCAGCCTAAATGTTTGAGCGCGTTTGCCTGTTCTCGCATTGCCGGGTGTTCAATAGAACTTATGAGTACTGTTCCTTTTGATGGTTTTGTAAGTACGGAAAGCAGGGGAATATGATCACTTTCTGTTCCGCCTGAGGTAAAATAAATGTGTTCAGGCTTTACGTTCATTACGTTTGCTGCTGTGGCTCTAGCCTCTTCTAAAAGCTGTCTTGCAGCCTTACCGGTACTATGAGTGCTTGAAGGGTTTCCCCAGCATTTAAGAGTCTGCTGCAATGCTTCTTCGAGAATCTGGCTGTCTGAAGGGCTTGTTGCGGCCCAGTCAAAATAATGATTTGTTTTTTCCATAATCACAAAAATCTATTTTAAAACAGAAAGAATCTCTGAATCAGAAACTTCTTCTATAAAAGTCTGTTTAAGTCCTTTTTGTAAAATAAGTCGTACGGAACTTCCTGTATTTTTTTTATCCTTATGCATTAAAGATAAAAGCCGTTCTCCAAAACCGCCGCCCTTTGTTATTGCAGGAACAGCAGTTGTTTCCCAATTGTATTTTTCAAGTATTGAAAAAATTTCCTTTTTAAAGGCTTCAAGGCAATATTCTTTTTTTACGGAAAGTTCTACGGCTCTTCCTATTCCCCATGCAACTGCGGCTCCGNNTTTCTGCGCCAAGTCCTGCAACAGATTCCAGTGCATGTGCAAATGTATGACCAAGATTCAAAAATGCGCGTTCACCTTTTTCTGTAAAATCCTTTTCTACAATGGCAGCTTTTGCCCTTACGCATTTGAATATGATTTTTTCAAGTATTTCCATGTCTCGTTTGTTAATACGCTCAGATTCATTTTTAAAGAGTTCGTACATTTCTTCATCAAAAAGAAGTGCAGTCTTAAATGCTTCTGCAAGTCCCGAATTATACTGGTTTTCTGGAAGTGTCGAAATAAATTCCGGAAAATAATAAAGTTTTTCTGCAGGAAAGAAAGTTCCTATAATGTTCTTGCAGTTATCAAAATCGCATCCAGATTTTCCGCCTACCGAAGCGTCAACCATTGCGAGAAGAGTTGTTGGTACAAACTGAACTGCAGCACCGCGTTTGAATATTGAAGCAGCAAATGCTGTTGTATCGCAAATTACTCCGCCGCCAATACCTACAAATACGTCTTTGCGTGTAAAGCCAGCTTTTACAGCTTCAGAAACTATTTTAAGAACGCTTTCGATTGTTTTGTATGGTTCTCCTGAACCAAGAATTAACAGACAGTCTTTTCCGCAGATTCCGTCATTAAATTTATGTATAAATGGCTTCATAACTTCAAGACTTGCAACTGTCGCATCAGTTACAAAAAAACGGCGTCTTGAATCAGCCTTGTCCTGTACATTTTCTTCTGTAGGATTAAAAAGTTTTATAAGGTCTGGAGCACCTTCAAAAAAATTGATTTCTGATTTTTGTGTGCCTGCGTAAATTGCAGGATAAGCAATGTTGAATATTTCGTTTTTCATTGCCAGCTATTCTACTGACTTTTTTAGTTCTGCTCAATAATAAAAAATACGTTACATGGGGTGAAATTTACCCTGCAGGCGAAGATTATAACTAATAGGTTTTATCCATTGCCTTAAGTTCGCTTATGTTTTTTTCAAGTCTTGCAATTTCGCGGTTCAGCATTTTTTCGTAATTTAAGTTTCCGTTTTTAATGCGTTCCCTTTCGTCTTCCCAGTTTTGCTTTGCCGTTATATAAAGAAAATTGAATGAAGAGCCGTTAGCCTTTTCGCACCAGATTTTTGCTTCTTTCCAGTAATAAAGCCCGGCTTTATAGCAGGAAAGGGCTTTTTCCATATTGCGGAGATATTCATCTTTCCATGGAGCGTCGTAAAAATAAATGCATTTTTTGTCGTAAGTTCGGCCAAGTCTTAAATGCTGTTCAATTAGTTTAAGATTGATATGCATCTGGAACAGATATCTGTATTTTTCCCATTGTTTTTCTGTTTCAACCTTAAAATCAATATAAAGAGGATTGCAGAAATCAGCTTTTACAGCCTTTTCGAGCCAGTAAATATTTTCCATGCAGTCATCAGGGTACTGCTGGTAGTGAACGTGAAAAAGTTTATACCAGTCTTCCTTGTATTTTACCATGTAGGCATGGGAATTCTGAGGAACAAAATACATAAAAATGAGGGCAAAAAATATAAAGATAAAAGTTTTTTTCACTTTTAGAATATCGGAAGAAAAAAAATGGAATTTAACAGAAAATTTCTTTTACTTTTGAGTAAATTTCGTCAGAAATTTCATCAATTGATTTAGCTGCATCGATCCGCACAATTTTCATTCCGGTTTCTGCAGAAGTTTTTTCGTAATCTTCAATGACGCTGTTGTAAAGTTCTGCTGTTTTTTTCTGAAAGTCCAGCTTTTCGTAAATTTCTTTTCTTTCGTTTCTGGAATTAACTCTTGCAAGTGAAATTTCTGGATTTATTTNNAAAAAAGAAGCTGAGGTAACGGAAATTTTGAATTTAAAAACAAAGGAAATTCTTTTCCGCAGGAAACAGACTGATAGGCAAGACTTGAAAAAAGATAACGGTCGCTTACTACAATTTTGCCGTTTTCTGTAAGTTCCTTTACGCCGCCTTTACCGTATATGTGTTCGCACCTGTCTGCCGCAAATAAAAATGCATTTGTTTTTTCGTCTACAGAAAATTCGCCCGCAAGCATTTGCCTAAGAAACTTGCCGGTAGGAAGTGAAGTTGGTTCTGCCGTTGCTATGAATTTTGAAGGATTTTTTTCTACAAGTTTTTTAATTT
Source organism: Treponema sp. UBA2869 (assembly GCA_002350445.1). Taxonomy (GTDB): domain Bacteria; phylum Spirochaetota; class Spirochaetia; order Treponematales; family Treponemataceae; genus Treponema_D. The sequence goes on along the minus strand of DEEV01000138.1, from coordinate 20,507 downwards.
GGGTTGAAGTTCCAGCTCCGTCGATGCCTTCAAATACAATAAAGTTTTTTAAAATCATAATGCCATTATATACATCAATCAGATTTTCTACTATATAAACATTGAAAAATTTGATATAATTATGCGACTAAAATGGGCGGTTTATATATTCAGCGCATAAAAAAATACGTTTTTATTTCTCTTGTTGTGGTTTCGGTTTTAATCTCCGTTCCAGTGCGCAATAAGCTTGTAAAATTTGCAGGTTTGTATATAAATTCGCTTTCAAATCAGATAAAACAAAAAACAGGACTTCAGCTTTCCTATACATCCTTATCTCCGTCTTTGCTTTCTAACTTTTCCATGCGCGGAATTTCTTTTGTAGACGAAAACGGCCGCAATGTACTTTCAATAAGGCGAATAAAAATTGACTATAAAATTTTTTCACTTTTGCGCGGTGATATTCAAAACGGCATAAAGAATTTTTTGATTGACGGAATTGATATTGATGCTGATCGTTTTCTGGAAATTTGCTCAAGAATTGAAATTGAAGGAACAGAAAAAAAACTTCCGTCTTCAGAAGGTATTGCTTCGGACGAAGAATTTTCACTTTCAGATTTTGTTTCTAAACTTCCGCAGAGTATACGCCTTAAAAATATAAATTTGAATTATAATTCATCATCCAGTGATATTTCAGTTTTGCTTAAGGATGTCTCTTTTTTTAATAATCCAAAAAAACATATTGTAAATTACCAGATTAATTCGCGCCTTATTGCTTCTTTTTTAGCAATTAATAAAAGTTTCAGCTGTCGCCTTAATGTAAGCGGAAATATACTTGATAACTTAAAATCATCTTCAATGAATTTGAATCTGCTTGATTTTACGGACGGCGACATGATGTTGCACCGCATAAATTTTCATGCCGTTTATGATTCAAATCACGTTTATTTAAATACTGTGCAGCCTGTCAGTCCTGTTTCGCTGGATGCTGTATATGACATAGCTTCAAAAGATTTAGCCGTAACTTTACTTGCCGACGGACTTAAACCTTATTCTCTTGGAACAATTCATTCAAAACAGCAGATGCTTGAAAGTACAAAAGAGTTTTCAATTACAACAACTACGCATTTTACTTCAAATCTTGGGAGCAGAACTTTTTCTTTTGATTCAGACGGAAAATTTTATCTGCCGGAATCTATATTTCCACAGGGAGCTTTAATTACCTATAACATAAATGGTGATGAAAAACATCTTTCCTTAAATAATTTTATGGCAGAAGGTCCGGGCATAAGTTCGTCGGCTAAGTTTTCATATAAGTTTGATAAATCTCAGCTTTCAGGCTATTTTCAGCTTCCGTATTTTGTCCTTAAAAACGGCAATGTTGTTTCTACTGAGTTTTATTTTGATCCTCTGGAAAAAGGATTTCTTGCCTTTTCTCCGCAGGTTTTTCTTGGGCAGAAAATGCTTACCGCTCTTCAGCTTACTTTTCTTCCGCAAACGGATTCTTACGACTTTGTTTTTGAAATGTATGATTATGAACATTCTGAAGACGGCTCAACAGGAAAAATTACAATAGACGGAAGTTATCTTATTTCTTCCAGATATCTTCAGACCAGTATTTCGTTAAACAGCGTATTTTTGGACAGTATTGTACGAATAGGCGCTGAAACTTACGGCGATTTTGTAAAGAATTTTTATGACGGAAACAAGGATTTTCTTTCGCAGATTATGGCCACGACTGACATGTATTTTTCTACGGATTTAAAAACCTTTAGTTATAATGTTCCGGTTGCGGTTTTTGTTAATACAAAAAAAGAAAATCAGGTTCTTATGCTTGCAATGAACGGAAACGAGCAGTCTACGGTGGTAGATCAGCTTTCTGTTGTTTCTGGAAATTATGCACTGGAAGCATCCTGTACGCTGGACAGAAACCTTGATTCATCAGATAAATTCTTTACGGCAGATATAAGCATGGGGTCTGTACCTTATCATTTTGCAGGAACCATTATGCCCGAAGTCGTTACAGTTTCTGGAGATTATGGCTTTGATTTTGAAATACGAAAAACAGGAGATGATTTTGCAGGTCACGCCGTTTTTGAAAACCTTCCGCTTTCACTCGGAAAAAAATCGCTTGTTTTTTCTACAGAATCTACTTTTTCGTCTGACAAGCAGAAAGGACCTTCCGTTCAGGTTTCACGCTTTGAAGTTGAATTTGCAGATGCCTCTGTTTCTGTAGTGCCGCGTCTTGTTTTTTCAGGAAATATATCCCGCTACGGAGCGCAGCTGCCAGCCATTACTTATACAGATTTTTATTCTGCATTGCAGGGATCAGCAGATGTTGTTTTAAATATTAATGATTCAGTTTTTGATTCGGCAGCCTTTATGCTTAAACTAAAAAATCCTTTAAATGATGAATCGGTTTCTGTAGATGCTTCTGTTTCGAATCCGGATATGCTTCCTTTTGATTTTGATACATTTGTAAAAAACTTCTATATTAATTCTCAAGTGCAGCTGAACAGATTCAGCTTAAACCGTTATACGGTCCAAAAAAGCGACGACAACTATGTAACGGGAAATCTTTTTGTAGCCGGAACTATCGAAAATCCTTATGCGGCTCTTAATCTGGAAGAAGCTTCTGTATTGATTGCAAGTACTTATCTTGGGGCAAAAGGCGTTGTAGTGCTGGAAGATAAGTCTATAGATGTTGATGAATTTAACGTAAATTACGGGAACCTTAAAATTCACGATACAAAAGCTCATTTTTCTCTTGAAAATCTGGAAGGTTCTGCAACCTCGTACATGGAAAATCAGATTGCAGATCAGGTTCTTAATGTGCCGCTTAAAATTGAAGTTTCAAATTCCATCAAGACAGCCGGAACTTTCCTGCCAGATTCATTTACGGCAACTCTTTCTTCTGACAATGTTTCCGGCGGTTTTATAAAAAAGCCGTTTGGTTTTTCAATTTCGCTTATGCGTTCAGGCGGAAGCTATACAGTATTTTCTTCGGACAACGTAGGCTTGTATGGCTCTTACCTGTCTACAGGAGAAACAGATTTTACATGGAACAACAAGGAATTTATTAATGCAAATCTTTTAGGAATTTTGCGCCACGGTGAAATGAGTCTTAGTATTTCTGATTTGAATGTCGATTTAAAAAAACTTTTTGCTTATATAAATCTTGATTCACTTGTATCAGTAGAAAACGGAATTCTTGATGGTTCTGTGAACTTTACAGGCTCTGTTGATGATCCTGATATAAATGGTCAGCTTTCGGTAAAAAATCCTCAGGCTCGTGTTCCTATAATTTTCCCCGAAAAGGTATATACCGATATGACATATATTGATATTGTCCATAATGATATATATATTCGGGAAGCGTTGTATGCAGTAAAGCGCGGTTCGCAGAGGCTTAAAATTGACTGTTCAATGTACCTTAATAAATGGGCTTTAGACCGTCTGGAAGCAAATTTTGTTACTGCAAAAAAAGAAGTTGTTCCGGCAACTTTTTCTACAAATGAATTTACTGTAAGTGGTGAAGTAGGGTGTGCGCTTAATCTTGCATTCGAAAAAAATACACTTAATGTAACAGGACAGCTTAACGGCGATAAAGTTGAACTTACGTCAAATTTATCCAGAGTTTCGGGGCATAAAAAAATATTTTCAGAAGATATGTTCAGAAATCTTAAGGTTGCCTGCGACCTTAGCGCGGTGCTTGGAAATCATTCTACGCTCAATTTTAATCCATGGATGCGTTGTGTTCTTGTTCCTGGTTCTTCGTTTAGAATCCGAAGTGACGGCGAAGAATATTTCCTTGAAGGAGAAATAGACGTTAAGTCCGGTGATATAACATATCTTGGCCGAAATTTCTATATAAAAAGCGGAAGAGTTAAATTTAATACCCTTGATATTATGAATCCTCTGGTTTCGCTGCGTGCAGAAACAAGGGAAAAGGACAGCAATAACCAGAATGTAAGTATTATTTGTACTATAGATAATCAATATTTGCAGTCACTAAATCCGCGTTTTTCTTCAATTCCGGCTAAGTCCGAGGTTGAAATTCAGGCATTGCTCGGACAGATTGCTATAGGCGGTAATGAAAAGGCTTCGGGGCTTTTGTATTCTGCAGGAGACTTTTTTATGCAGTCTACTGTTTTGCGTCAGTTTGAAAATAAGTTGCGAGACTTGTTGAATTTTGATATATTTTCTGTCAGAGCTAATGTTATTCAGAATACGTTGAACCTTGGGCTTTCGGGAGAAATGCAGAAAGATTCTGTTTCTGTCGGTAACCTTTTGGATAATTCAACTGTTTATATTGGTAAGTACCTGGGAAGTAACCTTTATGTAGACGCTATGGTTCGTGCTTCTTTTGAGGATGAATTTGGTGGCAAGACTTCTGCAGGACAGCTTGTGTTCCGGCCTGAAATTGGTCTGGAGCTGGAGTCTCCGTTTGTTAATATCAGATGGAATATGGCTCCGAATTTATATGGATTAAAAAATAATCAATTTGTACCTTCCACGTCTGTTACGCTTTCATGGAAATTTACATTTTGACAGGTTATGATTTCAGAGGATTATGATGCGCCGCAGGATTTTTTCTTTATTGTTTGTTTTTTCTTTATTTGTTTCTTTTGGTTTTTCACAGGAAAGCGAAGAATGGTATTGGAATCAGCCTATAGATAAAATTGATTTTGAAGGCTTAAAATCTGTAAAAAAATCGGAACTTACGGGAATTACAAGTTCATTTATTGGTCAGTCTTTTACGGCAGATACTCTTGAAGAAATCTTAAACCGTTTTTATGCACTTGAGCTTTTTGAAGAAATAACACCTGTTGTAAATCATTCTTCAAAATCAGATGGAGTTGCACTTGTATTTACTGTAGAAGAGTGTCCGGTAATAAAATCTATAAATTTCAGCGGAAATTCTCAGCTTAGAAACGGAGAACTTCGTGATCAGATTAAGTCAAAAACCAGTGATGTTTATATAGAATCAAAAATCCTTCTTGATGAACGTGCTTTGCGCAGTTATTACCTTAAACAGGGATACACAAATTCTTCTGTAACTCATACAATTAAAAATACAGAAAAGGGCGTTATTGTTACTTTTGTAATTGATGAAGGTCAGAACACTGTAATTAAATCAATTCAGTTCTGGGGAAATACAATTGCTTCTGCAAAAAAACTTAAGAGCAAGCTTGAACTTAAGGAAGTTGGAATTATAAAGAAAGGAGCTTATCAGGCTTCTACTCTTGAACGTGATAAACAGGCTGTAGTTTCTTATTACCGGGAACAAGGTTATGTTGATGCTCAGGTTACTTATGTAAAAATTGATTCTGAGCTTAACGAAAAAAAATCACGAAACGAACTTACCCTTACATTTATGATTCAAGAAGGTTCGCGTTATACATTTGGCGGTCTTACACTTTCCGGTAACGAGGTTTTCAGCGATAAGGAACTTCTTACCGTTAAAAAACTTAAGCCAGGTGATGTTTACAACGAAGTAAAATTTCAGGAAATGATTTCAGCTGTTTCCTTAAAATATTATGAAAATGGTTATATGTCTAATTCTTACGAGCCGCAGCCTGAAAAAGATTCTGAACGGCATGAAATTAAATATAACCTTGCGATCAAAGAAGGTCCTAGAAGCCATGTAGAAAATATCATCATAAAAGGAAATACAAAAACAAAGGAACATGTAATACGCCGCGAAATTCCAATTGAGCCGGGAGATACTTTTTCCCGTGATAAAATCATAAACGGTTTGCGTTCTTTGATGAATCTTCAGTACTTTTCTAATGTTGTGCCAGAGCCGCAGCAGGGATCGGAAGCAAATCTTGTAGATATAGTATGGACGGTTGAAGAGCAGTCTACTACAACTTTAAATTTTGGTTTTACATTTACAGGTGGAAGTGAACCGGAATCTATTCCTGTTTCGCTGTTTGCCCGCATTCAGAATACAAACTTCCTTGGCGAGGGACGTACGATTATGGCCGGTGTAAACCTGTCGCAGGCTGAACAGTCTATAGAACTTGGTTATTCACAGAACTGGATAGGCGATCTTCCGCTTTCCTGGTCAGAAAATCTTACTTTCGCACGTAAAAATAATTACGGGCTCAAAAATCACTTAAGTCAGAACCTTGGCTTAAATCAGAGTTATTATTACATGGGCTTTGAAGACTATTCTGCTTCGCTTGGAACTGCTTTTGCCCGACGCTGGTCTCCTAATTATGCAATTCTTACCCTTGGTTTTGGTTTGAACAATACACTTTCAACTAACCTTTACGATGAAAATATTCATGCTCCTGTAGATGCTGGTGTCGCTACAACTGCAAATCGTATTGCATGGACAAATGCCATCTGGACAAGTTTTGCCGTAGATAACCGCGATATTGCTTATGAACCGTCTAAGGGCTGGTTTGGAAAAGAAAAACTTTCGTGGTTTGGACTTATTCCTGGGGTCGAAAAGGAATTCTTTGTTCGTTCTGATACAACTCTTGAAGGTTATTTTACATTCTTTAATATTCCTCTTTCTGAAAAGTTTGTGTTTAAGCTTACACTTGCAGATATTACGTCGCTTTCTATGCTGTTCCCTGTTGTCGGAACAATTACCGATTCAAACCGCGTTTATATAGACGGTATGTTAAACGGTCGAGGCTGGAATAAACTTGCCAGAACTTTAAAAGGTGAAATGTTCCTGTCAAATAAGCTTGAACTTCGTATGCCGATTTTCCCGAATATTCTTGGTGTAGACTTTTTCTGGGATGCGGCAGCTATAAAACCTAAGGCAGAGGATTTCTGGAATCTTTCTCTAAATGATTTTTATTTCAGTTTTGGTCCTGGAATCCGTTTCCTTTTGCCTCAGTTCCCGTTACATCTGTGTTTTGCATGGAAATATCAGATTATCGATGGTGTTCACCAGTGGGCTGATGAAAAATTCCAGTTTGTATTGTCTTTCAACTTAACAAATAAATAAAACAGAAGGTAAAGAAATGAAAAGCAAAATCAAAATTTACGCTGCAATTTTGACTGTGTTTATACTTGGTGCCGTTCCGGCATTTTCACAGCAGATTACAAAATTTGGTGTTGTTGATACATCAAAGGTTTACAATGCATATTTTAGAAAATCTGCTCCTGTGAGAAACTACGAAAAAAAACGCGAAGAATTTCAGAAGGAAATTAACCGCCAGACTGATGAAATCAGAAAGCTTCAGCAGAAAAAGCTTGATTACGTAAATGCCGGTAACGATGCGGCTGCCGTACGAACAGAAGCTGAAATTACAAAGAAAAAAGATTATCTTTCTGAATATACAAGCGCAAAAAATGTTGAGCTTGAAAGTCTTAGAAAATCTTTGCAGAATTCAGATGAATTTTATAAAAAACTTTACAGTACACTTTCTAAAATAGCAGAAAGCGGCGGTTACAGTATGATTTTGAGCCTTCAGGAAGCAAATGCAATCTTATGGTACAGTTCATCTGTTGATATAACAAATCAGGTAATTTCAGAACTCGGTTTAAATTAATCTTATGGCAGAGACGGAAGAAAAAGTAACTCCATTGATGCTTCAATACAGAAGCGTTAAGTCAAACTATAAAAACGAAGTTTTGTTTTTTAGACTTGGTGATTTTTATGAAATGTTTGATGATGATGCTGTTGAAGTGTCCCGTCTTTTAAATTTAACTCTTACTCATCGCGGTCCGTCTAAAATGTGTGGTATTCCGTACCATGCATCTAAAATTTATATTGCACGACTTTTGCGGCTCGGAAAAAAAATTGTAATTTGCGAGCAGGTTGGGGAACTTCCGGCACCCGGAAAAGGAATTGCAGAACGTAAGGTTACAGAAATAATTACGCCCGGTACAGCCGTAGAATCGGAATATCTTGATGGTTTTAAGGCAAATTATCTTGCAGCGCTTTCTGTTTCAAAAGCAAGGGCTGGTTTTGCTTTTATTGATGTTACAACGTCTTCTTTCTGTGCAACGTCATGGCCCGCATCAAAAATGGTCGAAAATTTTGCAAAGGAATTAAACCGTGCTAATCCGCGGGAGATTCTTCTTCCTCTTTCCCTCAAAAAAAATGAATCTGTCCAGGCTGTTATAAATGCAAATACAGGAATTTCAGTTTCTTATTATCCTGACTGGGATTTTTCTGCTGAATTTTCCTATAAAAAACTTACATCTCAGTTTAAAACTGCAAATTTAAAAGCTTTTGCCTTGGAAGAAGATTCTCCAGAAGTTGTTCCGGCTGGCTTTCTCCTTGATTACATAGAAAAAACTACAGGTGCAAATATTCCGCACGTAAATTCAATTCAAGTATATGCCGATTCTGAATTTCTTGTTATGGATGATTCTTCCCGCCGTAATCTTGAAATTACAGAAAATATTCATGACGGTACTACCTCGTATTCGGTGCTTGATTGTGTTTCTTTTACAAAAACTGCAATGGGAAGCAGACTGCTAAGAAAGTGGCTTTTATTCCCTCTTACAAATTTGCGCCAGATAGAAGACCGTCAGAACAGGATTTCAATATTTTTTAATAACAGGGCTTTACTTGAAAGTGTAAAAACAGATTTATCGCAGGTGCTGGATGTTGAACGTCTTGCCGGAAGAATTGCTATGGAACGGGCTCATGCAAAAGACCTTCAGGCTTTGAATTTGAGCCTTAAAATGTGGTCAAAAGTTAAGGCATACCTTAATCAGTATGATTTTTCTTTTGTTTCTTCTGATGATTCTGAGCAGATTTGTTCAATGATTGACAGTGCAATTCTGGAAAATCCTGCAACTTCGCTTACTGAAGGTGGCATAATTAAGCCTTTGTGGTCAGAAGAACTGGATCACTGGCGCGGAATACATGATAATTTTAATCAGATTCTTTCTGATTATGAGGCAGAGGAAAAAGCAAAAACCGGCATTACAACCCTAAAAATTAAATATACAAATGCTTTCGGCTATTTTATAGAAGTCTCAAAAGGGAAGCTTTCTTCTGTTCCTCCTCATTTTATAATGCGTCGCGCACTTGTAAACGGCGACCGTTATACTACAGAGCGTCTTCAGGAACTTGAACAGCAGCTGAATGAATCTTCAACAAAAATCCTTGAACTTGAGCGTGATTTATTTCTTGAGGTTCGTGCAAGTCTTCAAAAATATATTCCGTATCTTCTTCAGATTGCAGATGAAATTGCAAATACCGATGTTGCCTGTTCGTTTGCGCAGGCTGCCATAGAGCATAACTGGGTGCGTCCTCAAATGGAAGATTCAACTGTAATGGAAATTAAGGACGGTCGGCATCCTGTTGTTGAAAAACATCTTCCGTCTGGTGAATTTATTCCTAATGATACAGAATTAACTGCCGAACCGGAAGGTAAATCTTTTGCACTTATAACAGGTCCTAATATGGCCGGTAAAAGTACTTATCTGCGTCAGAATGCTATAATTACACTTCTGGCACAAACCGGCTCTTATATTCCTGCTTCTAAAGCAAGACTTGGTATTGTTGACCGCATTTTCTGCCGGGTCGGTGCATCGGATAATCTTGCAAAAGGTGAATCAACTTTTCTTGTTGAAATGACCGAAACTGCCAATATTCTTCATTCGGCAACATCAAAATCTCTTGTAATAATGGATGAAGTAGGGCGCGGAACTTCTACAGAAGATGGTCTTGCAATTGCCCGTGCCGTTTCAGAATATCTTTTAAATGTAATAAAGTGTAAAACTCTTTTTGCAACTCATTATCATGAACTTTCGCAGATGGAACACGAAAGTCTTAAAAAACTCTGCATGGCCGTTTCTGAACAGACCGGTTCTGTCGTTTTTTTAAGAAAGGTTCAGGAAGGAGTTACAGAAAATTCATATGGAATTCACGTTGCTTCGCTTGCTGGAATTCCTCAGTCTGTTATTGAACGTGCAAAACAGATTCTTGTTCATATTCAGTCTATGCAGGCAGATAAACCGCTTTTGCCTGAAGAAATAAAAATGCCGGAAGTTAAAAAGCAGGAATATTCAACTCCTGGACTTTTTAGCGATGAAGAAATTATTATTTCTGAAATTCTTTCTACAGATTTAGATAACATAACTCCTATTAATGCACTCCAGATAATTGCGCGCTGGAAAAAAACACTTTCCGGACAATAATTTTTATTTTTTTTTTCTGAAATATTGCCGTATTTTGTAAATCAGAATCTATATTATATATGTGGAAAAATTGATTTTCGAAATTAAAGAATTTTTTGCGGTGGCATTCAGATTTTTC
>DEEV01000138.1:9877-10259 GCA_002350445.1 Treponema sp. UBA2869 | reverse complement strand
TTCAAAAAAGACTTATTTTTTCCCTGTGTGTAAAAGCTGTTCTCAAAAATATTTTTCAGTTGAAAATGCCCTAAGTTATGCGCGCTGTTCTGTCTGCGGTAAAGAACTTGTTTCTGCAGAAAAAATTTGTCTTCAATGTCGTAAAGAGCCGGTATTAAAAAATACAGATAAAGTTTTTCCTTTGTTTTCATACAGGCTCTGGTATAAAGAAATTCTTTTTACGTGGAAAATAAAAGGCGTAAGGTGTCTTTCATCTTATTTTGCTGCACTTACAGCTAAGGCTTTGAATCTTCTTTGTATAAAAACAGTTGTTCCTGTCCCGCCCAGAAAAGGAAAAATTGCAGAAAAAGGCTGGGATCAGATTGAAGAGTTATGCACATAT
>DEEV01000138.1:3623-9862 GCA_002350445.1 Treponema sp. UBA2869 | reverse complement strand
ATCTTGAAAAACGATATGGCTTTAATGTTGAAAGAATTCTTGAACGAAGAGGATGCGCGCAGCATAAAAAAATGAACCGTAAAAAACGGCTTGAATCAATTCAGGCTGATTATTATTTAAAACCGGGCTGTAAGGTTTTGTCCGAAAAGGTGTGCCTTATAGATGATGTTTGTACAACAGGTTCTACGTTGGAATCGTGTGCAAAAATATTAAAGCAGAACGGCGTAAAGGAGGTAAATGCACTGACATTATTTTCAGTAGATTAAAAATGTGATGAATGCAATATTTCATTGCAAAATAAGAAAAATTGGAGTATTATTTATGTATATATGTACTTTAGCTAAAAAGAGGGGTATTTATGGCAACTGAAGATACACAATTTCAATTAGTATCGTTTCATTTGGGAGAGGAGCTGTACGGTGTCAGCATCATGGATGTAAAGGAAATCGTAAGGCTTCAGAATGTACGTTATATACCTAATGCTCCATATTATGTGGAAGGAATCATAAACCTGCGTGGTGAAATTATTCCTATTATTGATTTACATAAGCGTTTTAATATTCCGGCTGTTGCAAAAACAGAAGAAACCGAAATGGAAGGCGGTTTTATAATTCTTGATATTGAAGGTAATAAGATTGGAATTATTATTGATAAAGTTGAAAGAGTTGTAACTGTTCAGAGAGAAGATGTAAAAGATCCTCCTCAGATGCTTACAGGTATTGGTACAGAGTATATTGATGGTGTTATTCGTGAAGAACAGGGATACCTGATTATGCTCAATACTCGTAAACTCTTTAATGCTAAAGAACTTCAGAAAATTATAGAAATGCAATAATGATTCAGACTTATAGTACTACAATCCGCCGTAAAGAGATGGATGCCGTGTTGACTTGTATGGTCGATGAAAAAATCGGTCCAGGTGAGTTGAATTCGCGGCTCATTCAAACGGTAAAAGAATTTATAAAATGTGATGGAGCGGTGGCTCTTAGAAGTCCTGCAATTGCGCTTAAATATTCGCTTTTGTCTCTGGATATTCCGCTTGGTTCAAAAATTATGATTTCGGCTCTGGCTCCTATGTGGCAGTATAAAGCTGTTGCTTCGTTGGGCTATGAACCTCTGGTTTTAGATGTTGATCCGAATTCTGCTCAACTTTCCTGTGAAACAGTCCGAATTGGAATGGAAAATGGTGGAAAGGTGCTTTTGCTTCACGAAACTGAAGGAATTCTTCCAGCTATACAGGATATTGTTCAGCTAGGAGTTCCTGTAATTGAAGATATTTCTAAAAGTGCAGGTGCTTCAGTTGCAGTAACTGGAGAAGACGGCTCTGTTACGGAAGAACGGTTAAAGGCTGGAACTTTTGGAGTTTATACAATACTTGGACTTGAAGAGCGTGATGTAATTACAGCTGGCGGAGGTGCAATTCTTATTGCTCCTGGCAGACGTGAGTGGATAGTTCTTAAGAAATTTACGGATGAAGCACCGCTTACCGATTTACTTCCGGATATTAATTCAGCTTTGGCGTGGGTTCAAATAAAAGAATTTGCACGGAACGAAAAATCCAGAAAAGAGCTTTTTTCTATGTATCAGCATGCCTGTATGATTGGAAGGCATAAGCTTTTTTCACGAGAGTCAGATGAAGGTTCGACAGCCTGCGATTTTCCTCTTGTTTTGAGCAGTTCTTTTAAAGATGTAAAGCAGTATGCTGCTAAAAAAGATATAGAGATTCAGCTTGCATTTACAGATTCTGTTGTTGCAATGTTTGAAAATGGAGCAATTGAGCATAATTGTATCCAGGCAAAATCTATATATCTGCGATGCGTGCATATTCCTATGTATCCGCGCCTTACACATGCGGAAAGTGCTAAAATTGTAAAAGTTTTAGGCTCTCTGCCGTAAAAGGTAAAAATGAAAAGAAGCCTTATAATTATTAATACTGAAAAAGAAGCATCAAAACTTCTTGCAAAAGAAATTTCTGATTTTTTAACACAAAAATCAATTCATGCAGATTTATTTGAATTTAATGGATTTGCAGAAAACCGGAATTTTGAAGGTTATGATTTTGTTGTAACTTTAGGTGGAGATGGAACAGTACTTTTTGCAGCAAGAAGCTGTATAGAAACTCAAATACCTTTATTTCCTGTTAATCTTGGAGAATTTGGTTTTATTGCCTCAATTCAGCCTGATGAATGGAAATCAGAGATGGAGAATTTTCTATCTGGTAATTCTGTCATTACTGAGCGGTGCATGATACAAACTGTTGTAACTCGCGGCGAAAAAGAAATCTATTCTTCTTTTGCCTTGAATGATGTTGTTATTTCTGCTAAACGTGGTGCAACAGTAATTTCGCTTCAGGTAAAATACGACGGAGTTCAGCTTTGTAATTTAAAATCAGATGGGCTGATTGTTTCTACGTCTACCGGTTCTACAGCTTATTCTGCTGCAGCCGGCGGTCCTATTGTTGATCCTGAATTAAGTGCTTTTGTTGTAACTCCTATAAATTCATTTTCACTTTCAAGCCGACCTATTGTACTTAGTCCAAAAGGTGTAGTAACAATTTCTTTTGAAAAAAGCCGTTCCAAAGATGTAAATTTTACTGTGGATGGACAGGAACCTGTTAAGCTTGAATTTGGCGATGTAATTTCCATTCGCCGTCTTGCAAAAAAAATTAAACTTGCCGGCTGTTCAAAAGAAAAATTTTACAATGCATTACGTTCAAAATTAAATTGGTCAGGAGGCCCTCATGCTTGAAGATTTGACAATTAAAGATTTTGCCCTCATTGATTCCGATTATCTTGAATTTAAAAAAGGTTTTACAGTTCTTTCCGGTGAAACTGGAGCTGGAAAATCAATTTTGATTGGTGCATTGTCATTTTTGCTTGGTGGAAAAGCTGATTCAACTTGCATAAGAAGTGGAAAAAGCGAAGCAAACGTAAGCGGAACATTTCTTCTTTCTGATTCTCAGTTAAAAGTTTTTGATGAGATAAATGAAGATGAACCAAAAACTGCTGGAGAATGGCTTTCTGTTCACGGAATTGAGGCTGAAAATAACCGGGTTTTACTGCGACGTTATATAAAAGATTCAGGAAAATCTGCTGCATGGATTAATGGAACTTCTGTAACACGTGCAGATTTGGCTCAGTTTTCTGCTTTTCTGGTTGATATTCACGGTCAGCACGAGCACCAGTCTCTTATGAAGGTTCCTGAGCACAGAAAATTTCTTGACGGAAGGGCTGGAATAGAAAAACAGGTTGATGAATTTACAAAAAAATATTCTCTGCTTGTTTCTTTACGAAAGCAGCTTGCTGAATATTCTATGAGTGAAAGTGAACGCCTTAGAAAACTTGATATGATGAAATTTGCCTTTGAAGAAATTTCACAAGCAAAACTTCTAAAAGATGAAGATAAAACTCTGGAAGATGAAGAGTCAAGACTTTCTTCTTTTGAAAAAATATATTCAGATGTTGAAGAAATAAATCAGGTTTTAAATGGTTCCGAAAATTCGCTTGTTTCAATGCTTAAGAAAATTTCGCGAACTTCTCAGTCTGTTTCTGAAATGGATAAGAGTGTTCAGCCTCTTAGTGAACGAATAGAATCTGCTTTTTATGAACTTTCAGATTTGGCTGAAGAATATTCTGATTATCAGCAGAAACTTGTTTTCGATCCAAAACGACTAGAAACTGTTCAGGAAAGGCTTAGCGTAATCTATAATCTTAAGAAAAAATATGCATCTTCTGTAAATGCTCCTTTAAGTGAAGTTTTTGATTATTTTGAAAATGCAAAAAAATATCTTGAAGAAAATTCTGAAGGAGCAGGACAGAAAGAAGTCCTTGAAAATAAAATCAAAGTTTTAGAAAAAGATGTGCTCAAATCAGCAGAGGAAATTTCTGTTGTTCGAAAACAGACTGCCGGCATTCTGGAAAAAGAAATTCATTCAATTCTTTCAGAACTTGGAATGCCTTCTACGCGGTTTGTTGTAAATATTGCTCAGAAATCTGGAACAGAGACTGTTCAGCTATGCGGTCCGTACGGTAAGGATGATGTTGAATTCCTTATTAGTGCAAATCCAGGAAATCCTCCGCTTCCGCTTTCGAAAATTGCTTCTGGTGGTGAACTTTCACGTGTTATGCTTGCTCTTAAAACTATTTTTGCACGAACAGATTCTGTAGAAACTTTGATTTTCGATGAAATTGATACAGGTATTGGCGGTGAAGTGGCGGTTGCAGTCGGGCTCCATTTACGAAATTTAGCAGAAAACAGGCAAATTTTTTGCATTACACATCTAGCGAGTATTGCAGTTTATGCCGATAATCAGATAAAGATAGAGAAAAGTGTTTCTGAAAACCTTACTTCATCAAATGTTTATCAGATTGAAGGCGAACAACGAGTTGCAGAAATTGCACGAATGCTTTCTGGAGATTCAGAAACAGAGCAGTCGCTTGAGCATGCGCGCTCTATGCTTAAAAAATATAGCAGAGGTGTCTGATGGCAAAAGTTTCGGAAGAGTCAAGGCTTCAGTGTGAAGCGGCAGTAAAACCTTATAAAGAAAAAATTGATAAGATGCTTGAAAAGGAAAAAACTGTGCTTGCAAGCATTCATGAAGGTGATGCTGATATAGGGCCTAAAAAACTTTCTCTTTGTGAAGATATGATTTATATTTCGTCTCTTTACATTGCATTCAACAGTCTTTCTCTAAAGATTATGGATGTAAAAAATAATGATGCCCTTAATGATGCCAGAAAAATTCTTTACAAGGCAATTATTTACCTGGAAGAAGTTGTTACTGATGTAATTGATATACCTTATGCAGATTTAACTCCAAATCACGATTTAATTCAGAATGTTCCGATTGAGGCTCGTTTTACAATTATAAAAAAACTTGGTCTTGCTATAACTCTCTTAAAAGATGCTTTTGGCGACAACAGTAAGTGGAAATGGTCATTCGTTGAGCTTGAAGGTCGTTTTACAACGGTCGCAAAAAACCTTATTGATATGCGCAATTCTGTAAAAGATTATTTTGATCCGCGTTCAGAAAAATATGAAACGACAGTTTTGTACATCAGACTTATTGAAAAGCTTTTGAATGAATCTTCTACTGCATATCGCGACCGTTACGAGCTTTCTACACGCCGAATTGATGATATGCGTAACGGAATCAGATATCTTCTTGCATTGCGAAAACTTGATCTTGCAATAGGAAATTCTGACCAGGCTGAAGAAGTAAAGAAAAAGGCTGTAGTCTGGAAAGATAAAATGGATGCAGATCATAAAGCTGGACGAAGCAACTAGCCTGAGATTTATTATGAAAAAAGAATTTGCCCGAAAAATTTTTGAAGGATTTTCCATCCAACGCTGGAATGATTTAGTGCGACCTTTTGATCTTGTTGAAATGGATAAGGCCGCAGAAAAAATGGTTCTTTCCTATATAATTGGAAAATTTGAAGAAAATAAAGGCAGAAAAATCAACTGGAACTGGATAATTTACGCTTCTTTGTTTGATCTGCTTCGTAAAATTGCTCTTTGTGATATAAAGGCTCCGGTTCAGCAGATGCTTAAAAAGGAATTTCCTCAGGAATATATGAGGCTGAATGAATGGGTTTTGAATCAGTACAGGCAGCTTATTTCTGATGATGATTTGTTTTCNNAGTTTTCCAAATTTACAATTTATATTGGACAGAGGGCAGGCTCTTTTTCAATTCCTGAAGAGCTTTATCTGACTGTTCGTGTTTACAAAGCTGCACATAAATTTTCTACAATAAGGGAAATGGAAATGCTTGCAATTGTAAATGAAAAGGAACGAATCTCAGATATAAAAACAGCCTTGCGCGAAGAAATTCAGCCGTATCTTGATTTGGAAGGCTTGCAGAAGCTTATGACAAGGCAAAACTGTTTTAAGTTTCTTTTAAAAATTGAACAACTTCGTTTTCAGACAAGATGGAATCAGACCCCGCGTGTCCCAGCTACATCTGTTTTGGGACACTGTTTTTTTGTTGCAATAATGACTCTTTTGCTTGGTCGTGAATCAAATCCTGATATGTGCGAAAAACGCGTAATTAATAATTTTTTCAGTGCACTTTTTCATGACCTTCCAGAATCTGTTACACGCGATATTATTTCTCCTGTAAAGCAGGCAACTGATGATCTTCCGAATATCGTAAAAAAAATTGAAGATGAAATTGTTAATAAAGAACTTGTTCCGCTTATGGAAAATTTCTTTTTGGATGAAGTAATTTATTATACAA
>DEEV01000138.1:3273-3589 GCA_002350445.1 Treponema sp. UBA2869 | reverse complement strand
AAGTCCGTAAGGTTGAATGGGATGAATTAAATTCAAACTACAATTCTGATGAATTTAGCCCTGTAGACGGCAGACTTGTAAGAATCTGTGATCATCTTTCTGCTCTTATGGAAGCTGATATTTCCATAAATCACGGAATTACATCAAAGCATCTTACTTCCGGTCGCGAAGGTATGCTTAATCATTACAAAAAAGATGAAGTGATTAATGGTATAAATGTAAATGCTCTTTTTAATGATATTATTTTGTAGCCACCGCTAAAAAAAAATCACTTTACTGCCGATAATATTTCTATGAAAGTTTCATTTACAAAAAA
>DEEV01000138.1:2465-3216 GCA_002350445.1 Treponema sp. UBA2869 | reverse complement strand
GTTCTGGCATTGTCTGCAGCAGCTTATGTATATGCCGATTCAACATATACTGTAGGAAAAGGTGATACTTTATATTCAATCAGCCGAAAATATCAGCTTACGGTTGCAGAATTAAGAGCTGCAAATAATCTTTCAGAAAATGATGTTCTTAAGGCTGGTCAGAAACTTACTATTCCTGAAGCAGATATAGGAACTGCGGCCGCTTTGTCAACTTCAAATTCAGGTTCCGCTAAATCTACTTCTGCAACAAAAACTAAGGTTTATACGGTTGCAAAAGGCGATACATTGTATGGAATTGCGCGTAAAAACGGAATGACAGTTCCAGAACTTCTTTCTTTGAATAATCTTGATTCTTCAGTAGTAATAAAAGTTGGTCAGAAATTAAAAATCCGTGGAGATTCAGCTTCGGCCAGTTCAGGTGCTGCTTATACTTCAAATACTGCCCCTGCAGCTACAGTTTCTGCAACAGTCCCTGATACAAGAACTTATGGACAAACTGTTTCTTATGATTCTGCGGTAAAATGGCCTGTAAAAAATCCAAAAATTACAACAGTAAAAGGAAAGGTAAGTGGAGTTCAGCTTTCTGCTGCTTCTGACGAAAGTGTTGTGTGTATTCACGAAGGAACTGTAATGTATGTTGGAACTTATCGTGGATTTGGACAGGTTATTTTTGTTCAGTCAAAAACTGGTTTAATTTATGCATATACAGGGCTTGGAAGTGTAAAGGTAAAGAAGGGTGAATATGCTGTTG
>DEEV01000138.1:0-2405 GCA_002350445.1 Treponema sp. UBA2869 | reverse complement strand
ATGGTATTCCAGAATGGTCAGCCTATAGACCCTGCAAAAGCTCCTCGCAACTAGAAGACACAGGATAAAGGCATTTTATAAAAAGTTCGCGGCACGTAAGTGCATCGTCAAGGGCTCTATGAGAAGAGCCTTTGTTTATTTTAAAATAGTCGGCAAGATAATCAAGTTTGTGTTTTGGAGCTTTTGGGTAGGCAAAACGTGAAAACTGAAGAGTGTCAATTGTTTTATTTGAAGTAACAGAAAATCCTGCCTTTTCACATTCTGCGTTCAAAAAGTTCAGGTCAAATTGAGCATTATGTGCAATAAGTATTGTGTCTGAAATAAAATTTAAGAAATCTGGAAGAAAGAAAGATATAGGATTACAGGATGAAACCATCTGGTTTGTAATATGCGTAAGGCTTGTTATAAAGGGTGGAATATCTGTCTGTGGATTTATAAGCTGACCCCATTTATCTATTATGCCGTTTTTTGAAAATTTTACAGCACCTATTTCAATTATACGTCCTGTTGTTGGGGTTAGTGATGTAGTTTCTGTGTCGAAAGCAGTAAAGACTGCACCTTCTTCGTAAAGCAGGTGCAGTCTCTTAAAATTTTTTAATATCTTATTTGGATGCTGCATCAATAATTTTCTGAATATCAGATGTAATTCCGTCGCAGAGTTTTCCGGCTTTAACTTTTGCTTCTTCAAACCATTTGTCTGAACCGTCTCCGGCTGGAATCATAGAATTGATGTAGAACTTAATTTTTGGTTCTGTTCCAGAAGGTCTTGCGCTTACAATTGTACCGCTTTCCAAATAGAACTGAAGAACATTACTCTTTGGAAGTTCCGGATCCTTCATAATATCGCGTACCTTTACTACTTTTTCGCCACCGAGTGTTGCAGGTGGATTTGAACGCATTGAAGCCATCATTCCTTTCATTGTTTCAACACCTGTTGAACCTGGGAAATTCTGAGAAATTGCACGGTCTTCGAAATATCCGAATTCTTTATACATATCATCAAGGTGTTCCAAAAGTGATTTACCCTGACTTCTCCAGTACATAATCATTTCGGCACACATTGCAGCTGCAGAAACTCCGTCCTTATCCATAACTTCTTTTTCAATTTTGTAACCGTAGCTTTCTTCGAGACCGAAAACGTAGTTATATTTTCCAGTTTTTTCAAAGTTCGCTTCAACAGCGGCAATCCACTTAAAGCCTGTAAGGCATTCAAGCATTGTTACACCGTATTTTTTACAGATATAGTCTCCGAATGGAGATGTTACGATAGAACGTACACAGGCTGGATTTACAGGCATTTTGCCTAATTCTTTGCGTGAAAGGAATACATATTCCATAAGAAGTGCACCCATCTGGTTTCCGCTTAAAAGAACCCAGTTTCCGTCTTTATCCGGGAATGCAGTTCCAAAACGGTCTGAATCAGGGTCGGTTGCCATAAGACCGTCTGCTTTTTCTTTTTTTGCAAGTTCAACAGCAAGTTTAAGAGCTGGTTTTTCTTCTGGATTTGGTTTTTCTACAGTTGGGAAGTTTCCATCAGGTTCACGCTGTTCCGGTACTGTTGTAACTTTAAGACCAAGGTCACCAAGAACTTTTTCTACGTGCATGGCACCTGTTCCGTGGAGAGGTGTATATACAATGCGTACATCCTTTGCCTTTTCTTTAATTAAAGCCGGGCGGAAAAGCTGATTTTTACACATTGCCCAGAATTTTTCATCAATTTCTTTATCAATAAGAACTAATTTTCCAGTGCTGATAGCTTCAACTCTGGTCATAGTTTTTACTTCTTTAACTTTATTTACTTCTTCAATAATTCCCTTGTCATGAGGTTCAATAACCTGTGCGCCGTCATCCCAGTATGCTTTGTAGCCATTGTACATACGTGGATTGTGTGATGCTGTAACTACAACACCAGTCTGTGCTTTAAGTTCGCGGATTGCAAAAGAAAGCTCTGGAGTAGGGCGAAGTCCAGAGAAGAGGTATGCTTTAATTCCGTTTGCTGCAAAAATTAATGCAGTTGCTTCTGCGAAAACATCTGAATTTAAACGGCTGTCATAAGCAACAACAGCGCTTAAGGTTCCGTCCTTTGCTTTTTCAGGAAAAGCCTTAAGAACGTAGTTTGCAAGTCCCTGTGTTGCCATATTAATTTCGAGTGTATTCATGCGGTTTGTTCCGCCACCCATAATTCCACGTAGACCGCCGGTTCCAAATTCAAGTGTCTGGTAAAAACGATCTTCAAGTTCTTTATAATCTTCTTTAGCAATAAGTTCACTGACTTCTTTGCTGAATCTTTCGTCCTGTTCTGCTTCTATGTAAGCTTTTGCACGTTTTAAAATTTCTGCCTTATCCATTTTATCTTGCACTCCTTTAATAATTCCGCGTTTGCGGTGATGCAGGAGGCATCAAAT
>DEEV01000076.1:10249-10420 GCA_002350445.1 Treponema sp. UBA2869 | reverse complement strand
TAAAAATCATTCATCTAAAAAATCTTAAAAAATCTTAAACTGTTCCTCTATCTGAGGCTTTTGAACAATAAGAACCGGGCAGCTTGAATTTGCAAGAATCTCGTTTTCATCTTTCGACATCATTTTTGATTTTACCTCTGAACGACCAGGAAGTTTTATGCTGCCACCCAA
>DEEV01000076.1:8992-10179 GCA_002350445.1 Treponema sp. UBA2869 | reverse complement strand
TGTAAAAACAGAACCACTCAGCAACTCTTTTTCAACTTTAAGGCCTTTTGATGCAGCCAGAGATTCCACATAAGAAAGATAATTATTTCCGTCAATCTTTAAACGAGCCTCAAGATCATCCTTTTCATCTGAAATTAAAAGTTTATTCATTAAAAGCATTTTTATAGTTGCAGTATCTACAACATATACAAATTTAAGCGAAAGACCGTAGCTTTTTGCCATCATAATTGCATACATTGCCGCTTCAATTGAAGATTTTCGGCCATTTATTGCAACAATTATTTTTTTGAAAAAATGCTTTAACATCTGGCTCCCTATAGTTTCTGCTTCTGACCGTTCTTTTTCTTAAGAGCTTTAAGCACAAAAACATTTTCACGCTCACGCTCTTCAAGAACACTCTCTATATATGTTTTAGTTTCTTTTGCTATAGGAATAATAAGCTTGTCCAATGCATTTACTCGCCGTTGAGTCTTACGAACTTCGTCTGCAAGACGCCAGACAATCGTACGAATTGAAGCCATCTGTGTCAAAAGCGAAAGAAGTTCAAAAAACTTTACAATTGTAGCATCTGTGTTTGCAAAGGTTCCAAAAAACGAATAAAACAGTTCTTTTTTTGGCAAAACAACATCCATAGTCGAAAAAGACATTCCACCAATTGTAGTCTTCTTTTCTGTCATTTCAAAATCGTAATGAACTGCGTGCGAAATGCGGTCTATCTGGTCTGCACCTTCAAGAATAAGCATCTGCTTAAAAGCAGGATAAGCCTGTTCTATAACCTTGTCCAATTCTTTTTCAAGGAATTTAACACGCTCAACAAGATGCATAAGTTCCCTTACAAGAATTTCGCGTTTTTCTTCCAGAAGCTCATAGCCGTTGGTAGAAACCGCAAGCTGTTCCTTCATAACGAGAAGATTTGATTTTGTTGGTGCTACGTTTAATTTTGACATATTTTATGCTTTCATATATTTTTCTATAAACTCTGGCTTAATTCGAGTGAGTTCTTCTCGTGGAAGCTCAGAAAGAATTTTCCAGCCGATTTCAAGAGTCTGCTCAATTGTACGGTCTTCGTATTCGCCCTGACCAAAAAATTCGTTCTCAAGGCGTTCTCCAAATTTAAGGTACTGGCGGTCAAGTTCGCTCAATTCCTCTTCACCAATAATTGCCGCAAGGTTTCGAATTGACTTTAC
>DEEV01000076.1:4314-8803 GCA_002350445.1 Treponema sp. UBA2869 | reverse complement strand
TCATTAGGCATTGTAAGAATTGGAATCTGCGTAATTGAACCTTCACTACCCTTTACACGACCAGCGCGTTCATAAAGCTCGGCCAAATCAGAATACAAGTATCCAGGATAACCTTTTCGACCAGGAACTTCACCGCGTGTTGTAGAAATTTCTCGCAAGGCCTCGCAGTAGTTTGTCATATCAGTAAGTACAACAAGTACGTGCATTCCTTTTTCAAAGGCAAGATATTCTGCTGCAGTAAGTGCACAGCGTGGAGTAATGATACGTTCAATAGAAGGAGCATCTGCAAGGCTCTGGAACATTACAACTTTAGAAAGTACACCAGACTCTTCAAAAGTATCAACAAAGAATTTTGCAACGTCGTATTTAATACCCATTCCGGCAAAAACCATTACAAACTGTTCGTCTGAATTACGGAGTTTTGCCTGACGGATAATCTGAGCTGCAAGTTTATTGTGCGGAAGTCCGTTTCCAGAAAAAATCGGAAGTTTCTGTCCACGAACCAGAGAGTTCATTCCATCAATTGCAGAAATTCCTGTCTGAATAAAATCTCGTGGATAAATTCGCGCATACGGATTCATTGGATTTCCATTTACGTTACGTTTTTCGCTGCTAATGATTGCAGGGAAACCGTCAATTGGCTCTCCTAGACCATTAAAAACGCGTCCCAAAAGCTGTTCGCCAACACGAAGTTCAAGAGGCTCTTCCAGAAACTCAAAACTGGCTTCGTCAAGATCAAGACCGGTTGTTGAACCAAAAATCTGAACAACAACAGCTGTCTCCGAAATATCAACAATTTTACCAATTCGTTTTTCACCGGCTCTGTCGCGGACACAAACAGTTTCATTATAAAAAACATTTTCCGTTCGTTTGAGGACAACAATTGGTCCGTCTACAGATGTAACACCTCTATATTCAATACCTTTCATATCTGCCCCCTGTTATTGTGCTCTATTTACAGAAAATGCCCGTTCAACTTCAGAAAGCTGAACATCCAGACGACTTCCAACTTCAAGAATTTTGTCCATTTCTTCGTTTTTATAAACCATTTTAATTCGGACAATTTCATCGCATGCAGGAAGATTTGAAACATTCATAAGCGGAGCACCAGCTTTAATACAAGCAAGAGCTCTCTTATAATAACTCATCATAAGCTCAAGAATTGCTATCTGCTTTTCTATTGAGCAATATTTATCAACATCATCAAAAGCGTTCTGCTGCAAAAAGCCATTCTTTATCATTTCTGCAACGCGAAGAACAAGACGTTCGCTGTCTGGCAATGCATCCGGTCCAATAAGACGTACAATCTGCTGCAGGCGGTTTTCATTTTTCAAAAGATTTAAAGCTTCAAGGCGCAAAGTTCCCCAAAGAGGATTATGAACTTCCCACCAGTCGCGAACTTCATCAGCATATTCCGAATATGAATCAATCCAGCCAATTGCAGGATAATGGCGCGCATTTGCAAGTTCACGATCCAAAGCCCAGAAACAGCGGATAAAGCGTTTTGTGTGCTGAGTAACAGGCTCTGAGAAGTCTCCACCCGGAGGCGAAACTGCACCAATAACTGATACTGAACCTTCCTGACCTTCAAGACTGATTACGCGGCCGGCACGTTCATAAAACGATGCAAGGCGGGTTGGAAGGTATGCAGGGAATCCTTCTTCGGCAGGCATTTCTTCCATACGTCCAGAAAGCTCGCGCAACGCTTCGGCCCAGCGTGAAGTTGAGTCAGCCATAATTGCAACGTGCATTCCCATATCGCGGAAATATTCTGCAAGAGTGATTCCCGAATAAAGAGAAACTTCGCGCGCCGCAACCGGCATGTTAGAAGTATTTGCAATTAATATTGTACGTTCCATGATAGAACGACCTGTTCGCGGGTCAATCAATTCAGGAAATTCTGTAAGAACTTCTGTCATTTCGTTACCGCGTTCACCACAACCAATATATACAATCAAGTCTGCATCACACCATTTTGCAACGGCATGCTGAGTCATTGTTTTTCCAGTTCCAAAACCGCCAGGAATGGCTGCTGTACCACCTTTTGACAAAGGGAAGAAAACGTCGATTACGCGCTGACCTGTAATCAAAGGCTCGGTAACTCCAAGTTTCTGCGCATAAGGACGAGGTTTACGAACCGGCCAATACTGTGCCAGCTGAATCTCTTCATCAAATTCAGTTGTTCCAATTACATCATCTACTGTATAATCTCCACTTCCCTTAAATGTTTTAAGAGTTCGTCCTCGCAAAAGCGGAGAAATCATTATCTTTTCTATAATGGATTCAGTTTCTNNAGCTCTTAAGTGAGCGGCCGCGTACACTTGGCGGTACCATTATTTTTTCTGTAATAGATTCAGTTTCTTTTACGGTTCCCAAAACCATTCCAGCTGAAATTTCAATTCCTGCTTTTATTCCGTCTGCCGCGTCAAAGTGCCAGATTTTTTTTACATCAAGAGGTTCTGTTCGTTCTCCAGGAAGAAGAAATGAACCTGAATGCTCAAACATATCTTTTAGAGGACGCTGAATACCGTCGTAAATATTTCCGACAACACCCGGTCCAAGGCGCAAAGAAAGAGGTCGCTGTGTACACACAATTTTTTCGCCAATGTGCATACCAGTATCTTCCTCGTAAACCTGAATGGTAGCATTTCCTTTATTCTGACGGATAATTTCACCAATCAGTTTTTTTTCGCCTACATCAACAACATCATACAAACCGCAGCCGTCAAGTCCTTCTGCATAAACAATTGGACCGGAAATGCGGGTAATTTTTCCTTCTATCATAATTGTCCCCCGAATAAACTTTCAGACAATTCTGCTCTATTTTTATCTAGAATCTGACCAATTATCTCGCTTAATGTAAGACGACAGCGGAACTGCCTGTCCTCTGTTTCAAGAATAATTCCCTGAGGATTTTCAAGATTACAGTCATCTTCTACTGCTATTTTTCTAAATTCAGTTTTTTCACATTTTAAAAGATTTGAGCCAATTTTTTTTGACAGCATTTTTTTTGCAGCCTCAAAGTCAAATCCATAAACAAACGCATTAACCTTCTTATCAAGCTTTGAATCCAAATGTTTTAAAACAATTTCTATTCTTTTTTCTTCCGAAAGAGATTTTAAATAAGCATTTATATTCTCAGAAATTGAATCCTGAATAAAAGAAACCTTAAAACGCTCTTTTTCCAACGGAACTGAAGCATTCTGATCTTTTTCAAAAGCCTGAATTTTCTTTGAATAAAAATCAGACTTTTCGCTCTTTGCCTTTTCAATTGAAGAACTGATTGAATTCAATATTTCCTGAGCATCTAAATCTGCTTTTTTCAGAATTTTTTCCGCTTTTCTTCTTGCGTCCGATTGAATTTCTTTATCAAGAATTTCTGTAGACCTTAATTCCTGCATACCAAAACCTCTTACATTCCCTAAACTTGTACGCCAATAGCTTCCCTTATAGAATCTGAAAGTGATTTTTTACCTTTCAAATGTCCGTTCAAGCCCGGAATCTCAACTATAAGAGGAAATTTACCTGTTTTCTGCCACTGGATTTCTTCCTGCTCAATCTGACTTGCCGCATCTTCCGTAAGTATTAAAACCCGCGGAATTTCTCCGGCAGGAACATTTGCAATGCCGCCTCTTCCTGTTACACGATTAAAGGCATCAAGAACTTCATCTCTTGTTTCTGCAATTGTTCCTTCCACGCCAATCAATTTAAAGGCAAGAAGAATTTCCCTGCTTCCTATTGCGTAAAATTTCATTTATTTTTAAGACTTTTACAGAATAAGAATGAGTACACCAACGAGCATACCCCAAAGACAAATACCTTCTGCAAGACCTACGAATGGAAGAGCCTTTCCTGAAAGTTCAGGGTTTTCGCTCATTGCACCCATTGCAGCAGCACCGATTTTACCAACGGCCATACCACCACCGATACAAGCAAGACCTACAGCGATAGCAGCACCAAGATATTTGATTGCTGATCCTGAAGTCTGAGCTGTTCCTGCATCCTGTGCAAACAAAGCTGTTCCCATAAGAACGAGAACTGTAAGTACAGCTAAAAATCTCTTTTTCATATTTCCAACTCCTATGAATTTATTTTATTAATTATATTCAAATTTAAATGGTTTGAATTCACGTCCAGTTTCGTGGAAGAACTTACTGAAGAATTCGTAATACTGAAGCCTGATTACCTGAATTGCAACAATCATACCTTCAAGTACAATAATTACGGCATTTCCAATTACAAGAACAAGAATTCCGGCAAAGCTGGAAGAGCCGCCGCACATTTCTGTAAGAATCAAAATTACGTAATCCAAAACAGCATGCGAAAGTGCAAATGCACCTACACGAACAAAGCTTACGGTATTAGAAAGATAACCCGAAACAACTTCGATTATCTCTACAACACTTGAAATAAGATATGTTCCAACGCCGTTTTCAAGTAAAGGCTTTTCGTGACGGATTGCGCGCTCAAAAGGAGAAGCAAAAGCCGC
>DEEV01000076.1:0-4283 GCA_002350445.1 Treponema sp. UBA2869 | reverse complement strand
TACAATCCAGTCATAAACCGCAATTGAATGATGAAGAAGAACAATTCTAAGAACAAGTGCAACTACATACCAGAAGAAAACCGCACCTGCGAGTCCATTTTTTCCAAAGAAAGCTTCGTCGTAACGCTTCATTATAAGACAGTTTATGAAATTGATTATAAGCCCAATTGTATTTATTACAAAACCTATTGCTACAGCAACTACAAAAACGCCGAACATTGCAACAATAGAAGAAGGATCTGAAGACGGCATCATTTTAAGAATAGGAGCATGAGGAGTACCAAAAAGGCCTGTTACCCATTCACTGAACGGCTCAAGAAGAGTTTCATTACTAAAGAATTCTCCGGTTAAAAGTCCCATAATAGTACTTGTACAACCAATTGCAATAAAAATTGGAGCAAACTTATTCCAGCCGCCAACTTTTACAACTTTTGCAGCCATAAGAATACCAAGCAAAAGGAAAACAAGTCCCTGCCCGCAGTCACCAAACATTATTCCAAACAAGATTGTAAAGAAAACTGCGACGAACGGAGTCGGGTCAATTGTACCGTAAAGAGGCGAACCATAAGAGAAAATCATTCTTTCAAAACTCTTTACAAATTTTCCATGAGAAAGTTTTACCGGAACCTGCTCTTTGCCAGAAATAACGGCAGGAACTTCATACGGATCATAAAGACGAATCGCAATGCGGCTTTCCGTAAGATCATCAAGTTCCTTCATATAAGATTCAGTTTCTTTTGCAGGAATCCATCCTGTAAGACGGTAAACAAGTTCAGTTGCTTCAAGGCGTTTTGCAAGTTCTTCAACCTGAACGCCAATTGAAAATGTTCCCAAAAGTTTTGTAAGAATTTCTTTATGAGTTTCGGCAAAATTATTTTTTTCAACGGCAAGTTCTGCTGCCTGTTTTTCTGCTTCCTGTTTCTGTTTTTTCAGGCTTTCGAGAATATCATCCGGAACACCTTTGAAATCCTTTGGAATTTCCATCTGAACAAAACCGCAGTTTTTAAGCTCAGATTCAATTGCAAAACGACCTTTTTTTGATGATGCAACAAGAACCCTCGAACGGTCATTTCCAAGAGGAACAACAACTGCAATGCCGTCCAAAGCATCTTTAAGTTCATCAAAACTGTCCGGAAGAATTTTTCCTATTTTAAGAGAAAGAAAAGAAAGGTGTTCAAGCTCTGAATAAGAAAGTTTTAAATCTGCAAATGATTCTGTTTCTTTATATGCTTCTGCAGCTTTAGCAAGATTCTCAGAAGCATCTGAAATACGCTTGTCCAGATCTTTGTAAGAAGAAATAAACTGTGCAGCACTCTGTCTGTCTTCTTCCTTTGGAGAAGAAAAAAGAGACAAATCCTTATCGAATGCAGGATAATTTAATTCTCCATAAGCCTTTTTAAGTTCATTAAAAACCTGTGCATCGGCATTTGAAAATTCACTGCCATTTTCTTCAGAAGAATTTTTAGCATCTTTTAATTTTGTCTGAAACTGAATTGTTCCTTTCTTTCCAAGATATTCAAGCACACTTGAAATATCTTCTTTCAGAATCATCAGCTCAAGTAATTTCATTTCTGAAGTTTTTGCCATTCTATTTCTCCATATAAATCTATATTAGAACTGAGGTGCAAGAACACCGACAGTCGCCATAGCATCATTTGAATTAATATTTAATCTCAGGCTTTCTACAGCACTACATATACAGCGTACTTCAAAACGCTTAATACGATACCAGCTGACAAGAGAAGCAGTAGTCATAGGATATTGATGGAAAACATTTAAATCCATTTTATACTGATCTGCCCTTGCGGCTTTTTCTATCCAGCCCGGATTAATCTTCCAGATTTCACCTTCGACATAAGGATTTACAAGCCTTGCATAACGCCACGAAGCCCATTTATCGTATTCATCAAGCGGGTAGTCAAGAATTTTTATTGCAGGACCGGCAAAAGGGTCTGCCCTGTTTGGAGAACCCGTTACAAAAAACAGATTTTTAATTACATCTTCTTTTTCCATTCCGTAATGAACACGAAGACGCAAAGCCCATACGATATTTTTTATTATATACTGATTTTTAAGTATTTTTAAGAGGCCTGTGCGGTCATCGCCGGAAGTTTTTTGAATTGATTCCCACAAATTTCTTATAATCTGCATATCAATTTTAAATTCGAGTTTCTGCTGTTCATGAATATCTGGAACACGATTATACCACGAAAAAACAGTTCCTTTTGTAATTGCAGAAATGTCAGGCCACATTTTGTATTTAAGTGTTGCAAAAGAGCCCAAATCAATAAGATGAGGAAGTTCTGTTTCGCCGCNNCCAATTTCCTTTAAATTTTCACCTTCGTATATAGAAAGCACATCAAGAAGTATTGAATCTGGTTTATCGTAAAGATTTACAAAATCGGTATATTGCTTAAAAAGACGCTGTGAAACATCATTTTCAATTTTTTGAGCAAGCATGGTCTCTGGAATCATTGGAGCCGGAGTTTTAAAAATTAGAGTCCACAATTCAGACAAAGTTTTTGGCTCAAACAAAAGATTTAATCTTGAGCCTACAAACGAACTGCCTAAAATGCCGCTAGATTTAGAGTAAATAAATGCACCAGCGCCTGCTCTATCCATTAAAATCT
The DNA here is from genome assembly GCA_002350445.1 of Treponema sp. UBA2869. Taxonomy (GTDB): domain Bacteria; phylum Spirochaetota; class Spirochaetia; order Treponematales; family Treponemataceae; genus Treponema_D. The sequence continues at coordinate 1,653 of DEEV01000076.1, read as the reverse complement.
CCAAAAATCAGGCAAAAAGAAGTTTTTCAAGCGTTGCAGAAAAACTCTTTGAATCCTGAGGTTTACTTTCCAAAGAAGATTTATAATCTTCAAGCTCTTTTTTATGATTTTCTGAAATTTCTGTAATTTTTTGTTTATAATTTTCCTCAAGCTTTTGAATCTCAAGGTCATACTTTTCTTTATATTCTGTATTAGCCTTTGCTCTTGCAGAAGAGACCCTTTTATCAGCCTCAATAGAAGCTTCCTCTATCATTGCAGAAGCATTTTTTTCAACTTCGATAAGGTGAGAAATCACATCTTTTTCTGAATTAATTTGTTCCATTACAAACCTCCGAAATCACATATCATATTCCTGCAAAAGCTCAAAAATGTCTACAGGATTATTCATTGTAAGCACCCTTGAAACAAAATCCGTTGTACTTACAAGTTGAAGAATATCTTTAAGCAATGAAATTCTTAAATCGGATTCCGCATCAAATAATATCTGAAAAACAACATTTACTAAAGGATTTTTTTTATCAGAATCAATCGGAGAAGCAAATTCTATTCCCTTGCGACTGATTCCTAAAGCAACTGAAATATTTTTAACTGATTTACAAACCGCATGAGGTACAGCAACATAAGGAAAGACTGCTGTACTGGATTTTTCTTCACGAGTACACAATGCATTCAAAGCCTCCGCACGTACAATCTGCGGTTGTTTTGAACGCATTATCTCCAGAAGTTCGGCAAAACATTCTTCATTTTCTGAACTCTCCAAATTAACTTTTATGTCAGAAGGAGAGATAAGCTGGCTCAACATCGGTATACACCCTCTAAAAAAAACTTCAGGGGTATTCTTATGCTATTCAGCAGAAGCCTGATTTGATTCTTTTTCTGATGAAGCTGATTCTCCAGACCACCAGTCTGATGGAGTTTCTGAAGCAGAGTTTTCTTCTACAACAGTTTCAGGAAGCAAATTCTTTTCAACCTTTGGCTTTTTGTTTGACAAAGCAATACCGATAGAAAGCACAAAGAAAAGGACAACTAATACAAAAGTTGTTTTTGTAAGAACATTTGCAGAATGTGAACCGAATGCAGCAGTACCACGACCACCGAGCAAACCGCCCATTCCGCTTTCACCGTCATCCTGAACAGCAACCAAAAGAACTAAAAGGAAGCATACAATAAAAAATGCAACCAAAAGAACAACACCAATTGTACCCATTTATTTCTCCAAAAAACTCCGCGTTAGCGGTGATGCAGGAGGCAATGTATCGCAGTTTTGCCAACGGCAAAATCAGCAGTGCTAAAAATTATAATGATGTAATTTTTAGCACACCTCCAAAAATTCTGAAAATTAGTTTATAAATGATAATGAATTAGGGATTTTTAGTCAATGTATAAAAAATCATCTGTCGGACAATAAAAAAATCCGTTCCGGCAAACGAAACGGACTTATAAGCTGATTAATGCAATTTCAACTAAAGCACGCAGATAAGTACACAGGCTGCGATTTGCCCTAAGATTGCGAGCTGGCGAGCAATCACGCAGCCTGCCGTTTTGCCCCTGCAAAACGGTCGTTCAATTATACTTACAATACACAGATAGGTACGAATGTTTCTGCCTTGAGTGATGCACCACCGATAAGACCACCGTCGATATCTGGCTGAG
>DEEV01000016.1 GCA_002350445.1 Treponema sp. UBA2869 | reverse complement strand
AATAATCTTGGCGCACAGACATTCAAAATATAGTTAGAGATTTTCATGCTGATTTTTTTTGAAACCGGATATGCAAGAATATTTCCTAAAGAAGCCGGCAGAACCATTCCAATCAAAGTAACAAAAACTATAATCGATGTCATATTTCTCCCATTCACAGCAAAAAGCTAAATAAAAAGCTCTTTTAGCGCTACTGAAAAATCATAAATTAAAAATTCTCAAAGTGCGCTAATTATAGCGTAAAATCACTCAAAAATAAAGTGATTTATTGCATTGACAACACTTCCAAGAGGTTCATACATTTTTTTGCAATCCGGAATGCTTGCCATAAAGATTGAACCATATCTTTTTTCAAAAAGACGCCTATCCAAAACTGTTACAACACCTTTATCATCAGAACGGCGTATAAGACGTCCTATTCCCTGCCTGAATTTTATAACTGCTTCAGGAACGCTTAATTCCATAAATGAACTTCCGCCGCGCATTTCTATAGCTTCTGAACGTGCCATAAAAACAGGATCATTAGGCACAACAAAAGGAAGCTTTACAATAATAACATGAGAAAGTGATTCTCCGGGAATATCCACTCCCTGCCAGAAAGAATCTGTTGCAAAGAGTACACTTTCGTTCTCTTTTTTAAACGCCTCCAATAATCTGGAGTTATCATCATCACCCTGCTTCATTATTCTTCCGGCAAATCCCTGCATTGATGCTACAGTTGCATTATATGCACTTTTAAGGGATTCGTAAGCCGTGAACAATATGAGCGTGCGGCCTTCAGATGCATTAACAAGACGCGGAATTGCCATTTCAATCCACTGCTGAAATTCCATTTGATCGGGAAAAGGAGCATCTGCAGGAACCGCCAGAAGCATATTTTTTTTGTAAGGAAACGGAGACGGAAATTCTCCTATAGAAAGACGGTCTTTTTCTGCAAAAAAAACTCCATTACGGTTCATCCAATAGTTAAAATCACGACCGGTTTTAAGCGTTGCCGATGTACATACAACACAATCCATCGGCTCATAAACACCGCTATTCATAAGATGTGAAATATCAAGAGGAGTTTTATTTATAACAAGAAAATCACTTTGTTCATTATCGCGGGCAATTCCCGGAGGCAGACGTTTTTTTTGAAGCCAGAAAACATAGCTTTTATATTCAGCCCACAAGGCAAAATCCTTCAATAAAAGCACAATTCCCTGAAGGCGACGCCAAACAATTTTTGATTCCCAATAACACGGCGCATCTCTATCTTCCTCGCTTACGCCTTCCATAAGAATATGAATCAAATCAAGAAATTCAGACAAAGCTTTTTCAAGTTCATGAAGCGAAACCAAAAAAGGACCAAAGGAACGCTCATTTTTTTCGCAAATTCTTATATTAAAGCTATTCTGAAGAATATCAGACCCTGCAAGTTCATAATTTAAAACAGCCTTTTTTATGCGCGAAGTTATATCATAAGCTGATGCTGCTTTTTCTTCGTTACTTGAAAGTATTGCAAGACTGCACAAATGTCCCGATTCAGAATTTTTTCTTTTACGGTACATCTGATTTATAAGCTTGTTAATTTTAAAACGAGTACAGCTTTCACTAAAAAAAGAAGTTGCAGCACTTTCTATACCATGAGCCTCGTCAAATATAATACGACGATAAGGAGGAAGAACTGCGGCATCATCATACCCTGCACTTTCCATTCGAGCTTCAATATCTGCAAATAAAAGATGATGATTTACAACTATAAGATTTGCAGAAGCAGCTTCCTTCCTAACCTTCATTACAAAACATTCATTATGAAAAGGACAACGGTTTCCCATACAGGCATCACTTTCAGAATTTACCCTTGACCACACATTATCCGAAGGCATAAAAGATAAATCACTTTTGCTACCTGTTTTTGACTGTTTTTCCCATTCCGCAATTTTATCAATTTCCTGCTGGTCTTCTTCAAATAATTCACGAATTAAAGTTACATCAGAAAGGCGTCGTTTACATATATAATTTTGGCGTCCTTTCATAAGCACAAATTTGATTTTTTGTCCCAGGATTTTTTCTACAGCAGGAATATCCTTTTCGCAAAGCTGCTGCTGAAGATTTATAGTACCAGTAGAAATTACAATTCTTTCCTTGTTGTTCAAAGCCCAAAGTGCTGCAGGGATTAAATACGCGAATGATTTTCCAACCCCTGTTCCGGCTTCAAATACACAAATTTTATTATGATTTAATCCATCTGCAATTTTTCGTAGTAAAGCAACTTGAACAGCACGCTCTTCAAAATTTGCTGATATCTTTGAAAGCGGGCCTCCATTAGAAATGTAAGCCCCGGCAGCTTCAACATCTACCGGATTTAGAGATTCTGGACATTTCTGCTCATCTTCACTTTTCATTATCCCACCCGACACATTTTTTATAATGTCGATATTTACCACGAGTTTTTAATTTCATGCATCGAGCGGAATTAAAAACTCGCAGATAAAAAAAAATGCTCACCTTGTGGTGAGCATTTTTTATCATCTCCTAGCAGAATTGAACTGCTGTTGTCGGGATGAAAACCCGATGTCCTAACCACTAGACGAAGGAGACATAAGTCATTGCTGACTTTGAAAAATATATCAGTTATGCAAAAAATAGTCAACACCTAAAATGGCATTTTTTTAAATTTTTTACATACTTAAACCAAGTTTTTTTGTAAGTTTTTGCTGTAAAGTCTTACATTCAGCTGGATCAAGACCAAGACGCAAAGCTGTATCCAAATCATTCATAGATTTTTCATATTCGGCAAGCTCATAGTAAGCAACTGAACGCCTGAAATGTGTATGAGCTTGAAATTCATTAATTTCAAGAGATTTATCAAAACATTCAACGGCTTTTTTATATTCTTTTTTAATTGAATATACAATACCTTCGTAATAGTAAGTGCGGAAAGCTTTTGAATCAAATTCTATACTTATTTTAAAATCTTTAAGAGCAGAATCAAAATCATTCATCGCAAAATATGCCATACCACGATGCTTACGAATTACAGCTATTACATTACGGTCTTTTTCAGGTACAGTTTCAAGAATTTTAGTATAAATTGAAACCGCAAGATCAAGATTTCCTTCGTTATGCGCATGAATAGCCTGAAGAAGCATATCATCAATAGTTCCAAGCACAAAAGGTGTTACCCTATTTATTTGAGCAGGAGCTATTTTTTCACCATCATTTTCATTAAGCATTTCATCTGCAATTGAATAAAATGATTTACGACGGCTTTCAAGTTCACTTTGAAGTTTATTCTGATAATCGCGAATCTCCTGGAAAGTAATATCCGCAAGCGTCAATGAAGCATTTAACGAAGCAAGCTTTCTTCTTAAAGGTGCATCAAACGGTGAAAATTCGGTTTTATAAATAAGCTCATGTTCAACTTCTGCCCACGCATCCTGCAAAATTGTACGAATCTGAATTTCGCACAAAAGCTCATCAGAAGGAGCTGCAAGATTTTTAAATTCGCCTTTTAATTCAGGCTTTAATTCATCCGGAATTTTTATAAGCACATGAATTGATTCATACCCAAATTCGCTAAAACTTTTATCTGCTCCCTTTATTTCAACTTCTTTTATGTCAAATATGCTTTTAAGCTGCTCAACTGCAATATTTATATCTTCAAGAAAGGCACATATCATTCTTATGCCCATAATATCTGTAAGATATATAATTGACTGAGTTTGTGAAAGTTTATCCGATTTTAAACGCAGAATCTTCTTATAATAACTGTTAAAACTTTTTACACGGCTTTTATAAGTGGGCTGTGCAGACAAATGAACTTTTTCCTGCAAAACAGAAACAATCCGTTTCATAATTTCTGTAAAATACGGATTATATGAATCATAAGTTTCTTTTAACTGTTTTTTCGAAATAATTGTATGTGCCATAGCAAATAAAAAATTATAAAATCTGTTTAAAGCAAAAAAAGCGCTGGAACTAAAAAGTCTCAGCGCTTTTACTTAATCTATTTCAGATTAGTCAGCAGCCTGGCCACCATTCTGCTGAGCAGCTCCAGAACCTTCAGAATTCAAACTTGAAGTGAATTCATCTTCAGAAGCAAGCTTTGCTTTTTCGAGATAGCGGTTAACCTGTTTGTTACCGAATCTCTGCATTTCTGCATTCTGGCGAGCCTTTTCTTTCTTACCAATGATTCCCCAAAGGTCTTCATCTGCAATATCACGGTCGCTTGTAAGAAGAGCTTTATCATAAATAATAGCTACATCTTTGAAGTATCCAATGAAGTCGCCACCAATATGAGCAGCATCACGTGTAATCTGGAAACCTTCAAACTTTACAAAAGGAAGACCACGTGGATAAATTGGGTAAACACGAACTTCGCGGTTACGGATTTCTGAAATATACTGTGGGTTGTTCCAGCGGAGTTCTTTCCATCCGTCAAAACCAAGATATCCCATGAAGTAGCGGCGTTCAACACCGTCATTATCAGACATAAGAACATACAATCCATGTGGATAGTTCATACCCATTGTAGTTACTTTAATTGCCTTTAGAGTACCAACATTTTTTACAACACCGTATCCATCTTCGAAAAGTGTTTTTCCACTAGCCTTTTCTTCATCTGTTGGTTCCTGGCGGTTTCCGTTTTCATCAGCAGATGAAAGTGGTTCATAAGCAGGAATGTCAAATGGTGGAACGATTGAAGCATTTGCATTTGCGTTCCATGTTGGGAATACAACGCGAACACCCATTACATTTTTACCAGCAAAAGGCTGATCAGCATCACCTTTTACAGGAGCAGCAACAACCTGTGAGTCAGCCAAACTTGCAACAGTTTTTGCAGATGAGTTCAGCTTAACTTCCCATTCAGGAAGTGCCAATGATGTCTTCATAAGATCTTTCTGATCTTCTGTAAAAGTAGCACCCGCACTTACAGAATAGTCCATTGTTGTATGACTGTTCTGAGTTGGATTTCCGTTCGCATCTGCTGCACAGTCTGCGTCCAGAAGTGTAAAATCAATGAGGGTTGCTTCTTCTGCAAAAGCAACGCCACCTGCAAGCAGCATAGCAGCTGCAAATAATCCTAAAGTCTTCTTAATTTTCATCTTTGAAGCTCCTTTTTTATACTATTCGATGTAGCCTTGTATTATAAATAATTATCATACAAGTACATCGTTTTGTCAATGTTTATTTTAAAAATCAATGAGAATCATAGGCCAGTTTTCCGTCTATGAATAAATTAATTTTATTAACATTACCAAAATTTTTTTTGATATTCAGTTTAAGAAGTTTTACTCCATCCTCAATATCAATTACGCCGTTTCCCATAAACAGGGCTTCTTCTGATATATCAAGATAAAGCACGCCCTTACGCAAAAAGCAGGATTTAACCTTTGTTCCCGGCGAAAAAAGAGCCATAGTTCTTTCTACACCAGAGCCAAGCAGCAGTTCCGATGCATAATTAAAAATAACTCCCTCATAAGGCTTGTGCGGAAGATTTCTGTATTCAACAACATATTTTCCACCGTCAGCAGAAGGAAAAATGAATACACGCCTTACACTATCTTTACAAATTAAAAAAAATGTAAACGAAAAAACAAAGGAAAGTGAAATTATTATAAGAATCACTCGATATGGAAAATTTTCTTTCTTTAATAATATGTTCTTTAAATTCATCATTTTACAGCTGTAAATCCCTGAAGACGTTCAAAATGCGTAACAAATGCCGCAATTCCATTATATATGCCCAGAGTGGCTTTTTTCAAGTATTTGTCATCGTTAAGAAGAAGAGCTTCCTTTTCATTTGAAACAAAACCAAGCTCTATTAAAACTGCCGGCATATTTGAATTTTTTACAACAAACCATTCTTCTGCTCGAATTCCGCGGGCAGTAGATTCTTTACCAATTTGAGTTTGAAGTCCGTCCATAATGAATTTTGCAATCATTACACTTTCTCTTGTATATTCTTCTTCGGTCATGATATTCATAATATCAAAAAGAGTTTTATCTTCTGCAACACTTTTATCCAGAACTGTACGTCTGTAACCTGGAGAAAGATACCACACTTCATAACCTGATGAATTTTTATTAAGAGAAGAATTTACGTGAACAGAAATAAAAAGAACAGCTTCGTTCTCGCCTACTTTTACATTGTTTGCAATATCAGTTCGTTCTCCAAGAGAAAGAAACTTATCCGAATTTCTTGTAAGGATAATCTGCTTCTGCGGATATGCATTGTGCAAAAGTTCATAAAGCATTTTAGCAACTTTAAGATTTACATCCTTTTCTTTTACAGTTATTGATTTTCCATTTACCTTAAATGTTTTTAACGCTCCGGGATCTTTTCCGCCATGACCTGCATCTATCAAAATTGCACCAACTTTAAAAGGCATTTCTGATTTCTGATTAAAAAACTGTTCTGAATCATTAAGAAATTTCTGAGAAACGAAAATCTGATTTCCCTTTAATTCAGGAGCATCTGTAAGCATCATTTTTATACTGTCTAAAATTACAATCTGTTCACCGGAACGGAAAGAAACCTGATGTCCGTTTTTTTCTATCATTCCGCTTTCTGAAAGGGAATCCCAGTAAATTGTCATTCCCTTGTTTTTTGCACTTTCAAGCAAAGAAAGATCGTTTCCTGCAAACGCAAGATTTAATCCAGATAAAAAAAGTACTGTAAGAAATAAAAGTTTTTTCATAATAAAATTCCAGAAGCAGTTCTAATTTCCGTTTTTCATACAGACAGTATCAGAAAAATAAACCGCAGCCTGAATTCCTCCTCGCATTACAGCCTTCCAGAATTTTTTAGCGTCCAAAGCCGGATGTTTTGCACGCAGTATATCAAATTTCGAGGCAGTTTGAATTATTGTATTATAATTCCAGTCTTTGTTATTTATATATTCGGATTTTTTTAGAATCTCAGGAATAAAATCTGAAACTTTTTTATCTGCAGGAATTTCTCCGCTTATTAACGAAAGCTCATTCTGACTGAGTTTTGCAAATGCTGAAGGCGGGAAATCTTTTTCATCATCATTTTCAGCATAATTCAAAAAAGATTCTGTTTTTTGGTTATCAGGTTTTAGCGTTATAAATACATTGGAAACAGCATCTTCTGCCGCCTGAATTGCAGCTTCTCTGCTATGACTTACAGCAATAATATTTCCACATTTTTCAACATTATTTCGCGGAAAGTCCACTTGGGAACCAAGCGTTACAGTTGCACGTGGGAGCGAATCAAAAACTGCCCTGTCAGTAAAATCATTTATATTTTCTATATATTCAACTGTTCCCGGAATAGAAATCCATGCGCGTTCAGCACTGGTTCTTTTACAAGGCACTTCAAAAAGTTCGTAAGGCTGATTCAGACCTGTAGCAGCACAATTGTAATCAACCGGAACACGATTTTTTTCCAGTTCCTGTGGTTTTTTGCCGCATGCAATCAAAATAGCCTCTTTTGTAAGATTCAAACTGGAAGCATAAGGATAGGTCCAGCCAGACATATATCCGCCGGAAAGTCTGGCTGCAATTTCGCCAATCATAGGACCTTTTGCCGTATATTTTATATCTGCCTTAGCAGCACCGCATGTAAGTCCAAGAGATTTTGCACCAAGCGCAAAAACAGAAATAAGTTCATCATGAATTTTCTTATCAAGCACAGCAGGCATTGTATGACCAACTTCTATAAAATACGGCTGATATTTTATATGACGAACAGCAAATCCTGTTATTGTAAAAGTTCCGTTATATACAAGAGCATCAATCGAATATTCTTCGCCATCCATAAATTCTTCAACAATTGCAAAACCTGTACGGGAACATTCAACGGCAGTTTTTAAAGAAGGCAAAAATTCCTGCTCAGAACGAACAAGCCGGCAACCGCGGGCGCCCATATTATCTACAGGCTTTACAACAAAAGGAAAATTTATTTTATTAAGAATTTGTGGAAGAAG
>DEEV01000137.1:23107-23919 GCA_002350445.1 Treponema sp. UBA2869 | reverse complement strand
GGCTTTTTCATCTGGTCGCGCCAGTTGCTCAAATTAAGCCCGTCTTCATTCAAAAGCATACCGTCGATTGTTGTGATACAAAGAACCTTTATATCAACATTTTCTTTAAGAAGCTTTTCTCTCTGGTCGCGGATCTGATCAATCATTGTTCCACCAATTGTTCCGGCACCAAAAGCAAATACTTCGATTGTCTGAGCAGTGTGGAAGAAGAACTGGTGAACAGCCTTAACAGCAGTATCAGCATATTCATTTTCGATAACTGCAGAAATACAGCGCTCTGAGCTACCCTGAGCAATTGCGAGAATATTGATATCCTGGCTTGAAAGAGCATTGAGGAACTTTCCTGCAACACCGCGGTTAGCAATCATTCCGTCGCCAACAACAGAAACAATTGCGCAGTCTTTACGAACATCAATTGCATCAATAAGCTTTTCGCGAATCTCAAGTTCAAACTTTGCTTCCAAAGCATCTTTTACAATATCTGCCTCGCTGTCGCGAACACAGAAAGAAATTGTATATTCAGAAGATGACTGAGTAATCAAAAGTATAGAAGAACCTGCACCAGATACAGCAGAGAAAATCTTACTTGCCATACCAGTGCGGCCGCGCATAAGTGAACCGCCAACGCTAATCATAGAAACATGCTTGAGCGAAGAAATACCACAAATGCTAGACTTACCGCGACTTTCAAAAGGACCTTTTCCAATACGAGTACCACGAGCGCTAGGATTGTGAGAGTTCAAACTCCATGCTTCAATTCCCTTTGCCTGAAGTGGCGCAATTGTTTTTGGATGAAGAACTTTAGAACCAAA
>DEEV01000137.1:22056-23025 GCA_002350445.1 Treponema sp. UBA2869 | reverse complement strand
TCTTTTACAACGCGTGGATCTGCAGTGTAAACACCGTCTACGTCTGTCCAGAACTCTACGCGCTTAGCACGAAGTGACGCACCAATAATTGCTGCAGAGAAGTCTGAACCGTTACGACCGAGCAAGCCCATAACAGGCTTTGTTCCAGTTCCACCATTCCAGGTGCAGATAAAGCCTGGGAACAAAAGAATGCGTGTCTGGGTAGGAGAAGCGCCGTCGCGGAAAGGTGCACACGCTTCGTTACAAGCTGAATAATCAGCCTCGCCTTCTTTATGATTTCCGGTTGTAAATACAAATTTTCTTGAATCAAGGAAGATTACGCTCTGCTTTTTTGCAAGCAAAACATTTTCCATAATTGGGGCAGAAAGAAGTTCTCCCATACCCATAATGCGACAGTGAACAGTGTCTGGACACTCGCCAAAAGAAACACATCCGGCAAGGAGCTTTTCGAGCTCTCCAAAATTCGGTTCAAGGCGCGCCATTGTTTTTTCTGCATCAAAACCAGGAAGCTTAGACTGAAGTTCAAGACAGATTTCATTGTGAGTGTTTCTGATGTCTGTTACGTAATTTGTTCCGGAGATCCCCGAAATACATGCATCGATTGCAGCCTGAAGAGTGTTAGAAACGCCGGCTGCTGCGCTAACTACAACACTAAGTCTGTCTTCTTTTGCGCGGTTGATAATAATGTCCGCAGAAGCAAGAATACGTCGAGCGTTTGCCATCGACGTTCCACCGAATTTGAGAGTAATCATAATGTACCACCTTGCCAAAGTCCGCAATTTCCCCAATATTCTGGGCGAGCACACAATGGTGGTTTCGACAGGCTCAACCACCGCCGTGTGTCGGAAATCAGCTATGTATTTTTTTCTATAATATTGAATTGCAAAAGGAATGACAATTACTTTAAGTGCAAACGTATTTTGCACATCAGAGCAAGTGCATTATATACGTTTGCACTTGTTTCATTTT
>DEEV01000137.1:15938-22029 GCA_002350445.1 Treponema sp. UBA2869 | reverse complement strand
GCTCATCCAATAACAACACTTTAAGACCACGCTTTTCTATTTTCTTTACAAGCTCGGGGTGCGGCATTTTTTCGAACACAGACCAGCCACTGCCGGTAAGATGTTCGCCGGTTACGCCACCGTTATCGTAAATCTGCTTTACAAGTTCAAAAGCCGCGTCTACATCGCGCAGAATTTTTCCGTCCAGTTCAAAGCGTTCACCAGCAACAGTCTTAAAATGCGGCATCGGTGATTTTTTACCGTAAAGACGCTTTATTTTTTCTGTCATTTCTTTGCGGTAAGCACGCTCTGCAGCCTGTTCCAGAATCTGTTCATTCGAAACAAAACAGTTTTTTCCTTCCGGGCTGGTCAAGATTTCTTCTACAGATTTTCCTGTGCGCATACATTCCGCTTTTAGACAAAGCATAGTCATAATTGCATCATCTTCTGATTTATGACTCTGATACTTTGCAACATTTACACCAAATTCTTCGGCCCATTCTACAAGCTTCTGTTTTTTTTCGTATTTGCGTTCAAGATAGCGTTCCAGATCAAAAGCACGAAACTGAATATAAGGCAGATTGTAGCGTTCGTTTGCATTATTAACAAAACCAACGTCGTTGCTTACAGCAAAACCGGCAATATAACGATTTCCGGTTGTAAAAAGTTTTTTTATATCCTTATAGTAAGACTCGTAATTTGGCTTAATGCGGAAATAATCTTTTGAATAAGCAAGCTTACATTCACCTTTTCCAGAAAGAAGGTACCAGTCAAAATCACATTCAGGATTAATTACAACATCTTCGCTTTCAATAATATTAAGTTCATCATCGCAAACAACATAACCAAGCGAGCAGATTTTTCCAATTCCGTCAAAAGTATTGGCGCATTCACAGTCAAAAAAAACAAAAGTCTTATGATTCATTTTTTTATTATATAGATTTTAAGTTGCAGGTGCTAGACATTTTCCAGTGCGGCTTTGTTGCGTCGGTCGCCTTCTTTTACAATTACGTTCAGAATTTTGAGAAGTTCTGGAATAACGACTGGTTTTGTAAGGTAGGCGTTCATGCCGGCGTTAAAGGCTTTGCGGCGGTCTTCGTCAAAAGCGTTAGCGGTCATTGCAATAATAGGAATTTCTGCAAGCTTTGTATTTTCCAAAGAACGGATAATTCTTGTTGCTTCGTAACCGTCCATAACCGGCATCTGTAAATCCATAAGAATTAAATCGTAATAACCGGGCTCAGAATTTCTTACCATTTCAATGGCAAAAGTTCCGTCCTTTGCAGATTCTACAAAGAAGCCCGAATCTTCAAGAATTTCGACGGCAATATCTCGGTTCATTGCATTGTCTTCTACAACAAGAATTCGTCGTCCGCTAAAGTTGAAATTTTCTATAGGATCTTCTTCTTCAATTTCTATAAGGGTTGGCAAATGGAACGGCAGATTGATTGTAACTTCGGTACCAACATCAAGTTCGCTCTGAAGGTCTATTCGTCCGTTCATCATAAGTATTAAAGATTTTGAAATTGAAAGTCCTAAGCCCGAACCAGCAACACCACTTAAAGTTGCAGATTTTTCGCGTTCAAACGGTTCAAAAACCTTTTCCAGGAANNCTCTGGCTCATGCCAATTCCTTCATCGCGGATTTTAAATTCGCATTCAACAACAGATTCATCGGTAGAAGTTTTCTGTTCAAGGCTAACATAAATTACGCCGCCCTGCCTTGAAAATTTTATTGCGTTTCCAATTATATTAAGCAAAACCTGATTTACACGAAGCCTGTCGCACAAAACCGTATCATCATTAATGCGCGACATTTCAAGGTGAACCTTAAGATCTTTCTTTTCTATGTCATGCTGCATCATATCAATAACGCTTCTTAAAAGTGAACGCAGATTGCAAACTTCTTCATCAACAACAAGAGAACCGCTTTCAATTTTTGTCATATCAAGCATGTCGTTTAAAAGCTTAAGAAGATGATTTGACGAAATAGAAATCTTTGTAAAGCAGTCCATCAGTTTTGCATGGTCATCAGGATATTTTTTTGCAATTTCCGTATAACCAACAATTGCATTCATCGGAGTACGGATATCATGACTCATATTTGAAAGGAATTCGCTTTTTGCCTTTGTAGCTTTCTGCGCCTGAGCCATAGATTCAAACATCTGCATGCGCTGAGTTTCAAAAAGCTTTGTCTGAAAACGGAAAATTACGACATAAATAAATGCCACCATAAACATTCCTATGGAAACATCTATAACAACATCAGAAGAACAGTGCATAGGAACTACATATTCAGGATAATTTACGGAAGAAACAAACGTGAATACATAAACGGCAACATTCGAAAGAAAAATTATGACTGCTTTTTTTCCGCTTATTAAAAGCCACGGAAGCACAAGAGTCATGCTCATCCATATTATAATTCCCGATTCAAAGCCGCCGCATAGAAAAAAAAGAACCGGCATAAAAACACAGTTTGTTGAAAGCGTAATTATTATGGACGCAAGCTGAGGTAAAAAAAGTTTATTTGCTATAAAAAGACAGATAAGCGCAGTTACTAATTCTACAAAAATAAAACATAGTCCAGAAACCGGTGTATGCAGAAAAATTGAAATTACAAGAGAAATGAATACTGCAACAGAAACCGTAAGAAGAGTAAGATTAAGGATTTTATGACTTGTATCAAAATCTTCTCTGAACAAATCTTTTATGATTCGCTTAAAACTAGTCATGTAATAAATTATATCATGACTTGGTGTATTTTCAAAAATAATTTACTGACAATTTGCTCATTCTTTAATAAAATATTGATATGCGTAATTCATTTGAAAAAGAAAAAAGCTGCGACGAAAGCACAAAATGGGAAAACAGCATAAAACGCGAGACACCTATTTATTCCCGCGACAACGATATACGAACAGATTACGAACGCGACTACACAAGACTTCTGCACTGCCCCGCATTCAGACGTCTTAAGCATAAAACGCAGGTTTTCTTTGCGCCGCATAATGACCACATCTGCACACGAATGGAACACGTTACGCATGTAGCGTCGGTTGCTTCTACAATTGCAAAATATCTTGGGCTTAATGAACAGCTTACAAACGCAATTGCCATTGGGCACGACATAGGCCACGCGCCGTTCGGCCATCACGGAGAAGACTGTCTGAACAATCTGCTGGAACAGAAACAGGGAACAAATGCGCCCAAAAAATTCTGGCATGAGCGGAACAGTCTGTTTTTTGCAGACTATATAGAAACGCTGCAAGACCCTTTTGGTGCGGAACAGCCGCTAAACCTTACCTACGCAGTACGCGACGGTCTTATCTGCCACTGTGGCGAAATTGACCAGCAAGGCATTAAACCTCGCGAAGAAAATATTGACCTTTATTCCATTAAGCGGCCAGGTTTTATTCAGCCGTACACCTGGGAAGGCTGTGTTGTAAAAATTGCCGATAAAATTGCATACCTTGGACGCGACATTGAAGATGCACGCGCCTATCATATTATTGATATGACTTCTTACCGCCAGCTGCGCGAAATTGTAGATTCTACGCTGGGGCTTACCAAAAAAGGTTCCAAAGCCCTGCAGAAAGGGAAAGCCGTAAACACGACCGTGCTTATAAATGACCTTATTGTGGATTTGTGCGAGCAGAGCAGCCCTGAAAAAGGACTTTGTTTTTCTGATGAATACTTTAAGTTTATTCTTGAACTTAAAAAGTTCAACTTTGCCTACATTTACAATCACTGGCGCCTTAAAGAATTTGCAATTTACGCAGAAAACATCATAAAAACAATTTTCCGTACATTGCAGAAAACTCAGATTTACGCAAAGACCGGGCGCGTTTCGCAGGTGCTTCAGTACTATCCAAAACTTTGCCAGACTTTTGAAGAATGGCTGGTAAAATATACAGCTTACCGCCCTTACAACAAGGAAAAACTAAAATACGAAGACAAAAAGCGTATTCTGCATTTTAACACGCCTGTAATTTTCGATGTAAACGACACAGAATCATTTACAAAATGCATAATTGAATACATTTCGGGAATGACAGATCAGTTTGCAATTCAGGTTTACGAAGAAATAATTACGTTCTAAAATAATATCATTCTAAAAGACTAAAGTTCTAAACGCCGGTAAAAAGAAATCAGTTTTTCTGTTTAAGAAATTCTATGCAGGCTTCGGCAGAAAGCGGACGGCTGTACAAAAAGCCCTGAATATAATCAACGCCGGCTTTACAAACAAGCTCGTTCTGCGGCTGAGTTTCTACACCTTCAACAAGAATCTTAAGTCCCTGTTCCTTAAAAATGCCGGCAAGCTTATTAAAAAGGCTTACCCCCTTTGAGCTTTCTTCCATCATAAGAACAAGCGAACGGTCAATTTTAATTGTATTGAACGGCAGGCTTACAACGTTTGCAAGGTTAGAATATCCTGTACCAAAATCATCAAGATAAAAGCGAATACCCTCTTTTGAAAGGCTTTTCATATTACGCAGGACAACTTCGTAATTATCTATAAAAATACTTTCGGTAATTTCCATAATGATATTCTGCGGCTTAATTCCAAATTTTTTAATTGTGCTAAGAACAATATTTACAACATCTGGATTTGTCATCTGATGAACGGAAAAATTTACGGAAATTGCACCAACAATTTTTTTGTTTTCTGAAATAAACTTGCAGACTTTTTCGAACATTGTAAAACCAAGCTTTTCTATAAGACCGCGGTTTTCGGCAACTTCTACAAATTCCTGCGGCGGAATATCACCAATTTCGGTGTCTTTTAAGCGGGAAAGTGCTTCCATGTGCATAAACTTTCCGTTTTCAATGGAATAAATTGGCTGAAACCAGACCTGATACTTTGAAGAATCTACATTGAGTTCTCTTTTAAGGATTTTAAAAATAAAGCGTTTGCGTTCAATATTTAAAAGAACACTTTCGTCGCAAATGCGCATATTGTGGTCAGAATGAATGCGCGAAGTTGAAATCATACTGTTAATAAGTTCAATTACATTATTGTATGATTTATCTCCCCTGGAAATTTCTGCAACCGCAGAATAATTGTCTATTGCCATAGGAAGGTTAAAATCCATATTCCTGTTTATCTTAACAATAGAATCATTAAAGCTGGTTCCTGCCGCCTGAATTTTAGCCAAGTCGTCGGAAAAAGCCGCAAAGCGTCCGCTGCCCAGATAGAACGTATCGTGCTTAAACATGCCTGAAAGTTCCTTTCCTATAAACAAAAGCATTTTGTTTAAATCAGAAACTTCCATAAAATTCTGAATTGTGGAAATATTATCTAAGGCAAAAACGCCAAGATAGCCGCTTTCGGTTTTGTTTTCTACACGTTTTTTAAGGGAATGCTCGGTAACAAGGCCGGTTATTAAATCGTATTCGAGCATATCCGACTGAATTGAAACATAAGCCAGAAGCAGCGTTGCAAAGGATGCGGCGCCGGTAAGCAGAATCTTTGGGAAGAAAAACTGAACAGAAAGAATAAGTGCCGCAATTACAGGATAAAACAAAAAGATAAAATAAAGACGGCGTGCCATAGAATCTTTATGACGGATAATTGGAACAACCGTACAAAGCATAAAAATAAAGCTTAAAAAATATGTAACGTGCGTTAAAGGACCGCGCACATAGCCAAGCTGCCTGTTGAATGAAAAGATAAGTCCTGTAAAAACATTTATTACAAGAAGAACAAGAAAGCCTGCGTATACGGTATTCGAAAAAGCATGCCAGTGTTTTGGAGAACCACCATAAGAATAGGCAACCTCTATGGCATATTTTGCCATATAATACGGAACCGAAATTAAGCTTATAAAATATGCAGAACTGACAAGCATGCACACGGCATAAGGAATATTCTGCCAGTTCGAAATACAGTAAACTGAAAGGACATCAAGCCCAGAAGCAAGAAAAGTTGCCAAACTGCCATAAAAAAAACAGCGCTGTTTGCTCTCCGAAGGGGAAAGCGTGGTAAAAACGTTATAGCAAAGAAGCGCTGAAAATATACAGCTGGAAATTTCAGCGAGAATGTAATAATCAAAGTAAAGCATTTGTGATAGTTATTATATCACACAACTGATGGCGGCGCAAAGGACATT
>DEEV01000137.1:13497-15826 GCA_002350445.1 Treponema sp. UBA2869 | reverse complement strand
ATCTGTAGTTTGCGTTGCAAACTGCCTAGACTCTATGCATAGCGCTAAACACCTTCTCGGCCATGATGTTGATTTCGACGCCCATGGATTCGGCGTTTTTGGACATTTCGGAGCGAAGCTCGTCTATAGAAATGTCTGCACCCGAAAGGTCAACCATCATCATCATTACAAAGTTTCCCGAAAGGATTGTCTGTGTAATGTCTGCAATATTAATTTTATGCTCTGCAAGAAAGTTCGAAACTTTTGCGATAATTCCAACTTTATCTGATCCTACAACAGTAATAATTGCGTTCAATTTTTCACCTCTATATTTTTTTTGAAGGGGAAGTCTCCCCTTTCGGTCGTACTTCGTTACGCCCTATCCCCTCTACGGGGCAAATGTTTCTTCCTGTCCGCCCCGTAACGCCCCGAAATCAAATTAAAAATTATTTCCAAGCGTTGCGGCAATTACAGCCTTAATCGTATGCATACGGTTTTCAGCTTCGTCAAAAACAACGGACTGCTTGCTTTCAAAAACTTCGTCCGTTACTTCCATTGCTGTAAGGCCGAACTTTTCGCCAATTTCCTTTCCAATTTTTGTATTCAAATCGTGAAAAGACGGCAGGTCGTGCATAAAGATTGCAGTTGGCTTTGCCTTTTTCATAACCTCAGCATTTACCTGGTAAGGCTTTAAGTCAGCAATACGTTCTGCCCAGACTTCGTCAGGCTCGCCCATACTAACCCACACATCGGTATAAATAATATCGGCGCCGGTTGCTGCTTTAGAAACATCACTTTCCAAAGTAATTGAGCCGCCGCTTTCTTTATTCCACTTTTCGCACTCTTTTACAAGAGCCTGGTTAGGAAAATATTTTTCAGGTGCACAAAGTGTCAGATTTAAGCCAAGCTTTGAACAAACAATGCAAAGTGAATTTCCAATGTTATAGCGCGCATCGCCAAAATAAACAAGCTTAAGTCCTTTAAGTTTTCCAAAATGCTCGCGGATTGTAAGCATATCAGCAAGCATCTGAGTAGGATGGTATTCGTTTGTAAGACCATTCCATACAACAACACCAGAATATTTTGCAAGGTCTTCTACAAGAGTCTGTTCAAAACCGCGGTATTCAATGCCGTCGAACATACGTCCAAGAACACGGGCTGTATCTGCAATGCTCTCTTTTTTACCAATCTGGCTGCCTTCTGCAAGGTAAGTTGTGCAGATTCCAAGGTCGTGCGCGGCAACTTCAAAGGCACAGCGTGTACGTGTACTTGTTTTTTCAAAAATAAGGGCAATGTTTTTTCCACGGTGAATGTCTACAGGAATTCCCTTTTTCTTTTTTGTCTTTAAATCTGCGGCCAAATCCAAAAGACCTGTAATTTCTTCTGGAGTAAAATCTTTTAATGTAAGAAAACTGCGTCCGGTTAAATCAAAACTCATAGCACACCTCGTACAAAATTAAAGTTCAATTATAGTGCAAATCTTTAATAATTTTCAATATGATGAATTTGACTGTGGGGCAAAAAATTACAAATCCATGGCAGGCAGTGTTCCAACCAGTATTGAATCACCAGCTGTACCTGCCGCACCACCTGAACCACCGCTGGCACTTGGGCGATCAGAATCATCTATTCTATTCAGACCGTTTCCGCCATATGAATTTCCCCCCGAACCTCCATGGCCACCGATATATTTATGTCCTGAATTAGAACCATTCAAAGAACCTCCGGCTCCACCACCGCCTCCGCCGCCGCCATAACCGCCGGTACCGTAACTAAAGCCGTTTCCTCCAGCACCACCTCCGCCGCCGGTTCCTCCGGGACCAGAGGTATAATCATACATAAAACCGGAACCAGTGTCGTTTGTAGTGTAATTTATAATAATTTGCCCTTTCTCATTTTTACCGGCTGAACTTGAATTAGTTTTTAGTTCACCACCAGAGCCATATGAACCACTCTGTCCGCCTATACAACCAGAAATATTTACAGTACTCTGGCGATTCAACGCACCAGCAGCACCAGGTGCATAACCGTTACCGCCATTTCCACCAGCACTATCAGCTGCTACACCTGAATTATGAAAATTATAATCATTGACTTGTTTACCAGAACTACCGGTTCCACCAGCACCACCATTAGCACCGTCAGTTCCAATCCCTGCTCCTCCGCCGCCGGCACCACCACCGCCGTCTCCACCGGTTCCTCCGCAGGCATCAGCATCTGCTGCACCGTTATATCGCATCCACGCGTCCTGCTTATTAGAAAAACCATCGCTGGCGTTTCCGCCTTTTCCACCTTTTGCTGTTACAGAACCATAGCCGTAAAGATTAAGTGTTTTTCCTGCAGGAAGATA
>DEEV01000137.1:12662-13456 GCA_002350445.1 Treponema sp. UBA2869 | reverse complement strand
GTAGGACTTGCTCCGTCCGCGCCAATTGCAGTCAAGGTACAGTCTTCTTCTATAAAAATATTAACAGTTGTTCCCTGAATAATAAGTCCGTTACTGATTGGACTTGAATAAGTGGTATTTTTTCGCACAACATAATATCCGTCAGAAAGACTCAAGCCTGTTGTACTGCCATCCAGAGGATGTTTTGGACTCCAGTATTGATACAAGGAGATAGTTCCGCTTCCAGTATAAGAAGCAAGACTTTCGCCGCTCGAATTATAGTATTTAGTTCCATTACCTTTTGGCTGTGAATAAAAACCGTCAAAATTATAAAAATTCTTTTTAAAATTCAGCTGCTCCGCATAAGCAGACGGCTCTGTTACATCAATTACAGGAAGAGGACTTCCGCGTGTAATAATGATTTTTTGCGAAGTTACTACATTTTTTATCCATTCAGTTTGCACAGAAACAAGAGTCTGTCTTGAAGATTTTAATGTTCCCGAAGCAGCAAAAATCCAGTCAAGATTTACAGCCTCAGAAGAAGAACAGCTTCCTGTCGGAATTAAAGTTGAATCAGAAAGTTCAAGAGCACCGTCGTTATAAAGCTGCTTTCCTTTTTGCCCAGCGTCATTTTCAGAAATTTCAACGTTATCCAGAATGACCTTACCTTTGTTGTAAATGCCGCCGCCAAATTCTGCCTGATTTCCTGCAATTCTTGTGCCGCCTTTAAGCTTTAAGGTAGATCCGGCATCAACAAAAACTCCGCCGCCTTTTTCTCCACCACCGCCGCTTACAACAATATTATTTAAAATAAG
>DEEV01000137.1:12119-12557 GCA_002350445.1 Treponema sp. UBA2869 | reverse complement strand
GAAGAAAGTGAAGAAAGATTGATATTATATGTTCCAGCCGCTGGTACAGACTGACTGGATCGCAAATAAATTTTACAAGTTTTATTTTCGGGCGTTGAATGCGAAAGTATAAAAAGTGCTTTTTCGAGCGTTTCCAGCGGTTCGTAAGCATTTCCGGAATTTGAATCACTTGCCGCAATACCTTCTGAACCGGTTCCTACATATAAAATATTTCTTGCAGCTGCCTGTAANNTCATCTATTACAGAAAGTCCGCCGCCGCTTACCCACGTATCTGAATCAAGTTCCGGAAAAACATTAACGCTTTCTGTATCAATAAGTACAGGAATATTATTTTCGTCATAATATGTAAGGCTAAGCTCGTAAACTCCGCACGAAACATCATCAAAAGAAATAAGCGCCTTTTTGGATGAATCAAAATCAAAATTTGCATTTAATGC
>DEEV01000137.1:11490-12100 GCA_002350445.1 Treponema sp. UBA2869 | reverse complement strand
GAACAGCAGACTTTAACCGTTTTTACATCTGACGAAACAGACTGAACTTCAAGCCGGATATTTCCGGACCCCTCCGAAACAGGTTTTAGGATAATATTAAGATTTAAATCTGAATCATCATAAGAAAGAGTTCGCGAAAAAGGCTCGCACAGAAAAATATCTACACCGCCCTTTTTTATGCCGGCGGTAAAAGTCCATTCTATTCCGGTTTCAATTGGAATTGTAAAGCTTCCGGTTGCTGCATCTATAACCGCATGTGAAGTTTTTGTTCCGGAAACAGCCGTAAGAAAATATTCCGTGCCGCCAGAAATATTAACAACAGGCACAGCAGCTCTTGAAGCATTATTTTGAACTAAGATTTGTCCCGGATACGCTCCCTGGCACAAAAAGCTTCCCCTTACAACTACAGATTTGTTTGAAGCTGCAGAATATTCCGCTTCCGAAACATTCATACACGCTGTAAAAAACTGCATAAAGAGAATTACCAGAAATGTACTAAATGAAAAAAGTACGCATTTTTTCACTCTATAACTATAACACAGTTTCTCAGAAAAGCAAAAAATGAAAAATGCGCGTTTGCTATTTTAGACCGCTCGATAAATCTCGCGAG
>DEEV01000137.1:10961-11203 GCA_002350445.1 Treponema sp. UBA2869 | reverse complement strand
TTTTTTTTAACGCTTCTTCGATATTAGGCATCAATTTCCTGGGCGAGGTTATGAATAATAAACTCGCGGCGCTCCGGAGTGTTTTTGCCCATGTAGAATTTAAGGACTTCCGGAACGTTTTTAAGGGCCTGAATTGTAACAGGAGTTAAATGCATACCTTTGTCTTCGCTTTCGCCTTCCTTGCGCGGAAAAATAAACTGACCAAATTCACTTGGGTTAATTTCTCCAAGACCTTTGAAGCG
>DEEV01000137.1:6248-10763 GCA_002350445.1 Treponema sp. UBA2869 | reverse complement strand
TCGTTATCGGCATCGGTTGCAATTACAATCTTGTTATAGCGAAGTCCTTCAATATCCTTTTGAATACCAAGGCTGAACGTAAGGTTCTTTAATTCATCAACATCAAAAATTGCAGATTTTTTCATTCCGTACATATTTGCAGGTTTTCCACGCAGAGAGAAAATTGCCTGATACGAAACATCGCGGCTTCCAACCATAGAACCGGTTGCCGAATCTCCCTCGGTAATAAAAATCATACTGTCTGCACCTTTAGGGCCATCCTGCAAATGATAGCGGCAATCCTTTAACTTTGGAATTTTAAGCATAACTGATTTTGCAGCTTCTTTTATCTGCTTGTCGGTTACGTTATTAATTTCATCACGGGCTTTTTTATTCTTTATGATTTTTTCTTCTATAACACCGGCAATATCAGGATTATGACGCAACCAGTCATCTACCGCGCCCTGCACTTCCTTAATAATAGGTGCTCGAATTTCTACATTTCCAAGCTTATTTTTTGTCTGGCTTGTAAACATAGGATTATCAAGTCCAACTTTAAGCGCAACTAAAAGGCCGCCTGTAACATCCTTTATATCATAATCTTTTTTAAAGTAATCATTTACACCTTTTGCAAAACCGTCCAGGAATGAAGTAACGTGAGTTCCACCATCATCCGTACTCTGACCGTTTACAAATGAAAAAACAGCTTTTTCAAGGCTTGGTGTATGAGTCAAAACAAACTGAAGGTTTTCGCCTTTATAATTAAACATTTTGTAAAGGCACTTTCCGTTTGGTCCCATTTCATTTTTAAGAAGATCTTCTATTCCGTTTTCGCTAAGATAATCCTTGCCGTTACAACGCAAAAGCAAACCAGGATTAAGATAAGCATAGTTCCACAAGCGCTTTTCTACGTATTCCATATTGAACTGATACTTTTTAAAAAGTTCTGCATCTGGTTCAAATTCAAGATAAGTGCCATTTGGAACGCCAGGCTTTGCCGCTGTAAGTTTAGAAGAAAGCTTTTCGCCTTTTGCAAATTCAACAACAGCCATTTTTCCGTCGCGGATTGAAGCAGCCCTGAAATATGATGAAAGGGCATTTGTTGCCTTAATGCCGACACCGTTCATACCAATTGCCTGTTTAAAAACTGAATTGTTATACTTTGCACCGGTATTTACGTTGCTTACACAGTCTTCCAGTTTTCCAAGCGGAATTCCGCGGCCGTAGTCACGAATTTTTACGCGACCATCTTTTATTTCTATATCAATTTTGCTTCCAAACCCCTGTGAAAATTCATCCACAGAGTTATCTATACCTTCTTTTAAAAGAATGTAAATACCATCGTTTTCGTTTGAACCGTCGCCAAGCGAACCAATGTACATACCAGGGCGCAAGCGAATATGTTCAAGGCCCTCAAGATGCAAAATAGAATCTTCGTCATAGGCAACAGAAGCAGCTTTTGCAGTTTTTTTAGCAACAGATTTAGGAGCGGTCTTTGCGACAGAAGGTTTTGCCGTAGACGCTGTTTTTTCCGCCGGACTTTTAGTAGCAGGGGTAGTAATTTTAGTTGCAGTAGCAGTTTTGACCGGAGACTTAGCCGCAGTAGTTTTAACTGTCGTTGTTTTAGCCGCTGCAGTTTTTGCAGGCGAAGTTTTAGCAGAAGCCGCTTTTGCAGCCTGAGCCTTTTCTATTGCCGCAGCACGTGCAGCCAATCCTGAAAGTCCAGTTTTTTTTGAATTTTCTTTTTCAGCCATTTTATTTTTCCTCGAAATCTGAATAGAATGAATAATTACAGCGTCCGCTTTTTTTTACCCTGTAAAGTGCCTTGTCTGCTTTTTTAACAAGATTATCATCATAACCGTTTCTCGAAAAAGCAACGCCGACACTTAAAGAAACACTAGGTAACTCGCCTTCTATTGTCTGCAATTTTAAGTTTATATTTTCAATTTTATTAGCAATTATAGATTCAGCTGAATCACCGAATTTTGTCATAATAATGGCAAATTCGTCTCCGCCTACTCTTGCAACATAGTCTGTAACACGGAACTGCTCCTGAAGCATTTTCGCAATTTTTACCAGAACCTTATCACCAATAAGGTGTCCATATTCATCATTTATTTTCTTAAAGAAATCAATATCAACAATAAGATATGCAACCGGTTCAGAAGAATCTCTAAGCGCTTCTTGAATAGCATCAAACGCAGTCCTGTTAATAAGCCCTGTAAGAGGATCATGTTCTGCCTTATGCTTTAATGTAGAAGCAACCACAGCATTTTTTTCGCAAAGACTATTATAGGCATTTGCAATAACCTGCATTTCGTAAGAACCTCGGCTTTTAATTTTCTCGCCGCGTTCAATCTGCTTTACATATTCATAAAGAGGATTAAAAATCCACAGCAAAAGCACAAAGAAAAGGGACAGGCTTATAAAGAAGAAAACAAAAACAAAAACTCTAAGCCTTACCATAAGATTTTTTATTACAGACTCGGTAGTATATTCAAGCGAAATAAAATCATTTGCAAGAGCCGACCGCGCCGAAGAAACATAAGTTCCAATTCTTTGCTTTGAAGCAACATAAGCATCGGAATAAAAATAATTTTTATATTTTTTCAAAAGTTCTGACTTTGGAATAGACATGTCATTGTAAGAAATTTCTACTTTTGCAACAGCATCTGGAAGCTCTTCCTTTGGAATACCGGATGCATACGCAACAACACGAATTACATACAGTTCATCAATGCTCAAAGACATAGATTCCTTAAAAGCCAGCAAAAGAGATAAATCTACAGTATCTTCTTTATGAGTCATTTCAATAACCTGCAGAGCAGTTTCGCGCCGGCAGACATTTTCGTACTCAAAGCAATAATTTTCCATGTATTTTTTATCGTGAACAGCAGCAAACAAAACCGCCTGGTTTGTAAGATAATCTGATGCGTCCTTAAAATTTAAAACAGCTTTCTCGCATTCAGCATAATCGTTCATAGACTCAGTAATTGTTTTATACCTGTTCATAAGAAGATAAGCCGTTGCAAAAACAAAAAGGCAGACGAAAGCTACTATAAGTATAACAAAAAAATTTACACGCTTGATTTTTACGCCACCGGCAGAACAACCGGTCGTTTCACTTTTAGACATCAAATTTCCCCACCATCTAAATTTTATTATGGAGAGAATATAAAGTCAAGTATGAAAAATTTATGCATTTTAATTTACGCTCAGTTTTTTGTTAGAAGAATTTCCTCAAATTAACTGTTCTATTATTTTAAAATTTCATTGATGATTTTATTTTCTATTTGTGATATAATTACGATAATATAAGTATGACTACTAGAAAATTTGATCAGACATTGGAACTTTCCAACGATGGAAAATTATCTCTTTTTTTTATAGGCTGCGGAAGTGCTTTTTCAAAAACATTTTTTCAGTCTAATATTCTGGTAGTTAAAGGAAATGATCATCTTTTAATAGATTGCGGAACCTTGTGTCCGTATGTTTTAAAAACCGTTTATAATTCGCACGTTAAAAATATAAAAAATCTGCTTATAACACATCCTCATGCTGACCATGTTGGCGGAGTAGAAGAAATGGCTTTAGTGGCGTTTTATACAAACAAAAACAAAATTAATATGGTTATAACAGATGACTTTAAGAAAAAACTCTGGAATCAGACTTTGCGTGGTGGTATTCAATACAGCGAATTGGGGAAAATGACATTTAATGATTATTTTTCGCAGATAAAGCCTGTAAAAATTCAGTCAAAGCCTTTTGATATGTACAGTGTAAGTATAGGCGAAATAAAATTTAAAATGTTTAGAACACGCCATGTAACAACTTCAAGAAAATCACTTAGAGGTTCTCAGCTTTCGTATGGAATTCTTTTTGAAGACAGAATTCTTTTTACAGGCGATACTCAGTTTAATCCATCTCAGCTTGAATGGTTTGATAGAAATTATAAATTAGATTGTATTTTCCATGACTGTGATATAAAAGGTTTTGCAACAGGAGTTCATTCTTCGTACGAACAGTTAAAAACTCTACCGGCTGAACTTAAGGCAAAGATGTATCTGTATCATTATAATAACGAAATTAAGAGCGTTACTCCAAAAGAAGATGGTTTTGCCGGAATCGTAAATAGTGGATTTTATTACGATTTTTAGTTATACTGTCCAAACTATTAGCCCCAGTAGCTCAGCTGGATAGAGCAGAAAGAAGTAAAAGGTAGTGCGTTCGAATCGCAAACGTACATAGAGATGCGATTTGAAATTTTTATTTTGTTATTAATTGGTCCTGTAGCTCACTTGGATAGAGCGGTTGCCTCCTAAGCAACAGGTAGTGCGTTCGAATCGCATCGGGATCACAAAATATAAAAGCCGGGGCCAGGCTGAAGTGCACCCCAATTATTGGACACTTTAACTAGGCTGATTTTAAGGACTGATTCCTGAATTGTAAAGGGGTCAGTCCTTTTAATTTAACCTTAATTCTCTTTTCGTTGTACCAAGACAAATATTCAATCAATTCTTTTTTGAAATGTTCAAC
>DEEV01000137.1:5787-5995 GCA_002350445.1 Treponema sp. UBA2869 | reverse complement strand
AAATCAAGAATCGGAGACAGATAAAGTTTTGTTCCAAACAGATTGAATTGTGTAACATCTGTAACCCATTTTTCATTTGATTTTGTTGTACTGAAATCTCGCTGCAAAAGATTAGGAGCAACTTTGCCTATCTGGCCTTTATATGAATTGTATTTATGCTGACGAACCTTACACACGATGTGTTCTTCATGCATAAGTTTTTGAATTA
>DEEV01000137.1:0-5573 GCA_002350445.1 Treponema sp. UBA2869 | reverse complement strand
TGTTCTCTGTCTTTTCTCTGCTGCTGTTTCTTTTTGTCGTCTCTCTGAACTAAGGCCAGATATTTTTTTAGGAATTCATTCTCCATACGAAGATAAGCCAGTTCTTCGTCTTTTGTCCATTCTTCTCTTGGTTTGTTTGGTATTAAACTTTTCTTTGGCATTTTTGATCGCCTGCCTTGTTTCTGGAACAGAGTTTCTGTACCACCGGTAATATATTTCTTTCGCCATGCACAGATAGTTCCAATATTTGTAATACCAAAAATCAATGAAGTCTGTGAATCAGAAAGACGATGCTCTTGCTGATAGTTTAGCACTTTTAGTTTAAATTCTCCGCTAAAATTTCGCGTTGGTTGTGTTATTTTTCCTGTCGCTTTGTATTGCGCGATCCATTGTCTAATACAGCCTCTTGATACATTGTATTTCTTTGCAAGAAATTCTGTTCCGCCTTCATTTGATAAATATGCATTTACAACTTTTATCTTGAACTCGTCCGAATATTTAGACATAAAAAATGCACCTCCAAAATTGAACTTTATTTGTCCAACTTTAGGGGTGCACTCCAGGCCTCGGCTTTTTTTTATTTTAGAACAATCCTGTAATTATTCCGTTGTCGTCTACATCAATATCCAAAGCAGCTGGAACTTTTGGCAAGCCGGGCATTGTCATTATATCGCCGGCAAGAGCAACTACAAAGCCTGCACCTGCATAAAGCTGAACATCGCGAACCGGAAATTTGTAACCGCTTGGTGCGCAAATCAGCTTTGGATCATGGCTGATAGAATTTTGTGTTTTTGCAACGCAAACAGGCAACTTGCCATAGCCGGCATCTTCAAACGCTTTAAGTTTTTTAAGTGCGGCAGGGTCAAAGTCTACATCGTCTGCACGGTAAATTTCCTTTGCAATTTTGCGTATTTTTTCTGCAAGCGGCAATTCCGACTCGTAAAGCGGGTGATATGCAGCTTTTCCGCTATCTGCAAGCTCTGCAACAGCTTTTGCAAGTTCCTTAGCGCCTTCTCCGCCTTTTCCCCAGCCTTCCGTAAGAATTGCAGAAGAACCTGAATCGCGGCAAAGTTTTTCAATAAGGGCAACTTCTTCATCAGTATCTGTAATAAACTTGTTTATTGCAACAACCGATGGAAGTTCAAATTTTGCAATATTTTCTATATGAACTTTAAGGTTCGCAAAGCCCTTTTCCAGAGCTTTTGTATCTGGCTTAGACAAATCAGTTTTTGCGACGCCACCGTGCATTTTAAGCGCTCGAATTGTTGCTACAATAACTACAGCATCCGGCTTGAGTCCTGCGCTTCGGCATTTTATATCAAGAAACTTTTCTGCTCCAAGATCTGCTGCAAAACCAGCTTCAGTAACAACATAGTCTCCAGTTGCAAGAGCACATAAAGTTGCATTTACCGAGTTACAGCCGTGTGCAATATTTGCAAAAGGCCCCCCGTGTACAAAAGCCGGAGTCTTTTCAAGAGTCTGAACAAGATTTGGTCTTATAACATCTTTTAAAAGAGCCGCAACAGCGCCCGTACATTTAAGCTGACCAAAAGTCACATTTTCACGTGAAAAATTTTGCCCAATAACAATACAGTCAAGACGCTGCTTTAATTCTGTTATTGTTTTTGAAAGACAGATAATTGCCATAATTTCAGATGCAACTGCAATCGTAAAATGATCTTCTCTAGGAACGCCCTGAAGCCGACCTCCAAGACCTATTGTAATGTTTCTGAGAGCACGGTCATTTAAGTCAACACAACGCTTCCAGCTTATTGTACGCGGATCAATGCCAAGTTCGTTTCCCTGCTGCAAATGATTATCAATAAGGGCAGATATAAGGTTGTTTGCTATGCTTATTGCGTGAATGTCGCCTGTAAAGTGAAGGTTAATGTCTTCCATTGGAACAATCTGTGCATAACCGCCACCACACGCTCCGCCTTTTACGCCAAAGCACGGACCAAGACTTGGTTCTCGCAGTGCAACAACTGCATTTTTTCCAATTTTTCTAAGACCGTCTGCCAGTCCTATGGAAACAGTCGATTTTCCTTCCCCAGCTGGAGTAGGTGTTACAGCTGTTACAAGAATTAATTTTCCATGTTTTTCAGATGCCTTTTGCTGAAGCGTCTTAAGCTCTTCAAAGGTGATTTTTGCCTTATAGTTTCCGTAGGTTTCAAGTTTATCCTGCGCAATGCCGATTTTTTCTGCAATTTTTACAATCGGCTCCATTTTGTTTTTCTGTGCAATTTCTATATCTGTCATATCCGTATTTTAACTGATATAGCTGTGTTAAACAAGCGACCAAAAAGAGCACACTTAATCCAGAACAATTGATTTTATTCAATTCTTTTTAAGCACATCCGGAAGGTTATAAACCTCACAAACTCCAGTAACAAGAATTCCGCCCATTCCAATTTCCAATGGAAGCGCAATATCAAGGTCGTAACGGTCGCCTATGGAAATACAGTTGCAGGCAGGAACATTAAGAAGTTTTAAGGCAGCTTCAAAAGGTTCTCGAGCCGGTTTTGATTTACAACAGGTATCAAGTCCTACAATTTCAGAAAATATTTCTGATACGCCGATAGCTTCTAGAGTTTTTCTTGCAGGTAAAACAGGATTATTCGTAACGCAAATTAATTTATAAGATTTTTCAAGAATTTTAAGCACGTGAATAAGACGCTCATCGCGAGTAAGATAATCAGATGGTTCAAGAAGTTTACAACGCCATTCAATACTCTGCTCTATTGGAATTCCAAAGGAAAGTAAAGTATTTCCTAGACTCACCTTACTTCCGTTATGCTCTGCGGCAAACTTTTTGCGGTAATCGGCAACCATACAACGCGCCTCGTCCGCAGAAATTCCTCTAAGCTCTGCAAAGGCACGCACCTGGCAGTCAACCTGTTCAAATGCATAAGCCTGATTTGTATAAAGAGTTGAATCTATATCAAATATAATAGCTTTTAGTTTAACCGGCAGCTTATAGATTTTCATAAACCTTCATCCTAACGATTTTTTCTGAAGCCAGCTGCAAAGAGTCGTAAACACCAAGACCATACCAGGCGGCACAGGCATCTCCCAAAAGTTCGCTGTGTACAAAATGATTTTCACAAGGGCACAAAAGCTTCATTCCAAGCCTTTCAGATTTTTCCTTAAGCAAAAGCTCATCATTTGTCTGACCGCCGGTAACTGCCATTTCTGACGGAAAACTGATTCCCGCTCTGCCGGCCGCATTTTTAAGACAGGTAATTCCCTTTTCCACCGCCTCTATCCGCTCCGCTCCAGAAAGTCTGCCGCTTTCCGGAATAAGATACGAAACATTCCATAAACCCGGAATAACAGAAGGAAGAGTTCTAAGCCCTTCTCCGCTAACAGGACGTTCGGTACAAAAATTAAGCCCCTCAGAACTTCCGCAGCGGTCGCAGAGCCGGCCTGCCTGCAGGGTGCCGGTACCAATAAGAGCCGAAACAAAATCAGGACCGCCTGCAAAAACAGGACATTTCTGCGGTACAACAAGAATATCGTTAGATTTTATACCGCATCCTCTAGTTCCTTCAACAAGTATATCTGCAAGAGTACGTTTGTCTGCAAATCCGCAACAAGCTCCAACCCCTACAAAAGGCGGCAATTTGTCAGCATCAATACCGAAGATTTTGCATGTCTTTTCATTCCAATAAGCAGACATAAAACGTTCTTCCGGCAATATTGTAACGACATGTCCAGTCAAAGTATAAATAAAGTATTCAGGACCGGAAAAAATATACTTAGCCTTTTTGTATAGTCTTGGGTTTCGTTCCTTTAATGCAAAAAGCCTTGGTAAAAAAAGTGAACCAGCTGCATCAGAATCCAGATCCGCAGCAGGGGGCAGCTTTACATCAGATAAATCATCATTCCAAAAAACCGTATAACCGCAATCAGAAACTACAGTCGGACCATTTCCCGAAACCGCAATTCCCTTAAGCATAACTTCACCCTTTATATCAGAAGCAAGCTTGCGAACTGAGGATAAAAAAGTACCGTACCAGGAACAGGCTGCATACTTACTTTGAGAAGCTTTAACTGGAACAGAACAAAAAGAAACGACCCCGCCTTCAGCAGTTACAAGCGCCGCCTTAAGCGAAGTCGTTCCAATGTCCACACAAAGAACAGTTTCAGTCATCGGAAATTTACTTTGACTGTCCTTCTTTTGTATCAGAAGTGTTATTTTGTTTTACAACTTTTTCAATAATATTGCGGTTATCAAGAAGCTCGCTCAAAGACTGATTGTAATGAATTCTTGTAATTACATTTGCAAAAAGTCCGCTTACATCTGTACTGATGTACCATTCGCGGTTGAGAAGCTCTTCGTGGTAAACAGCATTTGTACCAATAATTCTATAGAACAAGCCCTGCTTATAAGCTTCATCAAACTGAGCAATTGCGTTTCCTGTAAAGAAAGGAAGAGAAATTGCACAGATAACCTTTGTAGCGCCCTGCTCTTTCAAAAAGCCCATAGCCTTAAGCAAAGTACCACCAGTTCCAAGCATATCATCAGCAAGGAAGGCAACCTTCCCCTTTACATCGCCCAAGAGTTTTACAGATTTAATATTTGTAGAATGAGCATCCTGAGTTACTATAGAGTAATCACGCTCTTTATAAATCATTGCAAGCGGAAGCTTTAAGCCCGATGCATAGAATTTGTTTCGGTCAATAGCACCAGTATCTGGAGAAACAATAACCATATCTTCGGTTTTGCCGGTTAAATCAACAATCTTAGAAAGTTCGCGGATAATCTGGTAACTTGCATGGAGATTGTCCAAAGTAGCCGTACTATAAGCATTTACGATTTCACGTGAATGCAAATCCAAAGTGATAATGCGGTCTACGCACTGCATCTCGTAAATATGACCAAGAAGACTTGCTGTAAGACCTTCGCGGCCCTTTCTCTTATGCTGGCGTGCATACGGATAAGCCGGAACAACAAGAGTAATTTTTGCAGCACCGGCAATACGAACGGCGTCAATAGTAACAAGGAGTGCCATAACATGATCGTTTACAGTCATCGTAACTTTGTTTGCACCACCGTTCAAATTAAGAACCTCGTGGTTCTCAACATCCTGGAAGATATAAACATCTTTTCCGCGGACAGTTTCCAAAAGTTCAGTCTTGACTTCGCCATTAGCAAAGTAAGTAAAACTTGCTTTAACTTTAAATACAGGTGGTCTGTATTTATCAGTTGCACCTCTTATGCACAAGTCACTAGTCTGCAAATCATTCTGCAGATTAATTCTTTGCACAAGCTCTTCTTTAGTCAGTCCATAACGCTTAGATATAACATCGTTCTTTAATGTAAAGCGATGCTTATACATGTGTTTAAGGTGTGTTATGACTTCATCGGCGAAAGCTTCGCCACCAGGACACGCAACAATCGCTAGACTTGTTGGTTCGGAATAAGGCATATCAAGACCTCTTTTATAGTGGGATTATGTTTTGAATATACCATATTTAGTGTTTTTATACAAGATTTGCAAAAGAACTGTAAATAACTGCATGATTTTCAAGCATTTTTGGCGCCAGATGCACATAGCCAGTCGCATTTC
>DEEV01000092.1:1984-6810 GCA_002350445.1 Treponema sp. UBA2869 | reverse complement strand
GGTCGCCATCCTTAATCTTATAACCAAGGATTGCACCCTTATCTGCACCGTGATCTTTTTCTTCCTTACGATCGCAGCAGTATTTGATTTCTTTTCCATAAAGCTCGCTGTAGGCAACGGCAGTCACAACTGCAAGAGGAATTCCCTTGTAAGCCGGCCCAAAGAAAACGTCAATATCATCACCAAAGTTGTCATGAATTGCCTGAGCATAATATTTTCCAAGCTGTGCAAGCTGACCGCCGGTAACATAACCGCCAGCATTCATAAAGAAAGGCGACTGTCTTCCACTCTTGAGCGTGAACGACCCGAACTTAAGCACCTCGCAGCGCACCATAAAATCAATGAATTCTTTTTTGTAACTTTCCATTTTAATTTCCTATTTCAAGCAGCTTCTATCAAGTCTATCAAAACCGTCAGTAAGTTTTTTTGCAATTTCTACAAGTTTTGCAAGATCACCTTTGCGGCCGCCTTCAATATTCAAAGGCATAACCGGGTCATGCAAACTTAATCGCAAAAGCATCCAGCCCTGAACATCTTCACCCTTAAACGAAAGACGAACACCTTCATAAGACTGTGGCATTTCATAACCAGCTGCGGCAGCACGCTTTTTGAACTCTTCGAGCACACCTTTTCCGTATTCCTTAAAATCGTCACCAGAAATCTTAAAGCGGTATTCACCTTCTTCTACCAGCGGCGGAAGTTTTTCTATAAGACTATCGAGCTTTTTGCCCTGAACCGAAGCCTGTGCCAAAGCAATCACAAGTTTTACTGCAAGGAAGGCTCCGTCATCAAGGAAGTAATTATCTTTAAGAGCTCCGTGACCGGAAGTTTCCATAGCAAGCGGTGCAACTGTTCCGGAAGCATTCAATTCTTTCTGTTTGTTGATTACGTTCTTGTAACCGCGCATATAGCAAAGATGCTTAAGACCAAGAACATCCTGCAGGAAGTATGTAAGACGATCTGATGTAACACTGTCTGTAATAATTGTAGAACCAGGATATTCAGGTGCAAGAATTGCAGCTATCATGGCAATAATAGAGTCGCGGTTGATTTCACTTCCATCGCTCAAAACTGCCGACATTCGGTCTACGTCGGTATCAAAAATCAAACCAAGGTCAGCCTTGTTTTTCAAAACTGCCGAGCGGATTGCTTCCATTGCGGCTTTATTTTCCGGGTTCGGAATGTGATTAGGGAACATTCC
Source organism: Treponema sp. UBA2869 (assembly GCA_002350445.1). Lineage (GTDB taxonomy): Bacteria > Spirochaetota > Spirochaetia > Treponematales > Treponemataceae > Treponema_D. The sequence continues at coordinate 5,609 of DEEV01000092.1, read as the reverse complement.
GTCCGGCTCAAGGAACTGGCTGCCTGTTGTGTCTGCGCCAAGCGGCTTCAAAATTTTATCAACAAAAAAGCCCGAAGCTCCGTTTCCGCTGTCTACTACAATGTGAAGACCACTTAGAGGTTTATCGCCTTTTCCAAGCGATTTAAGAGCTTGAGCAATTTTTTCACGCAAATAATCTGCATAAATGCTTATCAAATCAATTTGTTCAATGTATGCTTCAGTTTTTACAGGATTCAAAAGACCTGCAAGATTTAATATTTCCGTAATATCGTCGTGCTCAAGTCCGCCGTCTTCATCAAAAAATTTAATGCCGTTTCGGTTGAACGGAAGATGGCTCGCAGTAATCATTGCAGAACCGTTAAAGTTTGTTTCCGGGAAAACGATGGACATAAACATTGCAGGAGTTGTTGCCATACCGCAGTCAATAACTTTGGCACCAGCACTTACCATTCCCTCAATCAATCCATCTGCAAGCGCAGGACCTGTAATACGTGAATCACGCCCTACGCCAATTCGCAGCGCAATTGCATCTACATCCAGTTTTTTTGCAAGCCAGCTGACGTAAGCGCAGCCAATTTTTCTTGCAATTTCCGGCGTAAGATTAATATGTTCGCCTTCTACACCTTCTGCCGCAACACCGCGGACATCACTTCCGTTTTGTAATTTTAAGATTTCGTTACTCATAATTAAATTATATCCTTCCTTAAAATTAAAATCATTCGGGAAAAACTCTGTTTATTCTGATTTTTTTTCTGAAGCTGTCATTTTAGAACTAAAAAATGCTGCCGCAAAACCTGCCACCATACATAAGATGCCGGTAATTATTGTAACTGGATTCTTTTCAAAACCATAATACAATGTAAGTCGAAGCGCAGAAGCACAAATCAAACCAAGAATTACCGCATAAGTATAATTTGGACAATGCTTCAGCAAAATACTGATAAGCTTTGCACCACCCAAAAGTCCCGCAATAACGCCAAAACCAAATGGAGTCAACAATAAAACTGCATGAACCATTTCCTGCGGATTAAAAAGCTCCTGAATGCTCAAAATTACAATGTAATAAACACCCATTATCAGCATAATAAGTGAACCGGAAATTCCTGGGATTATCATTGCTACAGCACCAATAACGCCCGCAACAAAAAATAAAACTGCATATTTTACTGAAAAGTCCGGAAGTGTTCCGTGAACAATAGTTTTATCAGCAACAAGACAATCAAAATAAGCCGAAAATGATAAAGCCACAAATCCTGCAACAAAACAAATAACAAGACCAATTATTTTCCCGGTTGAAAAACGACCATTTTCGTTGTTTTCATAATCTGGTTTTTTAGTCATATAACCAAAAATCATTGGAATACTTCCAAGAATAAGACCTGTAAAAGTATAATTTGTTTGAGAAGGAAAGTGTGAATATAAAAATGAAATCAATTTGCTAAAACCAAAAATTCCGACAATCACACCCAAAAAAACAGGAATAAGAAAACCGCGCTTTGCAAACAACTTTTTAACGTTCAAAGTTATTGAATTAACAAGTTCATCGTAAATATTAAAAACAACGGCAAGAGTACCGCCCGAAACTCCAGGAATTACATTTGCAATGCCAACAATAATTCCCGCTATGAAAAAACGTAAAAAATTCATACAAAAACTATAAACAATCACCCGGAATTTTGCTAGTATTTTAACGTGGAATTTATAAACGCTGTTCAGGCCGCTTCTAAAAATGCAGAAATCTTTCCGCTAATTGAAAAGTTCATTTTTCCTTATGAACACACCTGCGTTCAGCTTGCAAGTCATATCCGTCACAAATCACCTGACATTTATATAATTTTTAATGGTACAAATTCTGATTTTCTTGAAAGCGCTAATTCAAACAGCACAGAAAATTTCCTTGGCATTATTTTTTTTGATAAAACACTTTTACACTGCATTCCAGATACACAACTGCTCGCCTGCGAAGCTTTTAAAACTTCATTTGCGGAATTTTCAAAAAAACATCAGGTAAAATGCATAAACGGCCAAAAAAACACAACCGACTTTTTTATAGAATGTTTTAACGAACAGGGAATCCATCCATTCCAAATCATAAATTATAAACTAATGACTTTGCAAAAAGAACCGCTCGCTCCGCCGGAAACTTTGAGCTGCGATGACGAAATAAAACGCTGCACAATCGATGACGAAGAAATCCTTCTTGATTTGCAAAAAAAATACCTTATAAAAGAAGTTGCGCCAAACGGAAAGGAAATTACAAATTTGCAATGCGCCGCAACATTAACTCAAATACTCAAAAATCAACTTTGTTATGCACTTTTTACAGATGGAGAACCTGTGGCAAAAGCAAACACAAACGCCATTGGTTTTAACTGGGGACAGCTTGGCGGCATTTACACACACCCGCTTTATAGGAAAAATTATTATGCCTGGCACCTTATTTACAAAATTTGCACCCGTTTTTTTACATCACAAAAAAAACTTAGCCTTTTTGTAAAAGAAAACAACAATCCTGCAATTTCGCTGTACAAAAAAATCGGCTTTTGCGAAAACGGCCGGCACACAATTGCATATTTTTAAGAATTTGCCCGACGCGCGGCTACTTACATCCAAAAACGGCTTTAACACGCCAAAATTTCATTTACTTTGATTCCCTCCCCGGACGAACAAAAACAAACAGAAAAGTACAGAAAAAACACACTTGAACTTTTTACTTCAAACTAATAATATGCCCACCATGAATTTTAAAACATTTTTCTTTAAGTTTTTGCGCTGGTTGCCTGCACTTTTTATTTTTGGCTGCAGCTGGTATTTATCATCACAATCTCGCGTAGATTTTATGCCCGAATTTCATTTTTCAGATAAAGTTGTTCACTGTTCCTGCTTTGCTATTCTTACATTTTTTGTTGCGTTTGCCGTATACAAAAAAAATTATGTACAGCGCATACAATTCTGGCTGCCCGTTGCAATCGTAAGCTTTTACGGCGTTATAGACGAATTCCACCAGTCTTTAGTACCCGGCCGCTCCTGCGACATTTTCGACTGGTTCGCCGACACCCTCGGCGCAGTTATCGGCAGCGCGATTTTTCTCTTTATAATTAAGAAATCTAAAAACAACTAATTGCGAAGTTTGTTCTCACAAACGATTTATATTTTTTAATATTGAAATTATATTATATTTTGTATAGGACTTAAGAGCATGAAAAAGCCCGACTCTTAGCTACCAACTTCGGACGGGCTTGTAATAATAGCTACGGAGGCGGTCGCATAATCGCTTTGCGTCCCCGTTTTTCTCAGAATATACACTGATTTATTAGTCTCGTCAACTTTTTAAGCAGAAAAGTTGCCTAATCCTATAAGGCGTGCTGTTACATCTAAACAGAAGAAATGAATGGGTTTGGGCATAAAAAAAGGCCCTCTCAATTCTGAGAAGGTTTTATGGATTGAGCCGCACCGAAGGTGTCGGGCTCGAATCTGGTTTCTCCAGCAAGCCATAGGCTTGTCTGGAGATTAAACGTTTTACACGGCACGCTGAGCGTGTCCGTGTGAAAACTTATTTATTAGCGCTCAAGCATAGCTTGAGCGAGCGCAATTAGTAAGTAAATCCTAAAACGACCCTTTCGGC
>DEEV01000092.1:0-1898 GCA_002350445.1 Treponema sp. UBA2869 | reverse complement strand
ATAGAAGCTGGGTCTCCACCGTGTTCACCACAGATTCCGAGGTGAAGGTCAGTCTTAACCTTGCGTCCTTTTTCTTCTGCGAGGCCGATCATTACGCCAACACCATCTTCGTCCAAAGTCTTGAATGGGTCCTGGAGGAGAACCTTCTGATCCAAGTAAGAATCGATGAACTTAGAGTAGTCATCACGGCTGAAGCCGAATGTTGTCTGTGTAAGGTCGTTTGTACCGAATGAGAAGAAGTCTGCATATTCAGCAATCTTGTCAGCTGTAGCTGCAGCACGTGGGAATTCGATCATAGAACCAATCTGGAACTTGAGTGAAACTCCGAGTTCTTTGTTTACATTTGCGATTACAGCTTCTGCCTGAGCACGAATCTGTTTCAATTCAGCGAATGTAGTTACGTTTGGAATCATGATGCGAACGTCGTGTTTAAGACCTTCTTTGTCAGCTTTAGCTGTTGCACGTGCAATAGCTTCAACCTGCATTTCGTAAATTTCTGGATATGTGATAGCCAAACGACAACCACGGTGACCGAGCATTGGGTTGTGTTCGTTCAATTCAGCATATTTCTTGTTGATGAAGTCAACTTTAACACCAAGTTTCTTAGCCAAAGCTTTAGCCAAGTCTGGAGTTTCAGCCTGTACGAATTCGTTAAGAGGTGGGTCCAAGAGACGGATTGTTACAGCGCGTCCTTCCATTGTCTTAATGATTCCGTAGAAGTCTTTTTCCTGAAGTGGAAGAATAGCCTTAAGGTTAGCTTTTCTTTCTTCTGTAGAGTCAGAAATGATCATCTTCTGGAATGAAGTAAGTTTTGGTTCTTCGAAGAACATATGTTCTGTACGGCAAAGACCAATACCAGCAGCACCAAAGCGGAATGCCTGTGGAGCTTCGTTCTGTTCAGCGTTAGCAAGAACATCGAATCCCTTTACAGTCTTTCCAGATGGAGTTGTACGTACAGACTTTGCACGAACTTCGTCTGCCCATCCAAGGAATGTTTCAAGGTCGCCAGAAACTGAAGCTGGAGTTACAGGAATTACTTCACCATATACGTTACCTGTTGAACCGTCGATAGAAATGAAGTCACCCTTCTTGAATTTCTTTCCGCCGATTGTAACAGCATCTTTACCTGTGAATACAACATCTGAACATCCACATACACAAGGTGTACCCATACCACGAGCAACTACAGCTGCGTGTGATGTACGTCCACCAGTAGATGTAAGAATACCCTGAGCAACGTACATACCAGCAATATCATCTGGAGATGTTTCTTTACGAACAAGGATAACCTTCTTACCAGCTTTGTCCCATTCTACAGCTTCGTCAGCTGTGAATACGATCTGACCACAACCAGCTCCAGGAGAAGCGTTAAGTGCAGATGCCAAAGGTTTAGCAGATTTAAGAGCCTTAGCTTCGAACTGTGGGTGGAGAAGCTGATCAAGCTGATCTGGTTTTACACGAAGAAGAGCTTCTTCTTTTGTAATCATTTTTTCAGCAACCATATCAACAGCCATCTTAACAGCAGCAGGACCTGTACGTTTACCATTGCGGCACTGGAGCATGAAGAGTTTTCCTTCCTGTACAGTGAATTCCATATCCTGCATATCATGGTAGTGAGCTTCAAGACGGTCACGGATTGTAGAAATTTCTTTGAAGATTTCTGGCTGCTGTTTTTCAAGAGCAGAAATATCCATTGGAGTACGAATACCAGCTACAACGTCTTCACCCTGAGCGTTGATAAGGTACTCAGCCATGAAGTGGTTTTCACCAGTTGAAGGGTCGCGAGAGAATGCTACACCAGTTCCTGATGTATCACCCATGTTACCGAATACCATAGCCATTACAGAAACGGCTGTACCCCACTCGTCGGGGATGCCTTCCATCTTACGATAGAGGAT
>DEEV01000085.1:17917-18106 GCA_002350445.1 Treponema sp. UBA2869 | reverse complement strand
GCAGGAGCTTCAGGGCTTGTGCCAAGTAAGGTTGCATTGGAATGCGGCATTGATTTAGCTTTGGCAAATAAAGAAACAATTGTAATGGCAGGTTCATTAATCAAAGAACTTGCACGCAGTAATGGCGCAAAACTTCTTCCTGTAGATTCAGAACATTCTGCCATTTTTAATTTAATTGAACGAATTGGA
>DEEV01000085.1:16706-17801 GCA_002350445.1 Treponema sp. UBA2869 | reverse complement strand
ATGGAATATGGGTAAAAAAATTACAATTGATTCTTCTACTCTTGCAAACAAAGGTCTTGAAGTTATAGAAGCAGCTGTATTGTTCGATAAAACTGCAGATCAAATTGAAGTAGTAGTTCATCCTCAAAGTCTGGTTCATTCACTTGTCCGCACAAACGACGGCATGCTTTATGCTCAGATTTCTGATCCGGATATGAAGCATCCAATTTACAGTGCACTTACCTGGCCCGAAAATCAGGAATCTTTCCTGGAACCGTTCGATTTGTTTGACCAAACATTGACCTTCTATCGTCCGCGAACAAACGATTTTCCTCTTTTAAGCTACGCTTTTGAGTGTGTAAAAAATAAAAAAAGCTATTCAATTGCTTTTAATGCGGCAAACGAAGTTGCCGTTCAGGCATTTATAGACAAAAAAATAGGATTTACTGCAATTTCACGCATTGTTCGTGCTGTACTTGATAAAAACTGGAATGCCCATCCGCAGACCTTTGACGATGTTTTCGAAGCAGATAAACAGGCCCGCAGCCTTGCACTGGAGCTTATATGAAATGGTTAATCGGCCTGTTATGCCTTTTTTTTCTTGTAATTTTCCATGAATTCGGACACTTTATTTTTGCCAAGCTTTTTGGTGTAAAAGTTGAATCATTTTCTGTAGGTTTTGGACCTGTTCTTTTTCATAAAACAATAAAGGGAACAGATTATCGTTTTTCTGCAATTCCGCTTGGCGGCTATTGTGGCATGAAAGGCGAAAATGACTTTAGAAAAGCCGTAGACGAAAAACTTCCTGAAATTATTGCAGATCAGGATTCCTTCTATGGAGTTCATCCTGTAAAAAGAGCGCTTATAGCTTTTGCAGGTCCTTTTTTTAATTTTATATTTGCCTTATTCTGCTGCATCTGCATTGCAAAAATCGGCTACAAATATTATACGCTTTCAAATAAAATTATTGTTCCAGATGTTCAGACTCAAAAAGAATCACCTGCACGCGATGCCGGACTACAGACAGGCGATTTAATTGTAGAAATTGACGGAACTGAAATTACAGACTTTTCTGAGCTTGTAAAAAATGTTTCGCTCAAAGCAGATAAAGACATA
>DEEV01000085.1:15230-16517 GCA_002350445.1 Treponema sp. UBA2869 | reverse complement strand
CGTTGGCGGCCCCATCCGCGTAACAAACATAATTGGCTCAACTGTAAAAGAAGGTTTTAGCGATAGCATTAAAATCGGTTTAATTTCAATGATGGAAATTCTTTCTATAATCAGCATTTCGCTTTTTATAATGAACCTGCTTCCCATTCCTGTTCTTGACGGTGGAATTATTTTAATTTCATTAATAGAAATAATAATCAGACGAAAAATTAATCCTAGAATTCAATATTACATTCAGTTTGTAGGATTCGCAATAATTGCCTTTTTATTTATAATAGGCTTTACAGGAGACATTTCTTTCCTTGTTTCTGGAGGTGCAAAATGAAAAAGTTCTTGTCCTTAGTTTTTGTTGCAGCAGTAGAAGTTTTTTTGATTTCTGCGCAGTCACATAATTCAAAACAATCACATAACGATGCTGTTACTGCAATCTGTCCAGTTCAGGCTTCTTCTGGTTTTGATCAGAATTTCTTTTCTACCGGAGAGGACGGTTTTATTATTAAGTGGTCGCAGGACGGACAGGGCGAACATTACCAGATTTGCGAAGTTGGAATTAAACTTCTGGCTGTTTCGCCAGACGGGAATCTTGTTGCGGCTTACGAAAGCGACGGTGGTTCAGTAAACAAAGTAAGTGTGTGGGATTGGACTACCCTTACCCGTAAATATCAGCGTAAATTTTCAGATTCAATCACTTCTCTTTCATTCAGTTCTAAAGGAACATATTTGATTATTGGAACAGCAACAATGGATGGAGCCCTTTTTGTAAAGACACAGGGCTGGCAGATTGTAAACAAGCTGAAATCAAAAACAAGTATTGTAAACTACGTAAATACAAGCGATACAGAAAAAAGCGTTGCATTTTATTCGCCTACGGGCAGCATTTCCTATTACAACCTGCTTACCGGTGTTTTAAAACAGAAAATTAAAGTAATGAATGGTCTTGAACAGGTTGTAATGTTTAATAACAATATTTTTCTTGCTGGAGTGAAAGACAATTATATTCACATTGTAAATGCATTCCAGGGAACTTCGGTTGCATCAATTCCTGCAAGCAATCCGATTATTCTTTCTACAACAAAAGATTCTAACTTGTATTATCTTGAATATGACGGTAAAAACAGTTATGAGCTTAAGATGCTTGAAAATCAGGAAAATCTGAAAGTTTCTAACCCAAGAATTGTAAAAACTTATAAGGGACCGCGCGGTTCAAACGCAATAAGTACAGGAACAAAACATGGCGCGTCAATTTACCTTGGAAGCAAAAATGGCGCAATGTATATGACCGATTCA
>DEEV01000085.1:9059-15199 GCA_002350445.1 Treponema sp. UBA2869 | reverse complement strand
CATCTCAAAACCTTATTGAATATACATCAAATCCTTATACAAAAATTCTTTCCATGGCTCCTGCCCCACAGAATTTTTATATGCTAACAGAATCTACAATCTACAATTCTTCTTACGATTCTGGTGAAATTAAAACTCTTGCAAACGTAAGCGGCTTTACAAATATCGAAGCTTATGATTCTTCTTCGGTAGTTTTATGGTCAAAAAATACAAGGAATCCGGTTTGCCTTTTGAATCTTCAAACAAAAGAGCAGAAAGCGCTTTTTACTCCGGCAAACAACATTCAGATTCTTCGCATTCAGAATATCAACGGAAAAAATTATATTATAGATATTGAAAGCAGTACCAGTGTAAATGTTTTTGATATGGAAAAATCGCAGCTTAAAAACGTATATTCTGGACTTGGTATTCAGGATGCAGTTCTTGTAAATAACGGAAACCTTTATGTAGCTAAATCTGCCTCGTCTAACCCGCAGGTACCGCTTGTTTGCATTGATTTGACTACACTGGAAACTGTTCCTATAAGACTTGGCGGCAATGTTGCTTATGCACTCAGCACTGATGGTGCAATAATTTACGGAATAAATCTTGTAAGCGATGAAAACGGAAAAACAACCTTTGTATTCAGTTACAATACGCTTACCGGAACAATAACAAATATCCTAAAATTCAGCAGTGAAGATTCAGAAGCCTTTACTACACTTTACGGAAAACAGCTTTTTACCAACATCGGAAAAAACAAAGTATACTGTTACGATCTTTCAACAAAGAAACGCTTTGCATACAACAGAAGCGCTTCTATGCCGCAGACTATCTGCAAAAACGGAAACCGCGTTGCAATTTTAAACTACGACGGAAGTATTTCCTGGGCTGAGCCTTCATCTCAAAACCTGACGGCAGACTGGTATCTTACAACTGACGGTCAGTGGTTTGAGTACTAGCTTTTACGGGGCAAATGCATTTGCTCTGAAAATTAAAAGTTCTTATTTTTAATAAAATATTCCAGACTAGATTGCCATGATGGAATTTTGATTTTAAGAGTCTTTTTGATTTTTTCTTTGCTTAAAACAGAATATGCTGGACGCGGGGCTTTTGCTCCAAAGTCCTCTGTAGAGCAAGGTGCTACAGAACATTCTCCGTTTATGCGGTTATATTTTTTACCAAGACGGTAGATTTCCTTTGCAAAATCAAACCAGGTTGTTTCGCCTTCGTTCGAAAAATGATAGATGCCGTATGCAGGCGCACTGTTCTTTCCAAAAAACGATGTCGCTCCTTCCGACTTTTTAATAAACCGTAAAATTACTTCTGCAAGGTCACAGGTAAAAGTCGGACTGCCTTTCTGGTCGTTTACAACCTTAATTTCCGGTTGGCTGTTCATAAGTTTTGTCATAGTGTATACAAAATTATTCTTATTAAAGCCATATAGCCACGAAGTTCGTATTATATAATACTGATTCATTTCTTTTTCAATGGCATCTTCGCCTTCCGACTTAGACTTAGCATAAATTCCCTGCGCATTTTTTACAGCATCTTCAGTGTAAGACTGGCTGGCTTTTCCATCAAAAACATAATCAGTTGAAATGTGAATGAGTTTTGAGCCAATTTTCCTTGCCTGGCGGGCAATATTGCAGGCTCCTTCCCTATTAATTTTGTAAGCGGCATCAGAATCTTCTTCTGCCTTGTCTACATTTGTATAACCGCTGCAATTAATAATCCATTTAATCTGACGTTCCTGGTGTGGAAGACTCGAAGGAAAATATGCTGCAGTTTCTATAGAACGTTCAAATGTATCCAGTGAATTTGCATCGGTAACATCAACTTCGCTGCCAGTTCCAACCCACGGAAGATGAGCCTCTTCCAGCTGACGGGCAACCTCCTGCCCCAACATTCCATTTTTACCAATCAACCAAATCATAATGCAGTCCTAAAGTTTATTTAAAAAGTATTCGCACAAAGTCTTAATTCTGTTTATAAATGAAATAGAAATTCTTTTATGAAAGAATGGAAACCTTGGTGCTCTTACGCCGCCAATTCCGTACATTACCCAGCAGCCAGTTTCATCATCACGGAAAACATAAATGCCAATCTGCATACGTTCCGGCCAGACACAGTCTAAAACATTGTGATACGAAAGCTTATTTTCATTTATTGCAAGGTAAAGAAAAGCATTTTCTGTTTTACGAACTTCAAATCGCTCGCTGACTATATCAAACGGGTCCATCCGTAAATCGGCTTTAACAACATATTTTTCGTCATCATTATATTTATCTGTAATTTTTGCATAGGTAAAAAGATCAAACCAGCGTTCCGCTTCTACAGACCAGTAAGGAATGCCAACATAATCCTGAACATTATTTAAAATATTTTCAAAGCGCTCCGGCAAATCTTCCATGCCTTCGTAAGGAATGTATTTAATAACTTCTACAAGATAGCGAGGTGCAAGCTTTTTCATTTTTGAACGCAAAAAATCAGTATAGGCTTTATCTGCTGCATCAAGCGAAATATTGCTGTAAAAATCTATGTTTCGGACTAAAAGCCCCCCATTTTTAAGGGTTTCAAGCTCAGAATCAGACATTTTTGAATTAAAATTTGCCGCAAATAAAAAGCCGGAAAATAAAAGAAAAACTGATAATAATGCTGCACAACGCTTCATAAAATCATTATATCAAAATAAAAAAAAATGAGGAAGTAAGTTTAAAAAATGATTTTTAGGGTGTATAATATATATTATGATTTCACAACAAGTAAAAGCAATTGTAGAAAGTCCTGAAAACGGCGTAATAAGAAAAATGTTCGAAGAAGGCGCCCTGCTTAAAAAAAAGTATGGCGAAGAAAATGTATTTGATTTTAGTATAGGAAACCCCGACCTGGATCCTCCAGAAGAAGTATATGAACAGGTCTTAAAGGTTGCCTCTGATAAAACACACCTGAGACACGGTTATATGCCAAACCCAGGCTTTTTGGAAACAAGAGCCGCAATGGCAGAAAAAACATCTATAGAACAGGGCGTTAAAGTTGGTGCAGAAAATGTAATTATGGCATGCGGTGCGGCCGGTGCTATAAACTGTACGCTTAGGGCAATCATTAATTCTGGTGATGATGTTCTTATTCCATGCCCGTTTTTTGCTGAATACACACATTATGTTCATAATTTTGGAGCAAACGTTGTTAAAGTAAAAACAAAAGATGATTTTAGTCTGGACTGCGATGAAATAAAAAAGCATCTTTCAAATAAAACCGCCGCAATCCTTATAAATTCACCAAACAATCCAACCGGTAAAATTTATTCACAGGAAGAAATTAAAGAACTTTGTACCGTTCTTAGCGAGCACGCAAAAAAAACTGGACGTGCACCTTATCTAATTCTTGATGAACCATATCGCGCAATCACTTATGATGGAAAAACTGTTGCAGCCGCTTTCCCTCACTACGAATACAGCGTTGTTGTAACAAGCTTTGCTAAAAACCTTAGTCTGCCGGGCGAACGAATCGGTTATATCTGCATAAACCCTGCCTGTCCCGAAAAAGATGATTTTGTAAAAGCCGCAATATTTGCAACCAGAACCTTAGGCTTTGTAAACGCACCGTCTTTCTTTCAGAAAGTGCTTTCCACAACCTGGAATGCAAAATGTGATTATTCTGCATACGAAAAACGACGCAACCAGATTATGCAGGTAATGAATTACGCAGGCTTAAAATATATTCGTCCGGAAGGAGCATTTTATCTTTGGGTAAAAGTTCCGGACGACTGGAATGATGATGACATGGCTTTTACAGAGCACCTTAAAAAATATAACATTCTTTGTGCGCCAGGCTCCGGCTTTGCAGGAAAAGGATGGTTTAGAATAGCTTACTGCTGTTCTGAAAAATCAATAATTAACAGTAAAGAAGCTTTTAAAAAAGCTGTATCTAAAATAGAAAAGTAAAGCAAAAATCACCGGCCGAAATAGGCCTTACTCAGGAGAAAAAATATGAAGATTTTAATGGTAACTTCAGAAACTGTTCCTTTTGCAAAAACAGGTGGACTTGCCGACGCCGTAAGCGCGCTTGCAATTAACCTTAGAAAACAGGGACACGACGTACGCATTGTAATGCCGCGTTATTATAAAATTGACCGTTCAAAGCTTACTCCAATTGAAAGTCCACTTGCGGTTGCGGCTGGACAGGTAGAAACCTGGGTAAAAGTTTATTATTCTTCACTTCCAAAAACCGATGTTCCGGTTTATTTTCTTGACCACGAACAGGCTTACGGACGCGACGGCATTTACGGAACAAAAGCAGAATCAGACTTTCATGATAACCCTTATCGTTCTGCCCTTTTGTGTCACGGAGCCTTCCAGCTTTGCCGCATGCTCGGCTGGTACCCCGACATTATGCACGCACACGACTGGTTCTGCGGACTTGTGCCGGTTCTCTTAAAATGCGTTTGCCGCAACGGATATTTTGCACACACTGCATCCGTATTTACAATTCATAACCTTGGCTACCAGGGCGTTTACGGAAAAGACCAGTTCCCTGCCCTTGGTCTGGACTGGCAGCTTTATTACGGAGGCGGACTTGAGCACCACGGAGCAATAAATCTGCTTCAGGCAGGCATTTCCTGTGCTGATATGATTACGACCGTTTCTCCAACTTATGCGGGCGAAATGCAGACCGAAGCCGGCGGATTTGGATTGGACGGGCTCCTCCGCGTGCGTTCTGACTGCGTTGCGGGTGTATTGAACGGCTGTGATCTTGAAACCTGGAATCCAAAAAAAGACAAGCTCATTCCTGCAAATTATGACTATAAGGATTTAAGCGGAAAAGCAAAATGTAAAGCAGAACTGCAAAAAAAGATGGGCTTACCTGTAGACCCGAACATTCCTGTAATTGGAATTGTAACACGCCTTGCAGACCAGAAAGGTATTGCCGAAATCTTTGCGCCAACTTATGGTTCTGCCTATGCAATGTGTACAAATATGAATCTTCAGTTTGCAATTCTTGGAAGCGGCGAAAAATGGTGCGAAGACGAAATCCGTTCGCTTGAATCTAAATTGCCAAACTTGCGTGCATATGTTGGTTACGACGAATCACTTTCGCATTTAATAGAAGCCGGTTCAGATTTCTTCCTTATGCCGTCAAAATACGAACCATGCGGACTGAACCAGATGTATTCAATTTTGTATGGAACATTGCCAATTGTACGCAGAACAGGCGGACTTGCAGACACGGTTGAACAGTACAACGAACAAACTGGAGATGGAACAGGCTTCCTTTTTGATGCCCTTACCCCGGATGCCATTTATAACACTGTTGGATGGGCTTTGTATGCATATTACAACAAAAAAGACCACATTAAAAAGATGCAGGTTCGCGGTATGCAAAAAGACTTTAGCTGGGACCGCTCAGTAGACGGCTATGTAGGCGTTTATTCAAGTGCGCTTATGCGTGGCTGCGGAATAAATACAAATGACTGGAAATAAATAACAATTTTTTGCTTACAAAACGGTGGTTAAGGCTTTTAAAACCACCGTTTTTTTATGCGCAAATAAAAAAGGCGGTTCCAGCAAAATAACCAGAACCGCCTTACAAAATCTAATTGTTTATTAAACTTTGAAAAGGTCTACCTGAGCACCAATCTTATCGATAGAAGCTTTTACAAACTCTGCAATGTCACGCATCGTAGAACCTGTTTCGTTAATCTTCTTGGCACCAATAGCCATTTCGTCCATACTCTGGCTCATAACAGAAGAAGCTTCTGCAAGAACAGCCATATCTTTTACGATTTCTTCGCTGCGTGCAGACATTTCGTTAGAAGAATTGTGAACTTCTCCACTCGAACTGTTCAAATCGCGCAAAGCATCAACAATCTGCTTAGAACCTTCATTCTGTTCTTCCATAGCGGAACGAATCTGAATAACAAGCTGATCTGTTTCTTTAATCTGACCAGATACTTCGTTCAATGCATCACTTGCTTCACTAGAAGAAGTTACTACATCTGTAATAGAAGCACGGATGTTATTAAGCTGTTCTCCAATCTTCTTTGACTGTGCAGAAGATGTTTCCGAAAGCTTTCTGATTTCGTCTGCAACAACCGCAAAACCTTTTCCGGCTTCCCCGGCGTGAGCCGCTTCGATTGCTGCGTTCATAGCAAGAAGGTT
>DEEV01000085.1:6131-8994 GCA_002350445.1 Treponema sp. UBA2869 | reverse complement strand
CTTCCTGAAGCATCTGAGACTGTGCTTCAATCTGCTTAATTCGGTCGTTCACATTTTCCTGCTTCTTAAATCCAATATCAGCATTTTCCTGAAGAGTTGTGAATGAAGAAGACATTTTTTCTACAGATTTGTTTACAGAAGAAATGTTTCCAATCATCTCTTCTACAGCCGCAGAAGCCTGAGTTACGCTGGCAGCCTGGCTTTCAATAAGGTTATGCAGTGAAGAAACTGCACCAGAAATCTTTTCAACAGACTGGTTTGTACTAACAACGCTGTCACCCTGAGATTTAATCTGTGAGTGGATAGAGTCAATGTTTGCAATAATCTGTGTAATAGAACTTGATGTATCCTGAGTACTTACGGCAAGATTTTCACCACTAGAACCAAGCTCTTCCTTAGATTCTTTAAGAGCCTTAACAATTTCCTGAAGCTTATCCATGAAAAGGTCAAAGTTGATAATCAAATCACCAATTTCATCACGCAGGAACAGAGAACAGCGTTTTGTAAGGTCTGCGTCTCCACTTGCAAGGTCTGCAAGGAATACTGTTACGTTTCTGATACGAATCATAATCCAGCGAACAAAGAAGAAACTTACAAGTCCAATAATAAGAATCATTGCAATAGCAACAGGAACAACAATCATAATTGTTTGTGTACTAACGGCTTCAATTACAGCCATAGACTTAGCAACAAAAACCATACCTGTTACATTTCCATCTTCACTAATAAGTGGAGTATAGTTTGTATAATAGTCAATGCTGTTTATTTTATTTCCACCATGATATGGCTGACCATCTACAAGAACTTGCTGAACAATTGCATCGTTAGAAAGATTTGTTCCAATCATGTTTGCACCAAGAGTTGTTGATACACGAACCTTACCCTTAAATACAGTACATTCAACATTGTAATTATTTTTTGTTATAGCAACATAACCGTCATCTTCCATGCTTGTAAGGTCATAACCTGTAATAAGACATCCAAGTACAACCCCATTTACTTTTACTGGTGTTGCAGAAAGCAAGGCATAAGTCATATTACCAAATTCATCGTAAGCATAACTTACGGTACCGTTTAATGCTTTTCTGATGATTGAATTCTGGCTTTTGTAACCTGCAGCTACGTTTGTTCCTGCAATTACAGTTCCGTTCTTGTCTGTAAGAGCAAGTAAATCAAGTCTGCAAAGCTTTGCTTTTTCTTTAAGATAAGAAGCAGCATCACCTGTATTGCCTGTAGTAAGGTAACCTTTTATATGATCTGTAGAGGCAAGCATTGCACCATGACTTTCGATAGTGTCACGCCAGTCATCCATTGTCCAAAGTACACCGGCTGATGTATGCTCCAGACCTTCCTGGGTTTCTTTAATTAGACCATTATTAAAAACAGTCAAAGATACTACAGCTGTAGTACCAACACCAAAAACAATACCTCCAAGAATTAATCCCAAAAGTTTAGCCTTAAGGGGAACATGTCTCTTTGCCGTCGTATCAAAACGATCCAAAACCTTTGCCATATAAACTCCTGCAAAAAAATGTATTTAGTACCTTTTTATTATCGGCTCAGAATACAGTTTTTATTGAATTAAAATTGAATTCTGCCTAATTACATTTATTTTAACACACAAAATTCAATTTGAACAGAAAAAAATAAAAAAATTACAGGGGAATTTCCCTACTAGTTAACTCATTAAAGAGGTGATATCATGACACAAATTCGACCGGTATCTGACTTAAGAAATATTAGAAGTCGGGGGTACAAAAGAAGGTAATTTTACGTGCTGATTTTGGGTGGATAAAAGTTATCTCTGATGCATGCAGATAAAGGCGCTGACCGGGTGTTTTTGTGCCGTACAGGCTGTCACCAATAATAGGAAGATTAAAGCCCTGCTTAAAGGCGCTTGCAATGCGTAACTGGTGCGTACGGCCGGTTTCTGGTTCAAAAAGAACTCGCGTAACGCGCTTTGTTTTGTTGTCAGGATTTGTATAAGTTTGGCCGCAAAGCTTTGTCCATTTTGTTACGCCAAGTTTTCCATTTTCTTCATCATAAATCTGATGCGGACGGTTATCTACATCAAGACGAGCCTTAATTTCTATGAGCCCGGACTGTTCGCCGTGTTTTGGAGACGACAATCCGTCAGATTTTTCAAGTACACCATCCAAAAGCGCAATGTATTTTTTGCTTACCCGCCCTTCTCGAAATTCCTTATTAAAATACGAATGAGTTTCTTTATTAAACGCCAGAATCAGAATGCCTGAAGTTTCCATATCAAGACGGTGAACGGCAGGCTGCTCAAGCTCGCAGCAAACATCACACGCCGAAAACAACTGCTTAAAACGGCTTTCTGCACAGTCCTGCTTGTCTTCTCCACGTCCGGGAACGCTTAAAAGCCCGGGCTGCTTGTTTATAACTGCAAAATCATCATCGCGGTAAAGAATTTCAAGCCCAAGAATGTAAGGTAAAATATAGCGGCAGCGCTCGTCGCAAGGCGGATATTCATGCCCGTTTTTGCGGGTTTCTGTGTCACGTCCAAAGTAAACTTCGCAAAGGCTTTGCACATGATAATGATTTTTTAAAGCGTAAGAAAAGAGGTTTGGCGCGCAGCAGTCGCCGGTGCCAGTCTGCGGAAGAACGCCGCCATGTTTTTCAATAATCTGATTCAGTGTAATTTTATTACCGCTAAAATCATAAAAAGTATAAAGCGAAAAAACGTTTTTAAGAGATTCATCAGTTAATTCTGTCCGCTTTTTTTTAAGTGATGCTTTTTTATCAGGCTCTGCGCAAATTGCAATCTGTTCTGTAAGTTCGTGTATGGCTTTGTCATTTTTTTTAAGTGCCTTTTCCAGTTCCTGCTCGCTGATTATTG
>DEEV01000085.1:1828-6065 GCA_002350445.1 Treponema sp. UBA2869 | reverse complement strand
CACACTAGGACGCCTATCATAACGCCCTGTCCTGCCGGGCGTTCTTCACTTGGTTTTGAAATATCCAAAAGCTGAATGCTTCCGTCCTCTATTTTTTTTATAACCTGAGTACAATATAAATGCGCTTTTTTTGTGCTTAGAGGCGGAAACATATTCAGAAAATTATGTAAAAACTAGCGGCGTTCTACAGAACCGTCTGCCTTTGCAATAAATACAAGCGGCTTGTTTTTTGTAAAAAGCCCCGTTTCTACAACGCCTGCAATGGAATTAATTTTGTCTTCCATTTCCGGTACGTTGATTGGATTTTCCCAGGTGCAGTCAAGAATCATATTTCCGTTATCTGTAATTACAGGACCGCATTTTTTTACACCTTCGCGCAAAACTGGTTTTGCTCCCATTGCAACAAGACGGCTTGAAACGCTTGAACGCGCTTCTGCAATAATTTCTACAGGAACCGGGAACTTTGTACCAATTGTCCGAACAGATTTAGAAGCATCAGCAATTACCACAAAAACTTTTGCATTGTACTCTACAATCTTTTCGCGAACGTGTGCAGCGCCGCCTCCCTTAATGCAGTTATTTCCCGGGTCAATTTCGTCGGCACCGTCAATTGCAAGATCAAGACAACCGCCAATAATTCTGTCGTTCATTGAATAAACCGGAATGCCGTAATCCTGGCATGCATTTTGAGTCTGAAAACTAGTCGCAACAGCCTTAATGTCTTTAAGGTCGCCGTTTTTTATATGCTCGGCAAGACGTTTTACAGCCGGCATTGCAGTAGAGCCGGTTCCTAGACCAATCTTCATTCCGCTAAAGATTTTGCCTTCTTTTATTAGTGTGTCAATTGCAGTGTTAGCAACTAAAACTTTTTGTTCAGCTTGTGAAAGTTCCATTTTTTTTATCCTTTTTTATTTGATTTTTTAATATTTCTTTTACAGCTTCTGCAGGATTTTCTTCTGGAAAATCGTAATCAACATCGGTAAAAAGCTTAAACTGAAGCTTAAACTGGTATTCCATCATTTTGTGTCCGTTACAAACACGGCAGCCAGCGTTCTGAGCCCTTTTCATTACCGGCGTAATGTTCTGCGTATAATTCAAATCAAAAACAAGCTCGTGGCCCCGGAAATTGTAAAAGTAAACAGGATCGTTCTGCATGTTAGAAATTGTGTCCGAATCAGAACCAACAGAAGTAGCCTGCACAATAAGATAAGAATATTCACCAAGTTTTTGAACGGAATGAGCATCCAGAAGCGAAAACTCAAATCCGTATTTATTTGCAATCTGCTGGGCATGCGGAAGCGAACGGTTAAAAATACAGACTTTTGCCCCCAGCTGTTTAAGCACATAAGCGGCCGCTTTTGCAGCTCCGCCTGCTCCAATTATAGAAACCTTCTTTTTTTTAATCTTTGTGTCAGGTCCAAGAAAATCTAAAAGTGCATATTTAAAACCGTGAATATCTGTATTGTAGCCAAACCATTTATTCTGTCGGCTTATGATTGCGTTGCACGAACCAATCTGTTCAACCTCAGGACTTTTGCCGGAAAGGTAAAAAAGCACAGTTTCTTTAAACGGCTTTGAAACCGAAAGATATTTAATTCCGGTCTGTTCACAGAAATTTATAGATTCCGAAACCATATTTGATTTGATTGGAATGTAAACGCTGTTCATATTGTGTTTTGAAAAAGCGTCATTAAAAAAAGCCGGAGCGGCAGGTTTATTAAGCGGCCAGCCGGTTTCCGCAAAAATCTTTGTATGGTCTGTTATGTTTCTAAAGTTATAAGACTGGTGAATCTTAATAGGATCAACCAAAAAGTTTTCGTTTTTCTGAGAAATAGAAGATTCCGGATACACGTAAGTAATCATAGAATGTGTAATGCCCGAAAGGATTCTTGAAGGAAAACCTTCAGCACCCATTGCGTAAATGATATGGTCATAGGAATTAATCTGCGCACTTTCCTTAAAAAGCGAAATTACGTCGGAAAGAGAATCGGGCATAAAGCAGATTTTTGGAATTTCAAAGCCGGTTTTACGCATAGAATCACATAACTGTCTTAAATTTGTAACAGGTTCAGAAATGCTGTAATGACTTCTTATGATTTTTATACCAAAAGCCTGAGCCGCATCCTGAATACTTGGAATGTGATAGTCGCTTTCAAAGTCTACGTAGGCAAAGTTTCGCGAAGTGTTTGTATTTGCAAACGCCATTGCCCTTCCAAACAGGTTTGTACGCGAAAATTCGCCGCTGGAATATTTTCCGCCGTCTATGTCTCGCCTTATTGAAAGAATGCACGGATGGTAGATTAAAGCCGGAAATCTTTTTACATAAAGCTGTTCATCTTCGTTCAAAAGATCTGCGCGCAATTCTACAACGTCAATCAGCTTTTCATACTTTTTGACCAGCGATAAATCTTCTTCCAATGTTCGGCCTGTTAAAGTCAGGCAGACTAGCGGACCGTTCATCTTCAGTTTGCAGTTTTCCTTGCAGCAACCTTGTCTGCTACGTAAAGAGTTAATACAGTGCCTTTTGGAACTGCGTAAGGCAAAGTTACGTTTCCACCCGGGTGATAGAAGCTTACAAGAGTAAAGCTGTCGCCGTCGGTTGGAGCTGCATCTATGCGCATTGGAACCGGATAAGGATATTCATTAAGTTCTGCTTTAAAGATTCCGTATACGTTTCCGTTGTACTGTCCGTCCGGCATTGCCATTTCTACAGTCAAACGGCTGTAATTTGGAAGATATTCAGCATCTGTTGCCATCTGGTCAGTTACAGTACCAGGAGTTTCATCAGACTTTGCACGGTGGCTTGTAATATCAAATACAAGCTTGCTTCGTGTAATTGTCTGCAAAAGATCGTTTACGCTCTGACCTTTTAAGTCAGGAACCTTTGTATTTTCATAGTTAGGACCACGGCTTACTACAAGGCTTACATTTACAGGCTCGCTGATTGAAGTTCCTGCCGGCGGATCCTGTTCAAGAATAGTTCCTGCCGCAGAAGAATCCGGAATATATTTTGGAGTATCAATTACAATAAGTGCTTTGCTTTGTCCCGCAAAAAGTGCTTGAATCTTAAGCTTAAGCTCTTCATAATTCATGCCAACATAGTCGTCAAGCTGGTTTACAATAACGCCGCGGCTTACAACAAGGTCAACGTTTGAATATCCTTTTACAATTGATTCAGCCGCAGGATTCTGTGCAAGAACAGTACCTTCGTCGCCGGGAGTATCAGAATATCGCAGGGAGATTCTTGCATTAAGCTGTTTAACCTGCATTTCCAAAATTGCATCTTCAAGAGATTTTCCGATTAAATTTGGAACAAGAACCTTTTCCGGTCCCTTTACGTTAAGACCAAAAACTGCAAAGGCGGTAAAAGCCATAATAATCATTGCAGTAAGGCAGGTGCCAAAAAGCACTCCAAGATTTCCTTCCAGTTTTTTGTATGATTCTGTAAGGCTTATTCGTAGATTTTTTAAACTAAACTTAAAGTTCATAATGCTTAATCCTATTTTAATATAGTACCCGTAAAATTGCGTGCACCGTTCATAAAGTCTTTATATAACATAGCGTTTTTGCCCTGACGCTGAAGTTTTTTTGCTACAAGAATTCCGTCTCCAGTCTGAATTATTATGCCCTGTGGCTTAACATATTCAATAACCTTTCCCGGCTCTGCTTTTGCAAAAACAGTCTGATTCTGTTCAACAAAGTCTGCTTCAAGAATTTTAAGCGGCTGATTGTTTTCGTCAATGCACCAGCTGCAAGGCTCGGGGTTATAAGCCCTTATTTTTGCGCTGATTTTTTGTGCACTTTCAGACCAGTTTATTTTAGCATCTTCTTTAGTGATTATGCTAGTATAAGAAGCTTCACCAGATTGAGGCTTTCCCTGCATCATTTTTCCCGTTTGAGAAACTGTATTAAGAAGATCGCAGATTAATTTTGCACCTTCTTTTGCGCTTGTATCAAGAAGAGAACCGGTTGTTTCGCTTCCATTTAAATCTATGATTTTCTGCGCAAGAATATCACCTTCGTCCATTTTAAGGCTTAAAGTCTGAATTGTTGCGGCAGTCTGCTTGTCGCCGTTTATGATTGCGGCAGGCACAGGCGTACAGCCACGGTATTTTGGAAGAAGTGACGGATGAAGATTTATTCCGCCGTATTTAAAACATTCTAAAAATTTAGGTCCAAAAATGTGACCATAAGCAAAGCAAACAAGAATATCAGGATTTAAGGCTTTTACCTGGTC
>DEEV01000085.1:312-1803 GCA_002350445.1 Treponema sp. UBA2869 | reverse complement strand
AAGATGTTCCGGCGTAAGCACGGGAAGGTCCAGCATTTGAGCAAGAGCGGCAACCGGCGTTGGAGTTGGCTCTTTGTGTCGTCCTTTTGCCGTAGGCGGGTTAGAAAGCACGCCAACAATTTTATAGCCACTGTCACTATTTTGAGCGTTATCAAAGAGAATCTGCAATGTTGAAGCGGCAGGTTCCGGAGAGCCCGCATATAAAATATTAATCATAAATTATTTTTTAGCCTTTTTTGCAGCTTTTTCGCGCAGCTTTTTAAATTTATTTTCGGTTTTAGTTTTAAAATCAGGGTCGCCGCGGTCAATATACAAAACACCGTCAAGATGGTCATTTTCGTGCTGAATAATTCGAGCCAAAAGTCCGTCTGCTTCAAGAGTAAAAGGACGTCCACGTTCGTTCAATGCCTGAACCGTTACCGAAACCGGACGCACAATAGTTTCGTAAACATTAGGAATGCTAAGGCAGCCTTCGTCATATTCACCGGTTTCCGCACTTGTCTTAATAATCTGAGGATTAATAAAAACGCGGCGAACATCATCATCAGCAATAACAACAAAAAGGCGGATATTTTTTCCAATCTGAGGAGCCGCAAGACCAACGCCATCATGTTCAATCATAGTTTCGAACATGTCTTCGCAAAGCTGTTTAATTTCGTCTGTTACAGCCTCTACCGGAACCGATTTATTTCTTAAAACTTCGTCGCCAAGTTTATTTACTTTTAAAACCATATTTTTCCTCTAAAATGATTAATTTACGGTGGTTTCTGACCCTTCGACTGGCTCCGGGACCGTTAAAATTAACCTCTAGCCGTTTATTCTGATTCTTGCCGCTCGGGCATGTGCCGCAAGTCCTTCTGCATCACCCAAAGATCCAGCCGCAGCCGCAGATTTAA
Source organism: Treponema sp. UBA2869 (assembly GCA_002350445.1). Classification (GTDB taxonomy): domain Bacteria; phylum Spirochaetota; class Spirochaetia; order Treponematales; family Treponemataceae; genus Treponema_D. The sequence goes on along the minus strand of DEEV01000085.1, from coordinate 907 downwards.
TCATTCCGTTTTTAGAACCGTCTACACGCAGCGTAGTAACTGTTTTAAGGAACATTCGAACGCTTAATCCGCCTGTAAAACGAGCAGAACCGCTTGTTGGCAAAGTGTGATTAAGACCTGCCGAATAATCTCCAAAAACTTCTGCAGAATGATGACCTATAAAAAGCGAACCATAATTGTGAACATTTTCCTGAGCATATTTTCGCTCGCTGCCATCATCCATTGCAAGTTCAAGATGTTCCGGAGCCTTACGGTTTGCACATTCAACAGCCTGTTCAATTGAATCAACAAGAATAATTACACCACAGTTATCAATACTCTGGCGAGCTGTAGTTTTTGTAGTAAGCGTTTCAAGCTGCTTTTCAATCTCATCGCTTACTTTTTTTGCAAAATCTGCATTTTTAGTAACAAGCACCGGCTGAGCAACAACGTCGTGTTCTGCCTGAGCGAGCAAATCTGCCGCAACCCAAGTCGGGTTAGCAGAATCATCAGCAATAATCAAAACTTCGGTAGGACCTGCAACCATATCAATTCCAACCGTTCCATAAACAGCTTTTTTTGCAGCCGCAACAAATTTATTTCCAGGTCCAACAAT
>DEEV01000085.1:0-269 GCA_002350445.1 Treponema sp. UBA2869 | reverse complement strand
CCAACTGCCTGAGCACCACCCACACAATAAAGGTGATTCACACCGCAAATATAAGCGGCCGCCATAATTCCTTCGTCGGCATAAGGCTTACCGCCAACAAAAGCTTTTCCAGGAACGCCCTCGCCTTTTCTTCCGGCCTGGTCCGAATCATCCGGATGAACGCGCGGTGGTGTGCACATAATTACGTTTTTAACGCCTGCCGCAACCGCAGGTGTAACTGTCATTACAACAGTAGAAACAAGCGGAAAACGGCCGGCAGGAACATAACA
>DEEV01000030.1:6108-6576 GCA_002350445.1 Treponema sp. UBA2869 | reverse complement strand
CTTATTTTATGTGAAAAGAAAAATCTTTATTGCTCTTTCACTTTAAGTTTTACAGCAATAGCTTGACTTTCATCATCCCTTAGAATGTATTCAACTTCGAGATTTTCTTCAGGTATATTTCCTTTTTCTTTTGCTTCCTTAATGATTAGTTTTGTTAGTTCCTGGTCGCTTGCCTTGAGTAAAGCTTTCATTGGAGTTTCTTTATCAAGAGTAAGTGGTTTTTTTGCACAAGAAAAGAAAAGTACTGATAATGCAAATGATATAGTAAATAGTTTTAAGAGTTTAATCATTTTTTCCTCCAGTCTAATCAAACATATGGTTTAAACTTTCCATGGAGGTGAAAACAGTATATTTGTAACCACCTTCAAAAAAACTGATTTCAACGGCAGCGTCTTCATCACCCAAAACAACGATTTGATCTTTTTTGTTTACGATTTTAAAAAGAAGATCGTCCAGTTCCAATACATC
>DEEV01000030.1:4312-5949 GCA_002350445.1 Treponema sp. UBA2869 | reverse complement strand
AAACTTTTCCTCTATAAACTCAAAATAGAATTGGTTAATTCTATCACATAATCAATTTTAGGCAAGATTTGTGCGTACTACATAGCCCGACTTCCCTAAATTGACAACCGTTTTTTCGAGTATTAATATAAGATAATTAAATATTTAGGATTGGGTTATACTTATGAAAAAACTTTTCTTTCTGACTGTTTTTATTTTGATTGCGGGTTTTTCTTTTGCTCAGGAGATTCAGAAAAAAATCCTTTATAGTGGCGGCGTTTATGGGCAAACTTTTGAATTAATAGAATTAAGTGATGATGAAGGTTGTGTTTTATGTCTGTATATGACAGATAATAAGGACACTAATAAAAATCGTGTAACATTTTATGATTCAGAATTGCCTGTAGTTTATCATATTTATTCACCATTTTTTACTAATCCAAGTGAATATTCAAAAGCAATTGATGCCTGTAAAGAATTTTTAACTAAAAGCATGAATTATATTTATCTGGCTGATATAAAAGACATTTGTGATATTGCGCCGTGCTGTGAATTAGTAATTTACAAAGTATTTCAGGATGATAAAGGCAAAAAATACATTGATATTGAATACGATTGCTCTGATCTTAAAATGTTTTTTGAAATAGCTTCTATGTATAATGCTAAAGGTCGTGCTTACGTTATGGAAAAATATTTGGAATAGTAAAAAAATATTTGAAAAAAATTAAGGAGATGTAATAATGAAAAAACAATTCGCTTTAATATGCTGTCTAACTTTGTTTTCGGTAAGTTTATTTGCCGGAAAACCTGTGAGTAAAGAGCCTTCGCCGCTTTCTGTGCTTGAATCTGAAGAAGAAAAGAAGTCCTGGTGCGAAACTGACGGATATGCAATTGTTTTGGGAAGAAATCTTCATTACTGGCTTTATGATTCGTATCTTTATCATGATGGGGATATTTCTGAACTGATTAATGAAATTGTTCCAAAATGGTTTCAGAGTATGGATTATTTTGTTGTAGATGATTATGAAGTTTCTTCACCAAATAAAAATCTGGCTGATTCTGTAAAAAAATTGATGCTTGATAATGACAGTGATGTAAGTATTACTTTTGTAAAAACTGAAGACGGCAAATCTGATTATATTTGTGTAAACAGCTATGACGATGATGCAAAAATTTATTCAACTTATATTTTTTATGGAACAAAAGCCGACAGGGCAAAAATTAGTCCAGCGGAAAAAAAGGTAAAGACATCGCATGACAATGGTAATGCTGAAGAGTTCATTAAAGAATTGGTAAAAGTACTCAATAAAAACGGCAAAAGTACCAATGGTGATAAATTTTATGAAAATCTGAAAATTGCAAAAAATGCCGGAAAGCTTGGTACTAAAACAGAAGATTCTTATGGAGATTTGTTACCAGATAATGCTTATGATTATATTATAAGATATATTCAGAAGTGCCGTTCTAAAGGGCCTGTAAATAAGTATTCAATACGAGCAATTACACATGGCACTCGGGCATATTATAATGTCCCTCAAAATTATAAAATTGCAGTTCCAATGTCAGATTCTTCTCTTGCAGATGCCATGAACTCCATACCATACAAGAACTATTAATTTCTGAGGAAAAAAATGAAAAAATCGCTGATTCTAACTTTA
>DEEV01000030.1:284-4253 GCA_002350445.1 Treponema sp. UBA2869 | reverse complement strand
CCAGAGTAGAAGTTGAAAAATCTCTTAGAATTTCCGGACTGGAATACGAACAATTTTTTTCTAATGATGAAAACTGGAGTGCTGAAACAATGCTAAATTCTTTTGGCGGCGGGGCAACTATGGTCTACGAAGTCGAATGGAATAATATGCTTTTTGACAAAATATATTTTTTGTATGATTCAAAGCAAAAGCTTGCAAAAATTGAAATGTATCCAACTTTTGATGCCAAATTTGTAGAAGTAAAAAAGTTATTTAATGAAGTTACTGCAGATTGTCCTAAACGTAGAACTGCTTCTTTTAGTTATGGAACAAATGATGAAGACAAGGTGGAAGTTTCTATTCTTATAAAAAACGGTGCAAACGAAAACGAATCGGCTGTGTTGACATTAACTGAACCATACATTTATGAATTTTATTTTAATGGCGGTCAACTGAAAGATTATTCGGAACTTGGTGAGTGGTAAGTTTTACCTATTGCGTTAGCGCTGGGAGCACTGAGGCGCTTTGCGCCGAACCGACCGGAACGAAGTGAGGACGGTGAGCGTTAGCGAAGTGCGGACATAGCGACTTCCAGTTTGCGCGCAGCACAAACTGGAAGAACGCCCTTAAAAAATTACATGCAGGTATATCCGCCGTCGACAGGGAGATTTACTCCTGTTACATAAGTTGAAGCAGGGCTTGCAAGGAATACTGCGGCGCTATCGAGTTCGCCTTCGTTGCCGTAGCGTTCGAGTGGAATCATTGTTTTAGCGTTCTGCTGGAAGAAATCGGAGTCGAGTGTTTCTTTTGTAAGCGGAGTGTAGAAGTAACCCGGGCAGATTGAATTTACTGTGATGTTGTATTTTCCCCATTCGGCGGCAAGGGCTCGGGTAAGGTTTACAACACCGCCTTTTGCTGCGTGGTAAGGGGCTGATCCGCAAATTTTGTTTCCAACAAGTCCGTACATAGAAGCAATGTTGATTACGCGGCCATATTTTGCAGGAATCATTGCCTTTTTTGCGGCGGCGCGGGCAAATTTGAAGGTTCCAAAAAGGTCAACGTTCATTTCGCCTGCAAACTGGTCGTCGGTAATATCTTCTGCCGGAGCAACGGCGCCTGTTCCTGCGTTGTTTATAAGAATGTCAATGCGTCCGAATTTTGCAAGAATTTCGTCTACGGCGGCATTTACGCGCTCTGTGTCTGTAATATCGCACTGAACGGCAAGTGTTTCTACTTTGTATGTGTCTGCAATTTCGTTTGCAACTTTTTCAATCAGTTCCTTGCGTCGTGCAACTGCTACAATTTTTGCGCCCTGGTTAGCAAGAGCTTTTGCCATCTGAACGCCAAGGCCTGTAGAGCATCCTGTTACAACGGCAACATTGCCGCTTAAATCAAAATAATTTTTCATTGTAAGTCCTCCAAAGTGGTCAGCAAAATGTGACCGTAAACATTTTTATGTTAGTTTACCCTAACATTATTTATTTTTCAACAATTCATAAAAAACAATTGAACTTGCCTGTGCAACGTTAAGGCTGTCTACAACACTTTCTTTTACGCCGTCATTCATTCCGCCCCAGGGAATAATAACAAGTTCGTCGCAGTTTTTACGAATAACATCGCTTATTCCATGCTCTTCGTTTCCAAGAACAACGAGAACCGGCTTTTTCCCGCGTGCCGCGCCATTCAACCAGCTTACAGTTTTTTTAGCGCCAAGGTCGGTTCCGACGCGAATCATTTTGCCCGCAAGCGCTTCCAGCAGACGTGTCGAAGATTTTACGCTGTAAACATTTACGTATTCCATTCCGCCTTCTGCAACGCGGTAGCTGCTTGTGGTTATGCTGCTCTGGGCTTCGTCCAAAGGAATTACGATGTTTTTTATTCCAAAAAAAGCCGCACTGCGCACAATTGCGCCAAAATTATTTGCGTTTCCAATGCGGTCAAGTAATACTGCGTTTTCGCCGTTTTCAATCCAGCTGTCTGTAATGTCAGAATCCAAAGGCTGAATTTCCGGCGGTTCAATCATTGCAACAACGCCCTGATGATGAACTGTGCCGCTCAATTTTTCAAGATCGCCGGCCGGCTTTTGATTATAAATTCCGTGAGCGGCAGCAAGCTTTTTGCAAAGTCCGCCGAATTTTGGAGCAACTTCTTCGGTAAAATACAGTCGTTTAATTTTTTCCGGATGATTTTTTTCAAGTTTTTTTACAGTTGCAAATCCGCAGACAGCAAGCTCGTTTCTTTGTGTATTTTTCATAGTTATATTGTAATAAAAAAATGATTTTGCGCAAAGCGGGCGGCTACGATGTGCGGCTGTGACGCTTATTTAAAGCAGACGTCTACTTCGTAGGTGCCGTATTTAGTTACAAAAGGAATTCCAACTACGGGGTAATTTTTTGGCCATGGAATAAGATGATTGCGGCCGGTAAAGGTTTTTGGAGGAGTAACGGAAATGTTCAGGTCTTTGATATTTGAAACGGCCGAACTGGCAACAATGTTTGTAAATTCCGAAACAAGCTGTTCAGCCATTTGAGTTTTTTCGTCAGCTTTAATATCCGTTAAACCGGAAAGCTCCAGAAGTTTGTAGGCAAGAGTTCTGTTTATTCTGAATCCGACAACACCCATGGCATCGCCGGTAAGTCCCAAAAGTCCGGTAACTTCCCATGAATGTCCCATAGTTATGTCGAGCAGAAAAGGCTCTTTTGCTTCTGCCGTAAAATTAAACATCTGCTCGAAAGTACTTAATACTGCTGTCAAAAACGGATTAATAATTTTTACGTCCATCTGATATATTTTACCACTAAGAACACAAAGGCACAAATTTAAAATAGAAATAGCGGGTTATCAGAAAAAAATCTTACAAAAAATTCACTTCGACTGCAGAGTGCAGCTGCCGGTGTTGAAATTTGTCTAGTACGACTATACTGTTAAAGAAAGAGGGATTTGATGCCTTTTTTATCGACGTCTATGCAGACTTTTTATGGGAGCTGTTTATGGGATTACTGATTGCAGTTATATATCTTATTTTTATTAGCCTTGGTTTGCCAGATTCGCTTTTGGGTTCCGGATGGCCTAAAATGCAGACGGTTTTTGAAGTGCCATCTTCTTTTGCCGGTTATGTTTCAATGACAATTTCTTTTATGACAATCATTTCTGCGCTGCTGGGACCAAAAATTATAAAACGCTTTCATACAAAGTGGATTGTAATTTTTTCCATTGTTTTTACGGAGTTGGCGCCGTAATCAGTCCGATGATTATGGCTCAGGCACTTAGAGTTGCGCGTTGGAACGAAGGCTACAGATGGACTGCCAGTTATTTTGCCGGAACAAAACAGGGATTAAGCTACGGACTTATTGCTTCGTTTGGTTCATTAATTTTTGGCGGGCTTATGCTTGGCCGTCTGATTTCCGGCTTTGTTTCAAACAGGCTTGGCGACAGAACTTTAATACGAATTGGAATTGTCTTAGAACTATTAGGAATTATCCTCGTAATGCTCCTAATTCAGTATTATGTTGTAGCTGCAGCTGGCTTTATAATCATTGGAACGGGAATGGGACCTGTATATCCTTCCATTCAGCACATGGCTCCGGTAAATTTTGGAAAACGACACAGTGCGGCGGTTATCGGCTTACAGATGGCTTCGGCCTACGTGGGAAGTACCTTCATGCCAATGTTCTTTGGAAATCTTCAGCAATGGCTCGGAATAGCCATAATGCCGTTCTTCCTTTTGATTTTCGCATGCCTGAACATTGGCTTGCTGGAACTGACATATAAATTAATTCGCATTAAAAAGTAAAATCAGGGTTTTGAAATTATCTGCCGCTCGCAGAATGCAAGCTTCTTTGAACATGTGTTTCCACAGCGGGAGTCCATGAATGTATCCTGAAGAGTATACTTTGTCTTACCCTTAATTTCAGAATTGTACTGGTTTCTTGATTTATTATTTAAAAGGGGAAGGTCTTCCCCTCGCGCCCACTTCGTTGGTCGCTACCC
>DEEV01000030.1:0-253 GCA_002350445.1 Treponema sp. UBA2869 | reverse complement strand
CCTAGGGCTCCGCCCTAAAACCCGCAAGGTAAATTGCTATCGCAATTTGCTATTGTAAAATTTTACACATTCTTCCTAGAAACATTCTTTATTATTTGATAAAGTAAAAAATACAAACTTAGCCTGTTAAAAAAGAAGTCCGCGGTCCCTATTGGTACAAAAGTACCCACTGCGTTAGCAGGAGAAGGATTTCCGCGGCTCACAACTTAAATATAACAGTCTTTTTGAGAAAAAGCAACCTGAAAATGGATAA
>DEEV01000008.1:44965-45208 GCA_002350445.1 Treponema sp. UBA2869 | reverse complement strand
TACTAAAGAATTTCAGAGCTTGGAAAAATCGGCTGGAAAACTTACCGTAACAATCGGTAAATCAGATGTTGAAAGCACATATAATTCAACAGTCGCAAAATATGTAAAAAATGCACAGATTCCAGGCTTCAGAAAAGGTCACGTACCGGCACATATTCTTGAACAGAAATACGGAGACGCATTAAAAGCTGACACTATGAATGAACTGATTGATTCAGCTTTTAATGAAATTTTTGAAAAGGA
>DEEV01000008.1:39107-44860 GCA_002350445.1 Treponema sp. UBA2869 | reverse complement strand
CCCTAAGGTTAATGTTAAGGAATTCGGCGGAATTACAATTAAAGAACCTCAGGTTACAATTGGTGACGCAGAACTTAACGAAGAACTCAAAAACATGCAGGAACGCAATGCAATGGTTATCGAGAAAAAAGATGCTGTTGTAGCAAAAGGCGATATCGTAACTATTAATTACAGCGAACTTGGCGAAGACGGAAAAGAAATTTCTGGAACAAAGCGCGAAGACTTTGTATTTACAGTTGGTTCAGGCGAAAACCTTTTTAAGATTGATGATGATATCATCGGTATGAAAAAAGGCGAAACAAAAGAAATCACTAAAAAATATAAAAAAGATGATGAAAATGCAGAACTTGCAGGACAGACAAAGAAGCTTAGCGTAACAGTAACAGCTGTAAAAATCAGAGATCTTCCTGCTCTTGATGATGATTTTGCTCAGGACTGCAACGAAAAATATAAAACTCTTGCAGATATGAAAGCTGACATTACAAGAAGCCTTGAACTTGCTAAAAATAGAAAACTTAAGGAACTTAAAAACAATTCACTTCTTGAACAGCTTGTAGAAAAAAATCCGTTTGAAATTCCAGCTTCTATGCTTCAGGCAGAACTTGACGGCCGCTGGAATATGATGGCACAGCAGTTCCAGACAACTCCAGAACAGCTTGAAAAAATGATTTCAGCTTCTGGTCAGACAAAAGAAACAATGATTAAAGAATGGACTGGAGACAGCGAAAAAATGCTTAAATCAAGAATCATTGTTGATGCACTTCTCCGCGAAAGAAATATCAGCGTTACTCCGGAAGAAATTGAAGCTGAATATGCAAAAATTGCAGAAGAAGGCGGAATTACTGTAGACGAAGTTAAAAAGCACTACTCTGATGCACGTGCAAAAGAATATCTTATTGACGATGCAAAAGAAAACAAACTTTACGACCAGCTTTACAAGGAAGTAAAAGTTTCTAAAGGAGACAAAGTTTCTTTCAAACAGCTTTTTGAAATGAAATAATTTTGTAAGTCTCAAACACGGCTGTCCTTATTTTTCTAAAAAGGACAGCCTTTTTTTTTATTTTTATATATCCTTTTTAAAAAAAATTCGTTATATTTTAAAAAAAGGATTTTTAAACAATCTTTAAGATTCCAGAAAAAGGAAATTTTTTTTATGAATGAACAGATGAATATGAACATGCCGTGGGTAGTAGAAAAAACTGGAAACGGAGAAAGACAGTTTGATATTTTTTCCAGACTTTTAAGAGATAGAATTGTTTTTATCGACGGTGAAATTAACGATGCGACAGCAGACCTTGCCATTGCACAAATTCTTTATCTTGAATCAGAAAACCCGGACAAAGATATAAGCATTTACATTAACTCTCCGGGAGGAAGCGTTACTGCAGGTCTTGCAATTTACGACACAATGAAATATGTAAAATGCCCTATTCAGACTATCTGTATGGGACAGGCTGCAAGCATGGCGGCAATTCTTCTTGCAGGCGGCACAAAAGGAAAACGATATGCACTTCCTTCAAGCCGGGTTATGATTCATCAGCCTCACGGCGGAGTTGAAGGTCAGGAAAGTGATATTTCCATTCTTGCAAAGGAAATTATAAGACTTAAAAAGCTTTCCATCGAATATCTTGCAAAAGACTGTGGAAAGAAAGTTGATCAGGTTGCAGCAGACATTGAACGAGATTTCTTTATGCCTGCAGAAGAAGCAAAAAAATACGGAATTATTGACCAGATAATGGCAGCAAGGAAATAGTAATGAAAATGAGAAGATTTAATCCAAACGATGCATTCTGTTTTTTCTGCGGATGCCCAGAATCAAAAGACAGAAGACTTATTACAGGTCCTTCAGGAAATACATTTATCTGTAATCAGTGCGTAAAAATTTGTAACGAAATTCTTTCTCAGCAGACAGAAGGTGGAGAACCTATAGACCTTCAGAATGTACCAACTCCAAAAGAATTTAAGCAGTATCTTGATCAGTATGTTGTTGGACAGGATGATGCAAAAAAAGTACTTTCTGTTGCCGTATACAATCACTATAAAAGAATGTCTATTTCACCGGTTGTAAAAACTGAAGATTCAAACGTAACAATTGAAAAATCAAACGTACTTTTAATTGGACCAACAGGAAGCGGAAAAACCCTTTTGGCACGCACTCTTGCACAAAGGCTTAAGGTTCCGTTTGCAATTGCAGATGCCACTACCCTTACAGAAGCCGGTTACGTTGGCGAAGACGTAGAAAATGTTCTTCTTAAACTTATTAATGCCGCTGACGGAGATATTAAAGCAGCTGAAAAAGGAATTGTATTTATAGACGAAATTGATAAAATTGCCAGAAAGAGCGAAAACACTTCAATCACACGTGATGTAAGCGGTGAAGGTGTTCAACAGGCACTTTTAAAGATTATAGAAGGAACCGTTGCAAGTGTTCCACCTCAAGGCGGAAGGAAACATCCAAACCAGGAAATGCTTCAGATAGACACTACAAACATTCTGTTTATTCTAGGCGGTGCTTTTGTTGGTCTTGATAAAATTATTGAGCAGAGAGTTCACTCTCACGCAATGGGCTTTGGCTCTGATGTAGGTGAAATGAAAGAAGAAGACAGAGTTATGCTTTTGAATCAGGTTACACCAGATGATCTTGTAAAATTTGGTCTTATTCCAGAGTTGATTGGACGTATGCCTATTACAGTTGCATTAAAAGAGCTTACAAGAACAGACCTTGTTTCAGTTCTTACAGAACCTAAAAATGCAATTACAAAGCAGTTTATTGCAAGTTTTAAACTTGATGATGTTGATCTTGAATTTGATAAAGAAGCAATTGAAGAAATTGCCGATGAAGCTATAAGGCAAAAAACCGGCGCCCGCGGACTTCGTACAATTGTTGAAAAAATGCTTATGGACATTATGTTCGAAGTTCCTGACATCAAAGGCAAGAAAAAAGTTACAATTACAAAAGATATTGTAAACTCAAACAAAAAAAGCATATCAGATATCATAAAATTGTACCCGAATCAAATAGAAAGTGCTTAAAAAACGTTAAAACGAAAAGACCGGAAAGTTCAAGAAAAACTTCCGGTCTTTTTTTTTTACATCCAATTACATTTAGTTTATTACTGAACAAGATATTTAATTGTTTTTTCAACTGTCTTATCCCAGGCAAATTTTGAAGACCAGGTTAAACCTTCTGCAATTTTTTTCTCGCGGAAATCCTTATCTTCTGCAATTTTCTGCATACAGCCTGCAATTTCTTCTATATTGTCAGAATTAAAATAGACAGCAGCACTTCCACCAATTTCCGGCAACGAGCCTGCATCGGAACAAAGAACAGGAACACCACAAGCCATTGCTTCCAGAATAGGAAGACCAACTCCTTCAATTACAGAAGGGAACACACACGCTTCTGCACCGGCATAAAGACGCGCAAAACTTTCGTGCGGAAAATATCCGGTACAAAAAATATCGCTGGAAAATTCACTGGAAATTGCCTGTTCATGAACTTTTTTTGAAAAATCACCATCGCTTCCGGCAAGCACAAGCCTGTGAGGAAGCCCTGTTTTTTTCTTAAAAAGATTAAAGGCTTCTATAAGTTCAATGTGTTTTTTTTCTGGTCCACTCAAACGGGAACCATAAATAAAATATGGACGCTTAATCGAAAAAGGTTTTACATCAATAAAATCATCTTCTATGTCTAGAAGCGGGAAAAAAAGTTTATGGTCAATCCCATGATTTACAACCTTAATTTTACTTCCTTTAATTCCGCAATCTACAAGATCCTTTTTTATATACTCTGTAGGCGCAATAATTATTTGAACGCGAGAAAGCCCCTTTTTTAACTGATGGCGATAAAAATAATTTTCATTTTTAAGGCATGAAGAAATTACAGAATTTACAACAGCAATTCCAATATGATTTTTAAATGAAACGGGAATTACTTTTTCAGCAGCAGGATACAAAACTGCATCATACTGATTTTTCTTTATAAAAGCCCCGATTGCATATTTATGGAACAATCTTTCTTTTCTAAGATTTTCACCAAGATTTACAGCAGTAAAGGGAAACCCCTTGTCAACGCCATAAGTATAACGGTCTATTTCTGCTCCAAAAAGTTCAAATTCTAAATTATCAGTTTGATTGAGATTTGAAATAAAATAAAAAAGATACGCTCCAAGCCCTGACTGGGCATGATCACAACCAAAAGTATCAATTCCAACTTTCATAAAATCATTCTAGCAGAAAAAAAAACTCTGTGCTATAGTCTTCAAATATGGAAAACTCAAACGCATTTTCGTTACTTTCAGAGCAAACAAGACAGAAACTTTTAGAGCAGAACATTTCAAAACCAACTGCGGTTCAACAGCAGGTTATTCCTCAAATTTTCAACGGTAAAAACGTACTTTTTGAATCAGAAACAGGAACAGGAAAAACCTTTGCTTACCTTCTTCCGCTTATAACAAAACTCGAAGCAGATTCAGACACAGTTCATGCAAAAATTCTTGTTATTGCACCAACATTTGAACTTGCCTCTCAAATAAATCTTGCCGCAAAATCAATAACCGACAGAAAAACGGCCCTTTTAATAGGCGGTTCTCCAATAAAACGACAGTGCGAAACATTAAAAGAAAAACCTCAGATTATTGCAGGAACTGCAGCCAGACTTTGCGAGCTTATCCGCTTAAAAAAACTTAAAATTGAAAATCTTTTTGCAGCAGTTTTTGATGAAACTGACAGACTTGTAAAAAAAGAATGCATTGAAGATACGACGGAAATAAAAAGTCTGCTTCCGGAAAATTGCCAGATAATTGCCTGCACTGCAACAATTAACAAAACAGCAAAAGACTTTTTTCCTGAATCAGAGAACATTCTGCTTCCACCCGAAGATATTCTTAGAAAGCGCATAACGCACTGGGCAATTTATGCAGAAGCCAGAGATAAAATTGATACGCTTAGAAAATTTATTGCGGCAGAAAATCCTTCAAAAGCCCTGATTTTTACATCAAGAGCGGATCAGGTTGAAAACATTTTCTCAAAACTTTCGTATAAAAGAATTGATTGTGCGTGCATTCATGCAAAAACAGACAAGCAGATGCGAAAAGCAGCAATTGACCGTTTCAAAAGCGGTAAAATCAAAATTCTAATCACAAGCGACCTTACAGCCCGCGGACTTGATATTCCAGACATTTCTCACGTTATTCAGATGGATTTACCACAAGACACAGATTTCTTTATTCACAGGAGCGGACGAACCGGAAGAGCCGGAAAAACCGGAATAAACGTTGTTATAGGCGACGAATGGGAAATGAACCGCTATGCAACTCTTGAAAAAAAACTTGGACTTACTGTTTATCCAAAAGAAATCCGCTCCGGCAAAGTGATTGCGCCGCTGATGGAATAAATACACTTAAATAAAAAAAGCCTTCCGTTTTGCGTACTTGCGATCAACGCGGTGAAGCCTGCTAAGTAATTTTTTCCATCCGTCGCAGATGTTCACACAATACCGTATTTTTGCTATAATAACAGAATAAAGTTTTTGTTATTTGAGGGATTTTTGTGTTTTTAAAAAGTCTGGACATTTACGGTTTTAAATCATTTGCAGATAAAACACATATTGATTTTGCGGATGGAATTACAGCGCTTCTTGGACCTAATGGTTGTGGAAAAAGTAATGTTGTTGATGCTATAAAATGGGTTCTTGCAGAAAGAAATTCTAAAAACCTTCGCGCAGAAAAGATGGAAGACGTTATTTTTAACGG
>DEEV01000008.1:33415-39044 GCA_002350445.1 Treponema sp. UBA2869 | reverse complement strand
CACGCCGTTTGTATCGTTCCGGTGACGCAGAATATTTTATAAATAAGCGTCCGGCCGGTCCTACAGAAATTCGAAGACTATTTATGGATACTGGTGTTGGAAAAGCTGCCTACTCTGTTATGGAACAGGGAAAAATCGACCAGATTCTATCCAGCAAACCGGAAGACCGACGTTACCTTTTTGAAGAAGCAGCCGGAATCAGCCGCTCAAAGGCAGAATGTGCTGAAGCAGAACGTGAGCTTGAACGAACAAGACAAAACATGGTTCAGATTGAAATTGCAATGGGCGAAATTAAGCGACAGTATGACACTCTCAAAGTTCAGTCTGAAAAAACAATCAAATACAGAAAATTTAAAGAAGATATATACAGCTGTGAGCTTGATCTTACCCTGCTCCGCTTAAAAAACTTTGTTACTGACAAAGCAAGACACGAAGAAGAATTAAAGACAATTCAGGATAAGCGCGACAAAGTTCGCCTTGAAATAGAAGAAATCAACAACACAATTTCTGAAAACACAGACAAAGTAAAATCTCTTAATGATGAACTTTATTCAAAACAGGCTCAGCTTATTGGAATTGGACAGGAAAAAAACGGTAAGCTTGAACTTATAAAACAATCAAACCTGCGCGCATCTGAACTTAAAGAAAAAATTCAGACACTGGAAGTTAGACGAAACGCAATTCAGGAACGCATAGATAATCTTCAGGATGAAATTGACGAGCAGAAAGCTGTACTTCATGAAAAGACAAAACAGCTTAATGATATAAAATCTAACATAGAATCATTTAGAAAAAATATTGAAGACAGTTCTTCGCAGATTACTGACAACGACCGAAAAACTGATTCACTTCGAGTTCAAATCGGCGATTTAGAGAGAGAACGTGCTGTACTTCAGCAGGAACTTGCAGCAATCACCGAAGATATAGTTTCAAAACTTGATGAAAAGCTCAAGGATGCTGGATTCAGTGAAACAGCGATGAGCAACGCCCGTGAAGAACTTGAAACAACTCTCGGAAAGCTGAAAATTTTTATTACTGGCCGCAAAAATGTTTTTTCAGATTTTGCAGCGCTGAACCACACTAGCGACGAATATAAAAATACAATCAAAGAAGCATACGAAGCCTTTGAAGATGCAGAAAATCAACTTGGTCAACTTGAGCAGGCTGTTTCAAAATATCTTAAAGCTTCACCGTCATTTATTACAGAATTCCTTTCTCCGGAAGGAATTATGACTAAAAAACGCGGCATTGATTCAAAGATTTCAGATAATTTTAAGAAAATTGATGATATAAATGCTCAAATCTCAGAACTTCATTCTCAGAATTCTGATCTTACAAAGAAAATTTCAGAATACAAGGAAACTCTCAGCAAGCTTCAGCTTAACGAAGTTCAAATGAAAGAACAGATTGCTTCAGGTGAACAGCAGACAGCAGTTCTTACACGTCAATTTACAGGCGAACAGAATAATTTGCGCGAAACTGAAGATGAACTTTTTGCTGAAAACAAACGTGCAGAAGAAATCAACGATCAGATTATGGGCTTCCAGGATGAGCTTGCAGAAATTGAACAGCGCGGTATAAAGCTTGCCGACGAAATGAAAAAAATCGACGAAGAAATTGCAAAATGCAATGCAAGTGTAAGCGGCAAAACCGACAAGCTTAATAAAAAGCGCGAAGAACAAAATAAATATCAGGAACAATACGAAAGGCTTACCCTTTCTGTAAACAGCGCAGATAACGACATTCGTAACGTAAAACAGAATTTCCAGGATCAGTATTCGCGAGACCTTATGGAATTTGAAGAGAGAATGTACAAAATAACAACTCCGGCTGCAGATTTGCGTGAAAAGCTTTCAGGCCTTAAAAAGGATTTTTCTTCTCTTGGAAGCGTAAACCTTATGGCTCCGGAAGAATTCAACGAAGTAAAAGACCGCTACGAACGTCAGCGTACAAATTACGAAGATACACAAAAATCTCTTGAGAATCTTGTACGCGTAAGCGAAGAAATTAAATCAAAATCTGCCGAAATGTTCATAGAAACATACAATCAGATTAAAAAGAATTTCCACAATATGTTCCGCCGGCTTTTCAATGGTGGACGCGCAGAGCTTAAACTTGCAGATCCTGCAAACATTCTGACTTCTGGTATCGACATTTATGCTCAGCCGCCTGGAAAAAAACTTGAAAACATTGCACTTCTTTCCGGCGGTGAAAAAACAATGACTGCGGTTGCCCTTCTCTTTGCAACCTATCAGGTTCGTCCAAGTCCGTTCTGTCTTTTGGACGAAATTGATGCCGCACTTGACGATAAAAACGTTTCTTCTTTTGTTACTGCGCTCGAAAGCTTTGCAAGCGTAAGCCAGTACATTGTAATTACTCATAACAAGAAAACTGTAATGGGTGCTTCTACAATGCTTGGTATTACAATGGAAGAGTCTGGCGTAAGTAAGATTATTGCGCTCAGACTTGATCAGGATATCAAGCGCTCGGAAGAAACAGAACACAGCGAAAATGAATTTACTGATGAAGATGTACCGGAAGAAGAAGGAATTGTAATTCCACCTCGTCCGGCAAAGCGTATAAAAACTGAAAGTGATTCTGAAAAGCAGGAGTCAGACTAATTTATGGATTTTTCTGAGCTAAAAGAAAACATTAATGAAAAATTCTCTGATTTGTCTGAACGCCTGATAAATTTCTGTCAGGAAAATAAAAAGCTTGCAATTGCGGCAGGGGCATTTATTCTGTTGCTTTTTACAGGACTTATTGTGCTTACAGCATCAATCGAAAAAAAGAAAAAAAAGCAGCCTGAAAAACCTTACGTTCTGGAACTTTCAGAAACACTTCAAATTCCTGAAAGCCCGGAGCTTCCAAAGGACTATAATATTTCGCGCCGCACAAAAGAAAAATGGGACGAAAGCGAAACCGATGAATGGTTTACAGTGCCTTCTGACACAGAAATTGATTCTCTTGCAAATTCAAATGACAATATGATTAATGAAATTGTAGGAGCGGCTCCATGAAAAAATTACTCTTAGTTCCTGCAGTTCTTTCTGCTTTTGTTTTATTCTCATGTGCCTCAAAACCTTCTGAATCTTCTGACAGCCAGACTGACGTTATAGCTGCACCACAGACAGATGATTCATTATCTGCGGAAGAACAGGAGGAAGAAAATCAGAATACTTCAGAAAATGAAGAAGATGATGTTCAGGATGTTTCTGATGAAGAAAATGCTCTTCTAAACCAAACTAATGATAATGAATCGCAGGATGAACTTGAACAGCAGAATTCTGATTCCGAATCTGAAGAAAATTCAAACGAAAACTATGACGAAGAAACAAGTCTTTCTGATCCTGTAGTAACAACACTTGAACCGCCGGTTACGGAAGATGATTCAAAAATGCCGGAAGAAATGGTTTCAGAAGAAGATGCCGTTCCTCAAGCTTCTCAGGCAAACTCAGAAATTGAAACTGAAGAAGATAAAGATGAAAGCACTGTCGCTGAAATTTCAGAAGACGCTATAGATATAGAAGATGATGAAATTTCGGAAACTTCTTCTGAACCAATTGAAGAAAAGCCTGTTGTCCCATCAAGAAAAGTTTCCATGAAAGTTTCTGATTATGTCGACATCACCTACCCAGGAACCGGCTGGATTTACATGGGAATTACAGACGGCTCAAGAGATATTGCATATTACGGACGAAAGCTTGGTACCGGAGAAACAAAATTTACATTACAGGCAAAAAATGCCGGAACAAAAATCCTTCACTTTTATAAAAACGATATTTTAAACGGCAATTACCTTGATGACTATATNNCAGAATCAAAAAGGAGATGGAAAAACTCATGTTCAGGCTCCTGCATTTAAATCTCCTGTTCCTAAAAAGCCTGAGACCAAAAATTCACTAAGAAAAAATTCTGATTCAAAAAACGAAAGTGAATCAGCATCTGAAACTGAAGCTAAAAACACTCCAAATTCAAAAGATGGTTCAACAACTGATTCAACTGCCGTAACAAAATCTGATAACGATGCAAACAAAGCTTCTGAAGTTGAATCTTCTTCAAAATCATCGTCGGCAATAAAAACAAATAGCACAGTTTCAAATAAAGTTTCTTCTGCACAGACAACACAGGCATCAAGTTCAGAAAAAACACGAACTATAGAAAAAACAGAACAGATGACAGCTGATCCAACTGCAGAAACCAGCAGTACTCTTTTACAACAGGCTCAAAAGCTTTATGATGAAAGAAACTATAAGGCTGCGCTGGAAAAAGTAAATGACTTTTTTGAGTATGCTGTCTCTGACCGCGATACAGGACTTTATCTTAAGGGACAAATTCTTGAAGCAAAGTCAGAAATTCAAAACATAAAAGAAGCAATAAATGTTTATAACACGCTTACAAAAAATTATCCTGCAAGCAAACTTTGGGATAAAGCTAATAAGCGGATTATATATCTAAGAAAATTTTATATGGAAGCCTACTAAGGGGGAATAAAAATGAAAAAACTTTTAAAGCTTTTTGCATTTACAGCAGCAGCTGCAATGCTTTTTTCCTGCACAATAAACAGACCTCAGGAACAGACAAGAACTATTACTGTAAGCGGAACAGGAACTGCTTCTGCAAAGCCAGATTTACTTTCTCTAAACTTTCTGGTAAGAACAGTTGAATGGAACGTAAATGTTGCAACTGAAAAAAATGCAGCAATAACAACAAAGGTAATTGATGCAATTAAAAACAACGGAATAGATGATGCAGATATTTCTACTGCAGATTATTCAATAACACAGGATAATTCGAACTCTTATGCCGGACGCTATACCGTTACTAATACAATTTCGGTTTTAGTAAGGAATCTTGACAATGCCGGAAAAGTAATTGATTCAGCAGTCTATAACGGAGCAAACGGTCTTACAAACTTTGAATTCCGTCTCTCTGACAAATCAAGCACAGTAAGACAGGCCCGCACAGCAGCAGTTCAGAACGCACAGGATGCAGCAAGCCTTTTGGCAGGCGCAAGCGGATGCAAACTTGGTTCTGTAATTGAAATTGTTGAAGGCTATTCTTTCTCTGGAAACTCTTCATTTGAAGCTCTTGCGGAAGCTAAAACTGCTGCAACACCAATTTCAACAAGAAGCATAACTGTAACATCAGAAATTACTGTAACTTATTCATTGACAAACTAAAAGGAGATTCATACAAATGCTTGACTACAAATTTATTAAAGATAATCTTGATGCTGTAAAACAGAACATCATCAACCGTAATATGACTGCCGATGCAGACAAGGTCGTTGAACTTTTTGATAAGCGCACTGCCCTTGTTACAAAGCTTCAGGGACTTCAGCAGAAACGTAATGAAAACGCTCAGGCAATGAAACAGAAGCTCGATCCAGAAAAACGCAACGAGCTCATCGCTGCAGGAAAAGCAATCAAAGACGAAATCTCCGCAGTTGAAGCTGAAACAAAAGAAACTGAAGCAGCCCTCGAAGAAGCTGCACGCCAGATTCCAAACATGGTTCACCCTGATGCACCAGTTGGAAAGCTCGACACAGAAAACCTTGAAGTAAAGAAGGTTGGAACTCCACGCAAATTCGACTTTGAACCAAAAGATCACGTTCAGCTCGGCGAAT
>DEEV01000008.1:29851-33274 GCA_002350445.1 Treponema sp. UBA2869 | reverse complement strand
ATTACACCTGATGTTGCAAAGGAAGAAGTTCTTAAGGGAATCGGTTTCAACCCACGTGGTAACGAATCTAACGTTTACTCAATCGAAGATGAAGGAACCTGTCTCGTAGCTACAGCAGAAATTACTCTCGGTGGTTACCATCAGGATGAAATCCTTGATAAGGCAAGCCTTCCACGTTTCTACGGCGGTCTTTCACACTGTTTCCGCCGCGAAGCAGGTGCTGCAGGTCAGTTCTCTAAGGGACTCTACCGCGTTCACCAGTTCGACAAAGTAGAAATGTTTGCATACGCAACTCCAGAACAGTCTGACGAGATTCACGAAAAACTCCGCCAGATTGAAGAGGAAATCTTTACAGGACTCGGACTTCCTTTCCACGTAGTTGATACATGTACAGGTGACCTCGGTGCTCCTGCATACCGCAAGTGGGACCTTGAAGCATGGATGCCAGGACGTAACGGCGGTGAATACGGTGAAGTAACTTCTACTTCAAACTGTACAGATTACCAGGCTCGCCGCCTCAACATTAAGTTCAAGGACGACGACGGAAAGAACAAGTATGTTCACACATTGAACGGAACTGCAATTGCTGTAGGCCGCGCAATGCTTGCAATCCTTGAAAACTATCAGAATGCAGACGGTTCAGTTACAATTCCAGAAGTTCTTGTTCCTTACTGCGGATTTGATATTATACGACCGAAGAAGTGTTAAAAAACTTTTCAAAAGAGCGATTATGGAAGATAACATTTACAGTAAAAAGATTTTTCTTATTCTTCTCTTTTTTGCAATAATTGTGCTTGGAATTTTATGCAAGGTTTTGCATGCAGTTGTACTTCCAATGCTTGTAGCAATATTAATTGCATTTGTATTAAAGCCTGTTGTACAAAATCTCAATAAGAAATTTAAAATTCCATGGTCAGTATCTTCCATAATTGTTATTCTGCTGTTTTTAATTCTTATTGCAGGGCTTTCATCAATTTTGATTAAAAGTCTTAAAACTGTAGTAGAAAAATATCCTGTATATGAATCAAAATTTCTTTCAATGTATTCAATTTTTGCGGATGCCTTCAATCTTGAATATGATAATACACAAAGTCTTTTTGAAAACTTGTGGAGCAATTTAAATGTACGTTCATTTGTTCAGGAAACAGCAGTTTTTCTTTCCTCCGGAATATTTACGTTTGGAAAAAGTTTTTTTATGTTTTTGATTATGCTCATTTTGTTCCTTACAGAAATGAGGCTTTTTAACAAAAAAATAAGCTTTGCATACATTGGTCAGTCAAAAACAAAAATGCTGAGAATTTCAGCAAAAATTATTGACCAGACAGTACGCTTTGTTTCCATAAAGTTTTATATTTCGCTTATAACAGGACTTCTGGTAGGAATAATTACAGCAGTAACAGGTCTTAGTTTTCCAATTTTGTGGGGCTTCCTTGCATTTATAATGAATTTTATTCCTATTTTTGGTTCAATTTTCTCTGTTGGTCTTACATCGGCGTTTGCATTCATGGAATTTTATCCTTTCGTTGGAAAGGCAGTTTTTCTGATGATTGTAATGACAGCAATCAATACATCTCTTGGTAACATAATAGAACCAAAAATTGAAGGAAAACACCTTGGTCTTTCACCGTTCGTAATACTTGTAAGCCTTACCCTTTTTGGCTGGATTTGGGGCTTTATTGGCATGCTTCTGGCTGTTCCCCTTACCGTAATTATAAGAATTTGCTGCGAAAATATATCTTATCTTCATCCGGTTGCAATTTTCCTAGGCGGAGATCCTGCAGAAACTAAAAAGAATATCGAAGTCTAGTTTTTTTATGTTTTTATATAAGCAAAGACTTTGTAGTTTTTTCGTAAAGGAAGCGCAGATCTTCTTCCTGTAAAGTTGTAAACCTTAAATCAACACAAGAAAGTTTTTCGTCTGAACTTCTGTAGATTTTATTTACAAAGCAGGTTATAAAAACATCGCGGGAAGCAATAGGACCTTTCTTTAAGCTGAAAGAAAGTCTTATGCCGTATTCCTCGTTTTGGAAAAAAGTACAAAATTGAGTTTCCATTCCAAGAACAATTCGTTCATGATCAACATAAAGAATATTAAGCGGTTTTACGCGATTTTCCAAAGCTTCCATTTTTATGGAAGTTTTAGAAGTTAAATAATGACAAACAGGAATAAGCTGAATTCCAGTTCCGGCGTTATTTTCCTTTTTTGCCTCTTCAACAAATTTTTCAAGAAGCTCCTTTGNNTTTAATGGAATTGATTTCCATACAGGTCGTGAAAAAAGTTCTGCTTTATCGAACGGAACACACTTAATATTCAAATCTTTTTTTGTCTTAAAATCAAAATAGATAAGTGCAAAAAAATCATATTCTTTTTCTTCTACAACATCTTCGATGCGTTCAATTTCGGAAGGAATTGAAATAACCAGACCTTTTTTTGATTCCTTTACGATAGAAGAAAACCAAAGTCCAACTCGATTAAAATAAAATTCAACCTTTACATTTTTGTTAGAAAATTTTACAACAGCCTGAGGAGGATTTTCCAGCAAAATTGTTCCATTTTTTTCAACCTTAAACTGTTCACCTTTTATGGCAATTGGAAAAATCTGAGATGTAAGAGGATGTATATTTTCACTGTCAATATTTTCTTCAAGAGGAGTAAGCGTTACAGGAACATTACCATCTATAAGATACTGCAGAACAAGCTCACGTTCTATACCACTAAGACCGTTTTGTTTTTTCATCTTTACCCCACCTTATAATATCTATCTGATAAAAATTAAAGGAACTTTCATTTATCAAAATTTCAATATCCATAAAAAAATCATCATTATATAATCTTACAGGAATTTTTATTAAATTTCTGTATTTGTACGGTTCAATTATATACCAGTTTTTAAAGTTTGAAATATTTTTATGATTTTCATCAAGAATTTCTTTAAAAGACAGCCAGAAAAAAACAGAATTAAATGCATACCTGCTGTCGAAAAAACGCTTAAAATCAGGTTCTTGTTTTTCATTTAATTCAGAAAATGACTTAAAAAAAGACTCCAGAGTCTGCTTTTGAAAAGCATTTAAATTTCCACTATCAAGTCTTCCAATTCCGTCAATAAGCGGATATTCAGCTTTTGAATATGAACCATAGATTACAGAATCCTGTAAAGAACAGATTTTTACACTTTTAGAAAGTCTTTCTTTTTCAAGTTCTGTTTCCCATTCTGCATCAGCAATATAAAGATTCATTTCATGTTTTGCTGTTGAATTAGAAAAATCTTCAACGGAGCCTGCCGCATTGTTAGAACAGCCGGCAACTGCAAGAGAAATCAAAACTATAATAGCAATTTTTACTTTCATTTTTTAACAATCAATTTTACCACATTTATTTATTTTTTTATACTTCCTATTGACTAAAAATTAATAAAATGCTAT
>DEEV01000008.1:27818-29716 GCA_002350445.1 Treponema sp. UBA2869 | reverse complement strand
AGTTCGATCCTCTCACTGCCCATAAGTCTGGTAATTCTGCCAGACTTTTTTATTTTAACACAGCTTTACGGAGTTAGTATTGAACCAGAATAATTCAAATGATTCAATTGTACTGCTGGCCAAAAAAAACGGACCTACATCTTTTTCATCACTTCATATTATAAAAAAAGCCCTGGGAACAACAAAAGTTGGACATACGGGCACCCTGGACAGCTTTGCACAGGGGCTTCTTGTTGTTTGCACAGGAAGACTTACAAAACTTGCAGGAAATATAACAGAATTTGATAAAACTTATGAAGCAATCTTAAAATTTGGAAGCGAAACAGACACTCTTGAATATACTGGCAAAATTGTAAAAAAGACTGCACTTCCCTCTATAGAGCAGTTTCAAAATGCTATTAAATCATTTTTAGGTGAAAGTCTTCAGGCTCCACCCGCTTTTTCTGCAATTCACATAAATGGAAAAAGAGCCAGCGATCTTGCAAGAAGCGGGAATGTTGTTGAAATTCCAAAACGAAAAATAACCGTTTATGCTGCAGAAATTTCAGAAACCGTATGCAACAGCAACAACCAGGTTGAATATGCAAAAATTACCTTCAAAGTATCCAAAGGAACATATATTCGTTGCCTTGCACGAGATATTGCATATAAATGCGGTTCATCAGCACATCTAATTGGACTATACAGAACTCAGGTTGGAAATTTTAGTATAAAAAATGCAGCAGGATATTCTGAGCTGGCAGATTTTTCAATAGAAAATGCACGCAAAAATCTAAAGAAATATGAAGAAGATAAGTCTAAAACTGACATAAATGAAAGCTTAAATAAAAAAGCAAAAATCTCTGATGATGAAAAACTTAAACAGGAAATTCTGGAAAAGAAAAAGGATTTTGACCCTCAGACAGCAAATTTATGCGGTTTTGAAGTTATAAATATAATTAACAAAAATGATGAATTTGCTTTTAAAAACGGTAAACCGCTTCACAGCGCTATGTTCAATAAAAATCTAAAAGAAATAAAAAATGATTCTCTGTGTGCAGTTTTCTCTTTTGAAAATATTTTTTTGGGACTAATATTTAAAAATAATGAAGGACGAATCTCTTACAAATTCGTCCTTTCATAAAATGCAGCTATATAATGTATAAAGCTTATTGTTCCGACTCAGATTCAGTATGTTCCTTTTCGTATTCCTTCTGCTGTCGTTCAAGCTCATTAAGTTTTTGAACCATCTTAAATCCGCTTTTCATTCCAGAATCTACAAGGAAAGTTAATTTCGGGAACTGCCTGATTCTCATTTTTTTTGCAATTTCACGCTGAATAAAACCTGCCGCTGCATTAAGTCCGTCTACACCTTTACTTACCTGAGCATCAGATAAGAAAGATGAAACATAAACTTTTGCATAAGACAAATCGGTTGTAACTTCTACACGATTAATACACAAAAAAGTTGAGACTCTTGGATCTTTTACTTCGCCTCGAAGAATCAGCTGAGAAATTTCATCTCTAAGCTGATCGTTCAGACGTGGAATTCTATACTGCCCCATTATCAGGCTTCTCCATTTTCAGTAACATTTCTCTTGGCAATTTCAGCCTGCTCTTCTGCAATTGTTTTTCCAAGTTTTTTTGCTACTTCTACAATTTCAAAAACTTCAAGCTTATCGCCAATCTGAATATCCTGCCAGTTTTCAAGACCGATACCACATTCATAACCTACAGAAACTTCTTTTGCATCATCCTTAAAGCGCTTGAGGGAAGCAATTTTTCCTGTAAAAATTACAATACCATCGCGTACAAGGTTTACATTTGAAGTGCGGCGAACAATACCTTCAGAAACTGAACATCCGGCAATAACACCAATTTTTGGCACTTTGAATGTGTTACGAACTTCAACCTGTCCA
>DEEV01000008.1:24102-27566 GCA_002350445.1 Treponema sp. UBA2869 | reverse complement strand
GCTTCTGCAGATCCCTGAAGGTCAGCTTTAATGATAACCTTAAGTTCACGAACTTCGCTGTCGGCAATATCACTGTAAAGAGATTCCAAAGTTGTCTTTTTAACTGCCTTGGCAGCTTCAAAGCGCTTAAGTTCCTGACGTTTAGCAGAAATTGCACGTGCATCTTTTTCACTTTCTGTTACCTGGAACGGATCACCTGCGTTCGGCATTTCTTCCATACCAAGAACTTCAACCGGTGTAGAAGGACCTGCTTCCTGAATGCGGCGGCCTCTGTCATCAAACATGGCACGAACGCGTCCAGAATAAATACCGGCAACAAAAGGATCTCCCTGTTTAAGGCATCCGCGCTGAACTACAACAGTAGAAACAACACCGCGTCCCTGATCTACGCGAGATTCAAGGATTTTTCCTTCGGCACGACATTCATCATTTGCCTTAAGTTCAAGCATTTCGGCCTGCAAAAGAATTGCATCAAGCAAATCATCAATACCTTCTTTTTTCAAAGCAGAAATATGAACGTACTGTGTATCTCCACCCCATTCTTCCGGNNTACAAGATATTCAAAGCCAAGTCATCCAATAACTCGATTGCTTTATCTTGATTTCCCATTTTATACATCTTATAAGGTAAAGACATTGGATTCCAAGCATTACCATTTTGTGGATCACGGAAATTTAAAAGTAAGATTTGATATCCTCTAGCTCTTAACATATTACTAGTCTTTTCATAAATCTCACCCTTAGGGTCAGTAATAATCATAGACTCTTTTGCCTTAGCAAGAGAATGAACCATAGGTAAAATAACAGTTTGAGTTTTACCAGAACCAGTAGCACCAATAACTAAAGAGTGATATTCTCCATTATCTACCCACATCTCATTTTCATTTAAAATTAATGGAACTCCAGCTGCTTTAGCATGGTCAATAGCTTCTTTAGTTTGTGGCATAACACCATCATCAGCAGCTACTACAAGAACTACGATATCTGTTACCTGAGCACCACGTGCACGCATCATAGTAAATGCTTCGTGACCTGGTGTATCAAGGAAGGTGATTTTACCCTTAGAAGTTGTAACCGAATAAGCACCAATAGACTGAGTAATACCACCGGCTTCGCCTTCCGCAACATGTGAATGACGGATTGCATCCAGAGTCTTTGTCTTACCATGGTCAACGTGTCCCATTACAGTTACAATTGGAGGACGAGGCTTAAGTTCTACACCATCATCCTTTTCGCTTTCAATAACAGTTTCATCATAAAGGCTTACAAGATGTACTTCACAGCCATATTCAGCGGCAAGAAGAGTTGCAGTATCAGAATCGATTGACTGAGTAATTGTTACCATCATACCCATGCCCATAAGTTTTCCGATAACTTCACTTGCCTTAAGGTTCATTTTTCTTGCAAGGTCAGAAACCGAAATTGATTCCATAATATCAATTGATTTTGGAACTACGCTTGCAGGAGTTTCAACCTTTTTCTTCTGTTCAAAAAGATTATCATCATACTGTTCTTCGTCTTTATGATTATAAATCTGTTTTTTACCTTTAAATGCGGCCTTTTTTCCAGGAGAACGTGAATTATCAATTGGAAGAGGAGCTGCAGCGCCGCCCAAACCAGAACGAGGGCCTCTGTTAAAACCACCGCCCTGTCCACCGCGGTTAAAGCCCCCGTTTCCGCCCTGACCGCCACGATTAAAGCCACCCTGTCCGTTTCCCTGACCGTTACGGTTAAAGAACTGACGGTTTCCGTCGCGCTCACGGTTCTGGTAGCTTTGACGTGCCTGAGCACCATTAAAGCCGCCCGAAGACCCATCTTTATTAAACTGACGGTTCTGATTGTATCCGCCGTTTCCACCCTGTCCACCGCGGTTAAAGCCGCCCTGGTTTCCACGTCCATTGCGTCCACGATTGTCGCTCAAATTTCCAGCTTTTACATTTGGCCTTGAAGAGTTAATTTCAAAAGGCTTTTGTCTGCCGTCATTTTTCTGAACAGGCTTTTTATCCTGTGCAGGCACATTTGAACTTTCGTTCTTTTTTACAACAACGTGAGTTTTCGGGTTGTTCTGTGCAGGTGCAGAATTTTGAGCCGGGCTCTGAGGATTCTTTTTCTTAACAACAACAACGCGTTTTTTTTCGCCAGATGATGCTGCAGGCGTATTGTCCTGCTGTTTTTTGTGAACTACAAATCCGGGCTTTTTTTCTAATTCATCAGCCATAAATTATCCTATTCCTCATCCTCTGTAAATTCAAATTCTACACCACATGCCGGGCAGTGAGTCATATCAAGAGTGATTTTTGCACCGCATTCAGGACAGAAATACTCTTCCGCCTCGTCCGCAGTTTCTTCAGCCTTTTCAGTCTCCGCATCTGCGGCAGCTTCTGTTTCAGCTGTTTCGTTCTCTTCTACGAATTCTACATTTTCATTAATAAGTTTATTGATTTCATCAAGCGCTTCTTTAGAAACACCTTCGATATTGATTGTGTTGTTATCATAAGCGTCAACAAAGTCTTCAATTTTTTCAATTCCGTTGTCTTTAAGCAGTGCGGCAACTTCTGCATTAACTCCAGGAAGTTCTGCTACAGTTGTAATTTCATCGTAAGATTCTTCCGAAGCTTCATCATTAAACAGATTTCTTGCATTTTGAACTGTATTGAAAGAAGAAAGATCCATTTCTTCAGCCTGTTCAACAGTCTTAACATCAATATTCCAGTCGCAAAGTCGGTTTGCAAGGCGAACATTCTGTCCCTGACGTCCAATTGCCAGAGAGAACTGAGAATCTTCAACAATTGCAAGAGCCTGTCTCTTATCTGCATCCATAATAATTACGCGTTCTACCTGAGCCGGAGAAAGTGCATTTTTAATGAATACAACAGGATCAGCATCCCATTTAAGAACATCGATTTTTTCGTTCAAAAGTTCACGAATTACATTCTGAATACGAACGCCTTTAAGACCTACACAAGCTCCTACAGGATCAACTTCTTCACGCTTTGTAGAAACAGCAATCTTTGTTCTGTAGCCGGCATCACGTACAATCTTCTGAATTTCAACAGTTCCGTCTGCAATTTCTGGAACTTCTTTTTCAAGAATCTGGCTTACAAGTTTAGGATCACTTCTTGAAAGAACAATCTGAAGTCCGTTATTTGTCTTTTTGATATCTACGATAAGACCTTTAATGCGGTCATTCTTTTCATAAAATTCAAGTTTTGACTGATATTTAACAGGAAGTACACCTTCAAGGCTTGTATTTCCTAAATCTACATAAATGTTTCCATTTCTTTCGCGCTGATAATAACCAATTATGATTTCGCCAATCTTATCTTTATATTCGTTATAAAGTGATTCAGAATGAGTTTCGCGCAATCCCTGATGAGCAGTCTGTTTTCCTGTTGCTACTGCTGAACGCGCAAAGGTTTTAGGATCTTCAAGAATATCAATTTCGTCACCTTCTTCAACCTCGTC
>DEEV01000008.1:23344-24090 GCA_002350445.1 Treponema sp. UBA2869 | reverse complement strand
GTTACAGGATCATAAACACCATCTGTTACAACTTTTCTTGAATAAATTGCAACATCAGACATATCATCATTAAATTTTACAATTGCGTTTATATCTGTACCGTATGTTCTCTTGTACGCGGCCTTTAACGCCTTTTCAATAGTTGCTTTTACAGAATCCTCAGAATAACCTCTTTCTGAAATTAACTGACGGATTGCTTCTGCCATCTCTGACATAAAAACTCCTCGCAGATTTCCTGCTATATCGGGATTTGCTCCCGTAAAATATTAATTAACTTTATATAAAAATTTTGCCTTAGCTATATTTTCAAAAGGAACGGCATTTACCGTACCATCCTTTTCCAGAGACACGGATTTTTCATCAGAAGAAACAATAGTTCCCTCTACCCAGTCAGAAACTTCCTTATCCCATACGCGTACTGCACGTCCGGTAAACACAGAAAATTCAGCCGCGTTTTTGATATTATGTTCAATTCCAGGACTTGTAAGTTCCATCATTGTATCTTCAGTACCCAAAAGCGCTTCAATACGCGGAAGAAGAACACGATGAACTTTAGCACAATCATTTACGCCAATATTTGCAAGCGGATCTGATGAAGTAATTACAGCCGAAATTTTTACAGTTGTCTTTGAAGGAACAATTTTCAGATCAACAAGTTTGAAACCCATTCCTTCTACAAGAGCCGAACATTCCTTATAATACTTAATGTCTTTATATGCTTTATATTCCATTTTTACCCGCAGTCC
>DEEV01000008.1:22815-23295 GCA_002350445.1 Treponema sp. UBA2869 | reverse complement strand
CCCGCAGTCCAACAAAAAAGACCCGTGGATTTACACGAGTCTTTTTAATACTTTCTATTAAACTGACAACAGTAATATAGAACTTTTGCAAAAACATGTCAACGGTACGTTTTTTTTATAGTCAGTATGGAAATAAACAAAAAAATAATTTATAATAGAAGAAATATCGTTTAGTAAAAAAAAGGAAACCAAAATGATTATTGATAAAATCCTTACTGCACTTTTTGGTTCGCAGAATGACAGAGATTTAAAAGCTTTAAAACCAATTCTTGAAGCCGTTAATGCAAAAGAAGAATGGGCAAAATCACTTAAAGCAGAAGAATACCCGGAACAAACAAAAAAATTTAAGGAACGACTCGCAAACGGAGAAACTCTTGATGATATTCTTCCCGAAGCGTTCGCACTTGCGCGAGAAGCTGCATTCCGTGTTCGCGGAGAAAGAGCTTTTGACGTTCAGATTTTAGGTGCAATCAACCTTCA
>DEEV01000008.1:14377-22584 GCA_002350445.1 Treponema sp. UBA2869 | reverse complement strand
GGAACAAACAACGAATTCGGTTTTGATTACCTGCGCGACAATATGAAAATTGATTTGAACGATAAAGTTCAGCGCGGATTTAATTATTGTATCGTCGACGAAATTGACTCAATTTTGATTGATGAAGCCAGAACCCCACTTATTATTTCCGGAGCTGGAGAAGATGATACATATAAATATCACGAAGTAGATAAATATGTTGATGAACTTACCGAAGTTGTAAAAGACCCGAAAACAGGCGACTATCCTGATGAATCTATGATGGAGCCTGCAGAGCGTGCAAAAATTGAAGGTGACTACACAATTGATGAAAAATCAAAACGAGTTTCCTTTACAGAAAAAGGAATGAATCACATTGATGCTATTTTGCACCAGCATAATCTTATTAAAGGTTCTCTTGTTGACGAAGAAAACTTTGAATTTGCTCATTACTTTACACAGGCTCTTCGAGCTCATCTTTTATTCCACAAGGACGTTGATTACCTTGTTCGCGATGGAAAGGTTGAAATCATCGATGAATTCACAGGGCGTGTTCTTGAAGGCCGCCGCTATTCAGACGGCTTGCACCAGGCAATAGAAGCAAAAGAACATATCCGCATTGCACAAAGAAACAGAACAATGGCTTCTATTACATTCCAGAATTACTTCAGAATGTATAACAAGCTTTCTGGTATGACAGGTACTGCCGCAACAGAAGCTGTTGAATTTAATAAAATCTATAATCTTGATGTAGTTGCAATTCCTACAAACCTTCCGGTTGCCCGCAAGGACGAAAACGACGAAGTTTATCTGAATGAATCAGACAAATGGGAAGCAATTGCCGCAGAAATCAAGGCTGCTCACGATAAAGGTCAGCCGGTTCTAGTCGGAACAGTTTCAGTTGAAAAATCAGAACATCTTTCTGCCCTTCTTACAAAAAAAGGAATTCGTCACGAAGTTTTAAATGCAAAGAACCACGCGCGCGAAGCTCTGATTATTGCAGAAGCCGGAGCGAAAGGAGCTGTTACAATTGCTACAAACATGGCCGGTCGTGGTACCGATATTAAGCTTGGTGGAAATCCGGAATTCCGTGCAAGAAAGCGAGCCGGAACAAATGCAACAGAAGAACAGTACAAAGCTGCTCTGGAAATTGAAAAAGAAAACTGGAAAAAGGATTATGAAGAAGTTCGCGCTGCAGGTGGACTTTATGTAATTGGTTCTGAACGCCACGAAAGCCGCCGAATTGATAACCAGCTTCGAGGTCGTTCCGGACGTCAGGGAGACCCTGGACGCTCAAAATTCTTTATTTCTATGGACGATGACTTGATGAGGCTTTTCGGTGGAGAACGCATGAAAGCCATGATGACAAGAATCGGAATGGAACCAGGAGAGCCAATAGATCATCCATGGCTGAATAAAGGAATTGAAAAAGCACAACAGAAAGTTGAAGACCGTAACTTTGAAATAAGAAAACATTTGCTTGATTACGATGACGTTTTAAATGAACAGAGAACTGTAATCTATAATCAGCGTGATGAAATTCTTGCAGACAACAATCTTTCTGAAAGAGTTATGAATAACGCAAAAGACACTGTAGACGACTTTTTTGAAGAATATGCATATACAGCAAAACATTCGCGAGGTTCTAACACTGCATTGGCTGATTTAAGCGAAAAAATACGAAACACATTTGGTTTCCAGATGCCGCTTGAACGCCTTAACAAGGAAGCTGTTCTTGCAGAACTTCAGAATGATATTACTGAAAAAGAAACTCTGGCAAGTAAGGAAAACTTTAATATGTTTATCCGTTACCAGTATGTCCAGATTATTGATAAAAAGTGGCTTGATCAGCTGGAAACTCTGGAAGCTTTACGAGAAGCGGTTGGACTTCGTTCGTATGGTTCAAAGAACCCTCTTACAGAATACAAGATTGACGGATTTAATATTTTCTATGATATGCTTGATTCAATCAGAAATACCGTTATGTCACGTGTTTTCAAAGTACGCGTTCAGCTTTCTCCAGAAGCCGCAGAACAGCGCCGCCGTATGATTGAAGCTCAAAAACAAAACATAAGTGCCCAGCACACAGATTCTACGTCATCATTCGGAAATCAGCCAAATGGCGCACCTGCTCAGAGCGCGCAAAGTGCATTTAATTCGGATCAGGCACGCAGACAGGCTGCAAACGGAGCGATGCAAAGAAGCTCGCAGGGAGCAGGTGTAACAGTCCGCAGAACAACACCAAAGGTTGGAAGAAACGATCCTTGTCCTTGTGGAAGCGGGAAAAAATATAAGCAGTGTTGTGGTCGTTAGACCACAACCTGATAGCGAAGCGCACAGTGTTGAGGCAGATATTATCTGCCGGCGAGTTTGCAAGCAAACTCGTGGTCTTAAGATATATAACACAACTTTATAAAATTTATGAAAAAACTGAATATTCTGATTTTTGCATTTATAATTACTCTTTTTTGCGGCTGCTCAAGAAATTCTACAGTGCAGTCAATAAGCGAAACAGAATTATTTACAATTCCGTACGGAAATTTTGAAGAACAACTGAGTGTATCTGAATTAAGCGACGTTGGAAATATCCGCTACGGAATATTTATGCGCGACGGATTCTTCTATATTATAAACGGAGAATCAAAAAAACTTATGGAGCTGAACTCCTATGGAGATCTTCTTACGCTGTTTTACAACGAAGATTCACAGACAGCAAAGCTTCTAAAAAAATCAAACAAAGCAGCGCAAAGTATTCATCACGAAGTTTCCTATCCGTTTGACTACCCCGGAATGATCGCCGTTGATTCAAACAAAAACATATATACCGTATGCTCGGTTCCACGAGACAGACAGGAACAAAGTGACACTAAGAATATGCTGTACAGCCAGACAATTCTACGGCTTACCAGAGACGGTTCTTCTGCAGACTACATAGGACAGCAGGGACCAGGCGGGACACCTTTCCCTTACATTAAAAACATCTACACTACCGAAAAAGATGAACTTGTTGTAATTTCTAAAACAACAGATGGAGCCATTGCATACTGGTTTGGCACCGACAACTTCCTTAAATACATGGTTTATGTAGATAAAAAGAATATTCCGGCTCTTAAAGGTACCGAAGATAATAACGACTTTTTTCTTTCTGTAGAAAACGTTATTCCAGATCCGGTTACCTATAAACTTTATGTAAAAGTTGATTATTACTCAACATATCTTGATGAAGAATCAAAGGTTCAGTCGGGCATAAACTACAATCAGACACTTCTCTACCCGCTTAACATTTTAACAAGCGTGTATGAAGAACCGGTTTCTGTGCCGCCTTACGAAGAATCAATAATTGCAGATTACAGTAAGCTTACCTATAAAATTCCTTATGATTTTCTTGGAGTTACAAAGTCAGGCTGGAAATTTTTTATCATAAAAACAGATTCGGGCTTTAATATTGAAATGCTTCAAAGCGAAAATCAGAGAATATTAAGACGACAGTTTGTTGTAAATCATAATAACATTCTCTTTGATGATATGAAGCTTTCTCCAGACGGAATTCTAACAGCGCTTTATATAGAAAAAGAAAAGGCACGCGTAGTCTGGTACAGAACAGACAGTCTTATTGATGCAATTTTAAAGAAGTAGATTTTTATGGAAAAAAAATTATTTGAAGATACCGTAGAATCAGAACCCGAAGAACAAAGTGAAAAACCGTTGCACTTTTTTTATAACAGGGAAGAACGAATTGCACATGCACCCGAAATTGTAAAAAAATATTACGCAGGCGAAATGAATCCGGTAAGAGGATTTAAAATTTTTTTTACAAAACAAAACCGATTTATACTTTTGGCACTTATACTTTTTATTGGCGCTGCCTGGGTATACACAGCAATGAACAACACAAGGTCGTTTGCAAGTATAGACGGCATAAATCTGGAACTAACGGCATTTTCCTATGAACAGGAAGTATATACAAGTCTTCAAATTAAACGAAGTAAAAAATCAAAGAAAAAAACTCCATGCAAAATTGAAGCTTATTTCTTTTCTATAGAAAATAATAATCAGATATATGACAAAAAGGAATTATCTTTGATTTACGAAGATGGAGAGCAATATTTGCGCACAAAATTTTCAGATTATGATATAATAAGAGTTGACGTGATTGTAAAAATCAACGAACAGGAAAAAGAACTTAGCTGCGGAGTAAAAAGATGAGCCGTTCAATAGCATGCATAGATTACCGGAATGGGAAAATTTTTATTGCAAAACGTGTAAACAGCGGAGATATGGGAAACCATTGGGAATTTCCAGGTGGAAAAATTGAAGATGGAGAAGATTTTGCAACTGCTATAAAAAGAGAAATGCAGGAAGAATTTGGTGTAAATGTTGAAGTTGGCGAAAAAATAACAAGCGGAACATTTGAACATAAAGGTAAAAAATGTACGCTGGATGCTTTTCGGGTAACATTTGAACACGATGGAATAGAGAAACCTTTTGTTCTTACAGAACACACTGAATATAAATGGGTTTTGCCAGATGTAATACCTACACTCGAATTTGTAGATTCAGATTTAAGCATTTTCCCGGAAGTATTAAAAAATATATCAAAGTAGTTTTATAAATATGAAAAGAAAACATTTTTTTATTGCAGCAGCAGGTATTTTATTTTTAATTCTCAGTTCATGTAATAAATCAAACGATATGCCTATCACTCTTGATAATTCTGAACCACTTGCCCTTGCCCCAGACGTTTCATGGGCTGTTGTAAACGTATCTTACGCAGTATTCAGAACAAAACCTGAATGGTCAGCCGAAAGCCGCGAAAATTCCAGAAAGGGCGAAATTCTTCAGGTAAAGGGAAATTTTTTGAACAATGGAAAAGATATCTGGTATCTTTTTGATAAAGGCTGGCTTCCGGCAGAAAGCATTACAATATACAATAACCGTTACAAGGCTGTAAATGCCGTAAAAAAACTGATGGAAAATAATAACTAAATGAGTCTTATAATAGCAGAAATCGGAACAAGCCACGAAGGTTCAATACAAAAAGCAAAGGAACTTATAGATGCGGCTGCAGATTCAGGAGCCGACTGCATAAAATTTCAGTGGGTTTACGCAGACGAAATTCTTCATCCGGACACAGGTTTTGTAAAACTTCCTACAGGAAACATTCCTCTTTACGAAAGATTCAGACAGCTTGAATGTACGCCAGAATTTTATAAAGAATGTATTGAATACGCACATAAAAAAAACTGCAAATTCTGTTGTTCTCCCTTTGGATTAAAGAGTCTTGAACAGCTTCTTAAGCTGAAGCCTGATTTTGTAAAAATCGCAAGTCCGGAATTAAATCACTTTCCGCTTTTACAAGCCCTTGCAGAATTCCGCAAAAATCAGGCAGAAAACGGTCAAAAACAAGTTCCGGTAATTATTTCCAG
Organism: Treponema sp. UBA2869; assembly: GCA_002350445.1. GTDB lineage: Bacteria > Spirochaetota > Spirochaetia > Treponematales > Treponemataceae > Treponema_D. Next base: position 17,179 of record DEEV01000008.1, on the reverse strand, counting down.
TGGAGTTTCAAAACTTAGTGATATAGAAAATGCCCTGGAAATTCTTGGAACAGACGGAATTCAGCTTTTGCATTGCATTACAAGTTATCCGGCCCCGGAAGAAGAATATAATTTAAGCCTGATAAAAAATTTACATAATATTTTTGGAATTGAAACTGGTGTAAGCGATCATTCTTTAAGCCCTATTTTAGTTCCATGCCTTAGCATAATTTGCGGAGGAACTATAATAGAAAAACATATCACTTTAAGCAAAGAAACATCCGGTCTTGATGATCCTGTAGCTCTGGAACCGGAACAATTTGCACTAATGGTTCACGTCGTTCATCAGACAGAGGCAACAATGCGGCACTACGGATCCCAAACAGGATATGAACGAACTATTGATCAGCTTTCTGAACAATTTGGAAAAGAAAAAATTATGGCGGTTCTCGGTGACGGAATAAAGAAGCTTGCACCTGCCGAAAAAGAAAATTACGGAAGAACAAACAGAAGTCTGCATTATACAAAAAATTTAGAAGCAGGTGCTAAAATAAAAGCAGAAGATATTGCAGTTTTAAGGACAGAAAAAATTCTTACGCCAGGAATTTCTCCTGAATTCGAAAAAATTATTATTGGCAAAACTCTTGCCCGAAATGTAAAATCTGGTTCAGGTGTCCGTCTGGAAGATTTTCTTGTATAAAAATCATATTTTTACTAATATAGGTGCAGTTCAAAATTATTTTGAACATTTTTTATTAAAACAGAAGTAAAGGAAAAAATATAAATGAAAACAAACGTATTAAAGGGAATGAAAGACATACTTCCATCAGAGCAGAAGCTGCGCGACTATGTACAGGGAAAAATTCTGGAAACTTACAGACAAAGCGGCTTTGAACGCATTTCTACACCAATACTGGAAGATGCAGAAAATCTGGATAAATCTGACGGTGGAGATAATCTTAATCTGATTTTTAAAGTACTGAAACGCGGTGAAAAACTTGATTCAGCCCTGGCTTTAGAAAATCCAACAGCAAAAGATCTTTCAGATATGGGCTTGCGTTACGATCTTACCCTTCCCCTTACACGATTTTTTGCGGCAAACAGAACTTCTCTTCAATACCCGTTTAAAGTAATTCAAACTGACAGAGTTTACAGAGCTGAACGCCCTCAAAAAGGCCGCATGCGTGAATTTATGCAGTGCGACATTGATATTCTTGGAGACAGTTCACCAAATGCAGAGGTTGAACTTATTGATGTTACTGCAAGAGCTATGCTTTCTATTGGTTTTAAGGATTTTTACATTAACATAAATGACAGAAGAATTCTGCGTGCCATGCTGGAAAACATGGGTTTTGCAAAAGATTCTCTTGATTCAGTCTGCATAACATTTGATAAACTTGACAAAATTGGTACAGAAGGAATTGAAGCTGAACTTAAAGAAAAGCAGATGCCTGAAAACGCAATAAAAACACTTATCAGTTTTCTTTCATCAGGAAACGAAATTACACTTGATTCTGTTGCGTCAAAATGTGCAGACCCTTCTGTTGCAGACAGTCTTAAGTACATAATTAAAACAGCAGAAGAAGTTTCGAATGGCTTATACAATGTAAAATACTGCCCTAGCCTTGTTCGTGGACAGGGATACTACACCGGTGCTGTTTTTGAAATTGGCAGTCCACTTTTTAGCGGTGCAATTGGTGGCGGCGGACGATATGACAATCTTATTGGAAAATTTATAGGACAGGATGTACCTGCAGTAGGATTCAGCATTGGTTTTGAGCGAATTTGCAATATTCTTCTTGAACAAAACTACCATATTCCCGGAACAAAAGAAAAATGTGCGCTGCTTTATGATGATTCCGTTGATTTTTCTAAAGTCATGAAAAATGCAGCAGATTTAAGAAAAAATTATACTGTTTCTGTAATAAAAAAAGCAAAAAAGCCCGGACCTCAGTTTGATATGCTGGAAAAACAGGGCTATACAAAATTTGCACAGTACAAAGACGGAAATATCATATTAAAATAAACACATTTGTTCTGATTTTTAAGTTTTCGCCTCTAGACAGATTCTCTATATTTTCGATATAATGTGTAGATACACGCTATATGTTAAAAATGTGTTAACAAAAACACGGCATGTGTTTTATTAACTAGGAGGATCGTTGGCATACACAACTAACAACAACAATAAGGGAATGCGTATCAATGAAATGATTCGTGTTCGGGAAGTTCGTCTTATAGATGATGAGGGTAATCAGCTCGGAATCGTTCCGACAAATCAGGCCCTTAATATGGCTAAGGACAAAGACCTTGACCTTGTTGAAGTTTCACCTAATGCTAACCCACCGGTTTGTAAAATACTTGATTATGGCAAATACCGATTCGAACAGGAAAAAAAGCTCCGTGACGCCAAGAAGAATCAGAAGGTATTAAAGTTAAAAGAAATCCGTATGCAGCCAAAAATTGGTTCTGGAGATCTTGATACAAAAGCCAAACATATACAGGAATTTCTTGATGAAGGCGATAAGGTAAAAGTTACAATCCGTTTCCGCGGACGAGAGCTTGCTCATACCGACCTTGGTTTTGAAGTTCTGAATGAGGTGCTAAAGCGACTTACCTCGGCGTACAACATTGACAAGCCGGCCGCAATGGACGGAAGAAATATGTCAATGACAATTTCAGCAAAAGCCGCAAAATAAGGGGTTAGAAAATGCCTAAAATGAAAACAAAGAAGTCAGCATCAAAGAGATACTCTCTTACAGGTACTGGCAAAGTTAAGCACAAGAAGCAGAACCTTCGTCATATTTTGACAAAACGTTCTCC
>DEEV01000008.1:0-14303 GCA_002350445.1 Treponema sp. UBA2869 | reverse complement strand
ATGTCAAGAGCAATAGACGGAACAAAAAGAAAGAACCGCCGTATTAAAATTTTGAAACTTGCAAAAGGTTTCCGCGGCGACAGAAAATCAAACTATAAACCAGCAAAAGATGCTGTAACAAAGGCACTTGGTCACGCATATGTTGACCGCCGTGACAAGAAGCATGAATTCCGCACTCTCTGGATTGCACGTATTAACGCTGCTGTTCGTGATGAAGGAATTACATACTCTCAGTTCATCAATGGAGTTACAAAAGCAGGTATTAAATTGAACCGCAAGGCTCTTTCTAATATGGCTATTGAAGATCCAGCAGCATTCAAAGCAGTTGTAGAAGCTGCTAAAAAAGCTCTTAAATAGGGTTTGCCATGATTTCACTTGAACAGGTTATTCTGCTTGAACAAAAGATAGAAAGTGCTGTTGCAAAGATTCAACAGCTGCAAGCCGAAAACGATGCTCTGCGCAGTAAATGTACTGAGCTCACAAATGCGTTATCGGTTAAGTCGGAGCAACTTACTTCTTTTGAGTCAGATCAGAATCAGATTGAAAGTGGAATCAAAAAAGCACTTGACCGGCTTTCTTCCATTGAAAATTCAGTGTTAAAAGTTGCCGGTCAGGATGCTTTTAAGCAGGCCTCTGCACCAGCCTTCCAGGCAATGGAAGACGTACCAGCGGTTGAAAAGGCTCCTGAAACAACACAGCCAGAAAATCAACCGGTTTCAGAAACAGAAATCACATCAAGTATTCCAGATACAGAAGAACCATCATTTTCAACTGTAACAGATTCCATTCAGTCTGAACAATCATTTTCTGCAGAAGAAAAAACACCTGAAATAAGTTTTTCCAATAATGCATTTACACAAAAATCTTATGAACAGGCATCTGATTTTTCAGTTAATGAACAGACACAAACAGAATCAGAAGATGATTCTCCAGTTGAGTACGACGATTCTCAGCAAGATGGATTAGGATTCGATATATTCTAATGGGAAAACTAAGAATAAATATGCTTGGAGCAGATTTTACAATCCAGGCAACAGAAGAACCCGAATATCTTGAAAAACTCCTCGGATACTACAAGCGTATAACTGATGATGTAAAAAACATTCCTTCAATAAAAACTCCGCTTCAAGTTGCAATTCTTTCTGGTATAATGATTGTAGATGAACTCTACAAAGAAAAAGAAGAAAAAATCAAAATGGAAAACGGCACTTATGTTCCGGCTCCACGACAGGAATCAGCCGACAGTGAAGAAGTAGAACGCCGCACTCTTAATATGATTGAAAAAATCAGCAAGGTATTGTAATTGATTTGGATAGACGCCGACTCCTGCCCTCTTTTAGTCAGAAATCATGTTGTAAAAACAGGTGCAAAAAACAACATTCAGGTAACGCTTGTTGCAAATAAAAAAATCAACTGCACGGTTCCATTTTCATATAATATGGTCGTTTGTCCCCAGAAAAAAGATGCCGCAGATGATTATATTTTCCAAAACTGCAAAAAAGGCGACCTTGTAATTACAAAAGACATTGTCTTTGCAGATAGAATTCTTTCAAAAGAAGTTCTTTGCATAAACGACCGAGGTAAAGAATTTACAAAAGAAAATATTAAAGAATTACTTGAAGACAGACAATTTGATATTCAAATAGAAATGAGCGGCGCTGCAAAGCATTTTAACGAAGGTTATGACCAAAAGAAATTTGATGCATTCTTAAAATGCTTTGGTAAAATTTTTACACTTCTTCAGAATCAGGAATAGCAAGCTGAATAGAACAGATTCGATCCTTAATCTGCATAAATGCATATACAATTTCAGGATCAAACTGACTTCCAGAGTTTTCCTGAATTTCGGTAAATGCATCATCAATTGACCACGCTTCCTTATAGCAGCGCTTATGACTAAGAGCATCAAAAACATCAGCAACAGCAACTATTCGTGCAGAAAGAGGAATTTCTGTACCACTTAAAGGTTCTGTATTTGGCACAACTCCATCCCGGATAGAAAACTGACTCAATGAAATCTTTCCAGGATAGCCGGCTTTTCCACCGTCCCAGCGATCATGGTGATGCAAAGCAATTTCCTGAGCCATAACATCAAGATCATTTTCCGGAGGATCAAAAAGCTGAGCACCAATACATGTATGACCTTTCATAATATTACGTTCTTCCTCTGTAAAACGAGGAAAAGCTTTCTTTAAGATTACGTCAGAAATACCAACTTTTCCTACATCATGGAATTTTGCCGCAATTTTTAATGTATCTCGATATTTATAAAATTCTTCGCGAGGAATATTATGATTAAATGCCCAGCGGTCATAAATCTCAATTGCATAAGAAGAAACTCGTTCAACATGCAGATATGTTTCTTTTGGATCTCTGAATTCTGCCATCTTAAGCATGCGCTTTACCATATTTGAAGTAAGATAAGCATGCTGCAATGCCTGAACTGCAGCAGAAGCAAAGTGTGTTATAAAAAGTTCTGCCTCTTCATCAAAAGAAATAACCTGACCATCAGCAGCTTTTCTGTTAATAACCTGAAGAACACCAAGAAGTTTGCCACTTGCCATTTTAAGCGGCAAAGTATACATAGACTTTGTTCTGTAGTTGGTTGTAACATCAGTATTCTTATTAAACTTATACGGTTTGTCTGCAGGAATTTTATAAACATCTTCTATATTAAGAGGACGCGAAGTATGAGCAACATAACCGGCAATAGATTTTTCATTAATAGGAAAAGAAAAACAGGTATAAGGAAGTTTTTCACCAGGAGCCAGCTCGTTAAGAAGGCTGTCATTCTGGCCATACTTAATCTTAAGCTTTGAATCTTCTGCAACATAAATAGAACCAGCATCGGCATTAACAATACTGCGGGTTTCTGTAAGAATCCGTTCAAGAAGAACGTCAACATCCTGTATCTGTCCAAGAATTTTTTCTATTTCAATAATATGCTGTAATTTATCTTCTGATTTTTCAATTGATGCCATAAGTTTATACCACTATTTTAATTACCAATTATCCAATAAGAACTTAAAAAAATCAATACTATATTCAAAACTTTTTAATTACAGAAAAATAAATTGGACCTGCTCCATCTGCTTTATCCGGCAAAATCTGCTGCCCGAATTTTGTTTTTTCCATAAAGGGAATACTAAAATTTACAAAAGGAGAAACTTCTTCCAGATAAAGTTCAGGTTTAAGAATTTCAAACGCAGGTTCTGTTTTATTGAATTTTTTCCATAATTTTTCAATCATTAAGTCATTTTCTTCCTGATTCATTGCACAGGTTGAATAAACAAGGATTCCCCCCGGGGAAAGAAGCCTGAAAGCACATGATAAAAGTGCCCATTGAGCCATAGAAACAGTTTTTATTTTTGAGACAGACCACACATCAAGATATTTTGAATCAAGATAAACGTGACGTTCAGAAGAACACGGTGCATCAAGCAGAATACGGTCAAAGCATTCACTCTGACGCCGGCACCAGGTTGCTCCATCAGAACAGGAAACGGTTATTCGTTTAGAAATAGATTCAGTAAGACATTCGGAAACCACAGTTGCAAGCCTGTGCTTTCTTTCAGGAGAGCGTTCGTTGGAAAATAATTCTGCAGCTTTTGGCATACGGGATGCAAGAACTAAAGTTTTTCCACCGGGAGCGGCGCATAAATCAAGAATTTTTTCTGCACCATCGAGCGGAAGCGCAAGTGCAGCCACAATAGACGCACTGTCAAGAAAATACGATTTTTGTGCACCGGGTATTTTATATTCTACACTCTTATTTTCACCGGCAAAACTTTCCTTAAGACTTTCCCAGCGTTCTCCAAAAATCTGAGAATAATAAGACTCGAAACCATCTTTTCCGCAGAGTTTTTTTACTTCACCTTGATTTTTCTTTGACAATTTTCTACCTGCCGTATACTTCAAGACAATGATCAACTAAATTCTCTGTAATTAAACCGCACTTAAGTTTATACAATAAAACACGTTTTGCCGCTTCATTAATTTTTTCTTCAAACTCAGAATCACTAAGAGCCTTTTTATATAAAACCGCCGCCGTTTTTCCAAAACGCTTTTCGCTAAGCATTATACAGTCAACTCCTGCTTCTATTGCCATAATACAAGCTGTTTCCGGAGGATATCCGTTTTCTGCAAGAGCTGCCATAAAAATATCATCAGAAAAAATAATACCATTGTAGCCATATTCTCTGCGAAGTATTTTTGTAACCCAAAAATAAGAAAGACATGCAGGAATTCCACTGTCCTGAGGTTCGCTAAGAACTCGTGCATGGCTCATAATAATTCCAGCCGGCTCATGGAAAGTTACATATTTAAAAGGTTCTAAAAGTGCATAAAATTCATCTTTATTAAGGGAAATTTCCGGTAACCCGGTATGGGGATCCGTATTTGTATTTCCGGGGAAATGCTTTATAACCGCACCAATTCCGTTATTTTCATAAGCATTTACGCAGGCAAGCCCGTATGATTTTACCTTTTCAATATCTCCAAAACTTCTTCCATTCAAAAAATCCTGATTATCAGTTGTGCAAACTTCAATAACGGGAGCAAGATTCATATCAAAACCAATTTCACGCATTTTTACAGCCTGATCTGCATAAAGTTCATAAGCCTCAGAAACTGAAAGTGTTTCTGAAACCATCTGCTGAGCAGGAAGTCCGCCAGTAAGTTTTTTAAGACGATTTACATATCCTCCTTCCTGATCAATAGCAAGAAGCGGCTGAAGTCCGTTACACTTAAAAGAAAGCCATCTCAATGTTGAAATATAAAACTTTGTTTCTTCAAGGGAATCTGCAAGGTTATAAGAAAAAAACAGATATCCGCCGGCAAGCAACGGCTCATTTTCATCTTCTTTATTTCCGGTCATTACTGAATAATTTTCATAAGTTCTAAAAGTTTGATTTCCTTCAAGGTTTTCCATAAAAAGCTGCGAAATTTTCCATTTTAGAGGCAAAATCTTTACAAACCTGTCAAAACGCTCTTCTTTCTGATTTTTTACGTTTTGGGCATAAGAATGAATTTCCAAAGCTGATTTTCGCATTAAACGTTCTTTTTTATTCTGATTTTTTTCCGCTTTTGAAGTACAGGAACAGAATAAAGAAACGCAAATCAAAATCAAAAACTTATAAATAAACTTTTTTGAAATCATATCCGGCATTATAACACAACTGACGCTTGCCATACAAACACATTATGCATTTTATAAAAGTAAACAAAATTGTTTGCAATATGACAATTCTAACTTATAATATAAGTGGGGTTATTTTGAATGTTTCTAAAAATCAGGGAATCTTTTGTTGAAAGAAAAAATTCAATCATCACTCTTGCGCTTGCCATATCACACATATTCTTTATTTTTTATTTTATTTTCTTTCTTAAAAACACCTGTATGATTTTTTACAACATTCTTTCAACATCGACCTATATTCTTCTTTACAAATTTACAAGAAAACATACAGAAAGTTCAAACGAATTTATCGTTCTTACAGTTCTTACAATAGAAATTTCTGTTTTCGCAATATTAATTCACCTTATGCTTTCTGCGGCAAGTGGTTCAGGATATTACCTTTTAGGAATGTCTGCGGCAATCTTTTTATATTCAACAAATATAGAAAACAGTTTTAAGCGCTATCTGTTTCTCTCTTTACTTCCAATTACGGCGCTGCTTGTAATGAATCTGCTGCCACAAACAACAAGATACGTAGATTCAAATCCGATTTATATAAAAATAATGCGTCTTATTGCTATTCCGTACACAATAGGAGCTTTGATTCTTCTTTCCGTTACAATCCGCGACCGGCTTATAAGAACCAGCAACGATAATAAAAAATATATTGATGAATTAAAATTCTTCTCTAATTACGATCCTCTTACCAAAATTCTGAACAGACGTTCCATGCAAAAACTCCTTAAAGAAATGCCGCTGTACACGCTTGTAATGTTTGATATTGATGATTTTAAGAAACTAAACGATAACTATGGTCACGAATTTGGAGACTTTGTACTTACAGAACTTACAAAGCGTATTTCTGCGTCTTTAACTGATGACACAGCATTTTCGCGATGGGGCGGCGAAGAATTCCTTATAGTTTATCCTTATCATTCAGAAGCAACAATTCTTTCGATTACGGAATTAAACTCAATAGTAAGTAAAGATTTGTATAAATTAAACGACACGGAAGTAAAAGTAACAATTACAGGCGGAGTTTCTTTTTCTAAACCTGGGGTTGAATTTGACAAGGTGCTTTCAGACGCCGATGAACTTCTTTATATTGGTAAAAGTAAGGGTAAAAATCAAATTGTATTCCCGAAAACTTATTAAATTGATATAATCAAGCTGATGAAAAAGGTTGCCGTTGTAACCGGTGCCAGCGCCGGCATGGGTAAAGAATTCACATTACAAATTTCCCAAAAATATGATTTTGATGAAATATGGATTATTGCCCGCCGTAAAGAACTTCTTGAAGAAATTGCAGAAAACAATTCCTCAATAAAACCCGTTCAAATTGATTTAACTGGTGAAAATGGCGTAAAGGACTTTGAAGCATTTCTAAAAACTCAGCGCGATTTTACAATTTCACTTTTTGTAAATAATGCAGGCTTTGGAACTTATGGACCATTTGAACAGACTCCGCTGGAACGCGAAACAAAAATGGTTGAATTAAACTGCACTGCCCTTACAGGCCTTTGTTCGCTGGTAATCCCTTACATGGAAAAAGGTTCTGTAATTATAAACACATCAAGCATGGCTGCCTTTATGCCGCTTGGAAATTTTGCAGTTTACGCGGCAACAAAATCCTATGTATTAAGCTTTTCTATTGCACTTGCGGCCGAACTTAAAGATAAAGGAATTAAAGTATGCGCTTTATGCCCGGGCTCTGTGAGTACGGAATTTGCAAATGTTGCATCCAACGGAGCAAGAAAAGTTGTAAAAGGCGGAATTGAAAGTTCAAAAGTTGTTTCGCATTGCTTAAAAAGAGCATTCAAAGGAAAGAAAACTGCAATATATAAATTACAATGGAAATTTACAGCATTTTTCAGTCGTTTTTTCGGCCGATATGTTGTTGCAAGATATACCTATAAATATTGTAAACGGCCTTACCAAAATTAGGCAAAAAAGAGGTTAAAATGATAACAAGCGCACTTTTTACGGATTTTTATGAACTTACAATGGCACAGGGCTATTGGAAAGGCAACATGAATCAGGAAGTTGTTTTTGATATGTTCTTCAGAAAACATCCGTTCAATGGAGGTTTTTCTGTACTGGCAGGAAATGAAACTCTTATGGATATTCTTTCTTCGTTCAGATTCAGTGATGACGATATTAAATATCTTGCAGAGCAGAAAATCTTTGAACCGGGCTTTCTTGATTATCTTAAGGATTTTCATTTTTCCGGTGATCTTTACACAATTGACGAAGGTTCTGTTATTTTCCCTCAGGAACCGCTTGTACGCATTCATGCAAATTTAATTGAAGCACAGATTCTTGAAGGTCTTGTACTTAATCATGTAAACTTTCAGAGTTTAATTGCAACAAAAACAGCACGCATCTGGCTTGCATCAAAAAAAGCTCCAATCATGGAATTTGGTTTGCGCCGAGCTCAGGGACCAGACGGAGCAATGAGTGCAACAAGAGCATCTTACATTGGCGGTGCGGCAGGAACCTCTAACACACTGGCTGGAAAAGACTTTGGAATTCCTGTAATGGGAACAATGGCTCACTCATGGATAATGAGCCACGCTTCAGAACTTGAAGCATTCCGCGAATATGCAAAAATTTACCCTGAAAATTCTGTATTTTTGATTGATACATACGATACATTAAAATCTGGTATAAAAAACGCAATTATTGCAGGTAGCGAACTGGTAGAAAAAGGTTACAATTTTGGCGTACGTCTTGATTCTGGCGACATCGATTACCTTACACGCGAAGTCCGAAAGGAACTTGACCGCGCAGGTTTCCCACAGGCAAAAATCAGCGTATCAAACGAACTTACAGAAGAAATTATTTCTACACTTGTAGCACGAGAAGCACCAATAAACAGCTGGGGCGTTGGCACACACATGGTAACAGGCGGAAATGAATCTTCTTTTACAGGTGTTTACAAACTTGCAGCCCGTCATGATTCAAAAACAAACGAAATGATTCCTGCAATGAAATTTTCTGACAATCCGGCAAAAACTACAAATCCGGGAATTAAAAACGTTTACCGGCTTTACGACGAAAACGGAATGGCATGCGCCGATATTCTTGCCCTTTCAGATGAAAAACTCGAAGCAAAAAAAGAAACAACATTCTATCACCCGATGGTAGACTACAGACAGTTCTCTTTTACTCCGGCAAAAATTGAACCGTTGTTAAAACTTCGTATGAAAGGTGGAAAACGCACAGAACCTCGTCTGGAAGATGCAAAACAGCTTAGATTAAGCCGCGAAACAATGCAGCGCCAGCTTGAATCTTTGGACGAATCTTACAAACGCATTTTAAATCCACATATTTATAAGGTTTCTCTTTCAGAAAATCTTATGAAACTTAAAAAGGATTTTATTGAAAAGAACATTCGCCAGCATTAATTTTATGCAGAAATAAGCAATAAAAATTGATGCAGGTAAAATGCACCACTGAAGCCGGTTGTAAAGCCAGATTTCAGTAGGTGCATTTTTTTTATGGAAGATATTCCAACTGAACATTTTTTAACGCATTAAACATCCGCTGCTTTATTTTTTCATCGCCGCTGGTCAGAAATTCAAGTTTTTCTCGGGCACTTTTTCTGGTAGAATTATCCTGAAAATTGCAGGTGCAGGTAAATCCGTAATAGCCACATTTTTTTGCATGCTCAACCAGCCGGCTTTCGCTTATATAGCACAGAGGTCTTATTATTTCTACAGGCCATTTATTGTACTTCATTTTTGGAACCATTGTAGAAATGTTTCCTTTTTCAGTCATATTCATTAAAAAGGTTTCAAGAATATCATCAAGATGATGTCCAAGCGCAATTTTATTAAAGCCGTTTGCAAGTGCATAATTTAAGAGTTCCGTACGTCTTTGTGTAGAACACCACCAGCAGCTCATTTTTTGATTTTCCTTTACACGTTTTAGAACATCAACATTGATACTTTCAAAAAGAACGCCGGAATTTTCTATATATTTTCTAATTTCAGCAGGGAAAGGCGGAGCAAAATCACTTTGAATATTTAATGCCTTAACCTTAAAACCGCAGTCAGGACGCTTAAGGCGCATTCCAAAATATTCAATCAAAGCAGTAGAATCTTTTCCGCCGCTTGCACCAATAAGAATTTTGTCTCCATTTTTAATCAGCTCATAATCAAAAACAGCCTTATCTATAAGCGAAGAAATTTTAGGCATATTTTTCATTTTGAAATAAGCTCCAGAAATTTTTGAGCCGGAACAGGTTTTGAAAAATAATAGCCCTGTAAATATGTGCACCCCATAGCTTCAAGGGCATCTGCCATTTCTTTTGTCTCTACACCTTCTGCAGTAACAGTAAGCCCGCGTTCCGTAAAAAGAGTTATTGCACTTTGAAGAAAAGTGTCCGGCGATTTAAAATGTTCCCAGACAATCTGCATATCAATTTTAATATTATTGAAAGGAAGGTGTTTTACCCTCATTATATTCGAAAAACCGCTTCCATAATCATCAAGAGAAAAATCATACCCATGAGAAATTAAAAGCTGCATCTGACGGTTCAATACATTTGTGTCAATCATAGACTCTTCTGTAATTTCAAGGTGAATACTTTGAGCGGGCACAGAAAAACGCGATGCAATTTCTGAGATCTTAGACGGAAGCTCAAAATTCTGGCATTGGACCGGAGAAAGGTTTACATTAATCCATTTTATGCCATACTTTCCTATTTCATTTTTTTTAATAAAATCAAATGTTTTTGCAAGCATCTGTTCACCAAGATCTTCTATTACGCCAGTTTTTTCTGCAATGTTTATAAATTCGGCAGGATAAATAAGCCCAAGTTCATCATCTTCAAGGCGCGCAAGTGCTTCGGCAGAAACTATTCTTCGTGATTTTGCATCAATAATCGGCTGAAGATAAAGCTGAATTCCGTCGGACTTTAATGCCGCATTCAGATGTTTTGTAACTTTTCCACGGCGTTCCAGAACTTCAAAATTTTTGCGGTCAATTGTAAGCAATGAACCTTCTGTGCAAAGCTCGGCATCTTCAAAAGCAAGTTTAATGCAGGAAATAACGCTTTCTGCAGATTTTATATACGGAGCAGATGTTAAACCTATAAAAGCTATATCAAAATATGCATTTGCAGAATCTGTAATCCAGGGAAATTTAAAACGGCTTTCGATTATATTTTTTAGTTCGCCAAGAATTTCCTTTTTTCTGGAAACAATAAGAAAATGTCCGTTTCTTGAATAAAAACACTTAAAAGAAGGCAGCTCAATAGAAAGAAATTTTCCTATTTCAGAAAGCGTAGAATCAACCTGATTACCACAAAAAATGCTGCGTTTTTCAGAATAATTTTTAATTACAAAGCCTAAAATCTGAAAATCAGATTTTTTATTAATAATTTCGGTTATGTATTTTACAAAAGAAACACGGTTAAAAAGTTTTGTTCTTGCATCAATATGAAAATCAGGATTTTCAAAAGCAAGAAGCAGAATGATTATTGAAATAATGAAAATGAAATTCATATACTGAAAATTCTTAATCATAAAGGTGTATGCCATTCCAAATAGAACTATAAAAACCGGAACATAGGCACTTAAAAGTTCATAATTAGTAAATTTCTTTCTATAACTTGCTATGTAACAGAAGCAGATTATAAGCAAAGATTCCGAAGTAATAAAAATTATGTTGTATAAATCGCCATGTACAATATGACCGTCTGGAGCAACATAAAAAATCAGGCGGGTAAATGCCGTTGTAAGAATCAGAAATTCCGTAACAACAAACAAAATCATTCCAATTGTAAGCAGTTTATGCCAGCTTGAAAAAGACATTTCAAAAAGTACGGAATAAAAATAAAGAAGCGCAAATGTCCTTAATATAAAAAACGCATAATAAAGAATATTGTAATTGCAGATAACAGCCGGAGAATAATAACTGCAATATTTGTTAACATAAGCAGAAGCAAGACCAACAAGAATACTAAGAAATTCAGTTACAAACAATAGAATAAAAGCCTTGTTTACTTTTAGATACAACTTTGGACGAAGCGAATAAAAACAAGTAAGCACAAAAAGAACAATAAGAGAAGAAATTGCATAATTTAGTGTTGCTGTCATTTTACTCCCTGCACTTTATAATATTCTAAAATTATACATCATAATCTGCATAAAAACTAATTATTTTTTTTTACTTTTTTTTGTATTTTTCAGAATCGATGATATAATTATAGTAGAAGTATTTTATTTTTTATGGAGACAGAAGATGAGCAAAAAAGAAGCAAAAGAAAAGAAAATAAAAGTCAAAAAGGAAAAAAGAAAACACAATGAAACGCTTCTTTCAAAATACGGAATCATAGCGTTTCTTGAAATTATAGTGCTTATCGGTATTTATCTGATTATAACCACTTCCCTTACAAGAAAACCTGTAGAAAAAATTTACGATGATGCCATAGAGGCAATTCTTGAACAGTCAACAGACAATGTTCAGGTGTGGTTTGAAAATCAGGTTGAAGTTCTTAACGTATTTCAAAGAACTGTCGTAAATGCATCTGACAGTCGTGAAAACATAAAGAAAATGATAAAATCAAAAACAAAGCCGAATGGTTTTGATTATGTTATGGTTTTCTGGGACGATGCAACAGGCGCAAAGGACGGCGGTCCTGAAACCTACAACACAAAAGGCGGAGTTTCAACAGGAGGAATTCTTACTAAGGAATACTTTATTCAGCATAAGAATTCAGATGCTGCAGTATGGCTTGAATCTCCTAGAAAAACAAACACAGGCATTTACTCTATGCCTCTTTTTGTACGTTCAAACTTTATTGACGACAAAACAGGAAATCTTGTAAAAGGTGGAATGGTTGGCTTTCTTGAACTAAACCCTATTAATGATTTAGGAAAAAGCTTCTACAACACGGGAAATATTTCGGTTTATGATGATACAGGAGACCTTAGAGCGGGAGAAGACATTCTTAATGCAGAAAACACAGACGAGCTTTTAATAATTAAAAAAGAATGTAAACTTGCGAACAAAACATGGACTATAGTTGCTTCCGTTACAAAGGATGAAGTAGGACATATCACTGATAATTTAAGAAAAAATTCTATTATTGGAGGTCTTATTGTAGCATTCATTCTTGTAATATGTATTCTTATCATCATCAAAATAATGATTGGAAAATTTGATGATATTAAAAAGAACATTGATAACCTTAACACAGGAGATAAAGATCTTACCAAACGTCTTAAAATAAATCATAACAATGAAATTTCGCATGTAAAATCTTCTGTAAACCTTTTTGTAAACACCGTTCATGAAACAGTAAAGGATATTGGAACTGCAAACTTAAATCTTCGCAACACTTTTGAAAAAGTAAAATCAGAACTTGACAGCACAAAAGAGCAGATTTCTAACATTGCAGGCGAAATAGAAGAAGCAACACAGACTCTTTTGAACGAGGACACCTGCGTAAATAATACAAGTAATTCTGTTACTGAAATTTCTGAAAGCATTAAAAATCTTAACGCTATGATTGAATCGCAGGCCGCTTCCATTACGCAAGCAAGTGCATCTATTGAAGAAATGATTGGAAACATAAAGTCCGTTTCAAACTCTGTAGAAAAAATGTCGGTTGAATTCTCTGTATTAAATGAAGCAACATTGGATGGTATTAAAAAGAATCAGATAGTAAATGAACTTCTTGAAGCTGTACTTTCACAGAGTAAATCTTTGCAGGATACAAACAAAATTATTTCTGACATTTCTGAACAGACTAACCTGCTTTCTATGAACGCTATGATTGAATCTGCACACGCAGGAGAAGCTGGAAAAGGCTTTGCCGTTGTTGCGGAAGAAATCAGAAAACTTGCAGATACAAGTGCCACACAGTCAAAGAGTATTGGCGAAAACCTTCAGACAATTGCAGACAACATTACAAAGGTCGTAGAAAGCGCAAATGCAAGTAAACTTTCCTTTGAAAAAGTTTCTGAAAAAACAAAAAATACTTCAGAACTTGTAGAAAATATTAAGGTTGCAATGGAAGAACAAACTGAAGGTTCAAAGCAGATTCTTGAAGCGCTCTCGGCAATGAACTCAACCTCTTCTAATGTTCAAGCTTCAAGCCGCGAAATTGAAAATGGTACACAGGAAATCTTAAGCGCAATTTCAAGTCTGAAAGAATCTTCTTCAAATATGTCAACAAACTTTAATATGATTGTATCTACAACAGAAACAACTCAGAAAACGACAGAAAATCTGAACAATCTGGCAGTTGAAATGACAAACGCGGTTAATGACATTTCACAGAAAATTGATGAGTTTAAAGTTTAGAAACCTAAAATCGTAGTACAATTATAAAACGACCCATTGAGGGTCGTTTTTTTTATTTAGATTTATCTCTACTCCCAGTAAAAATCGCCTGTGCGAACAGTTTTTGTTTTTGTATTAAATTCGTAAAAACGAGCAGGCTCATAATCCGGCTGGTAATCTGAATCTAAAGAACCAAAGCCCTGAACATTTTCACGTTTTCCGCCGTGTGCTATATCAATAAAAAGATTGCAGTCATCATTGCACAGGAAAAAATGAATATAAGAATTTTCATCCGTAAAATAAAATACTGCCTTTACAGAATGACCAAACGCACCTTTAAAAGCACCGCCATCTGAATGTCTAAGCGCAAGCCTGACCTCACCGTCTTCAAACTCAACGTAATGTTCTCTTGGTGAATCAATCTGCTTTTTGTTTTTGTATAGACTCAGAATTTTTGCAACAGCATCAGAAAGTTTTTCTCTGTCTTGTTCGTCCGAAATTAGATTTTTAGCGTTCTCAAAATAGTTTTCCAATGTGTTGAATGCTTCTTCACTCAGTTTTTCTTCAGATAACTTAAAAAAATTATTTTGAGCTAACACCGTAAAAACCGCAAGCAACAACGCAAATATCAAAAAAATCTTTTTCATTTGTTCACTTTAAAAATTCAAAAACAGCAATTTTTTTTTAATAATACCTCATTTTATGGCAAAAAAAAAGACATCCCCAAAAGGAGATATCTTTTCATAAGGTGGTTTCGACAAGCTCAACCACCGTGGAGTTCCTAGAAACTACCTGCAACAGCAACGGCGCATGCCTACAATCGAAGAACCGT
>DEEV01000063.1:12904-14707 GCA_002350445.1 Treponema sp. UBA2869 | reverse complement strand
TTTCTAATCTATTTTATTAGAATTCTTAGATTCTTTCTAACTTATTTTATAATATTTATGTTTATATTTTATCTAAGCTTTCTAATCTTTTTTTTAATAAATATTAGAAAAGTTAGATTTTTTATTTGCTTTTTTCTAAAAAATATGCTTAGATATAAGAGAGGTGGGAAAAATGAAGAAAATCGCAGTAGCCATTCAAAAAGGCGGCGTTGGAAAAACAACAATAAGTCTGTCACTTGCCGCAGAGCTGGCATCACAAAAAAAGAAAGTGCTCCTTGTAGATGCGGATCCACAGGGAAACTCAACGGGAACACTTCTGGAATCTTTTGAGCATGACCTTGCAGAAGCCCTCTACGGTGACGTAACCGTAGATCAGGTTATAACTGAAACTTCAGTAAAAAACCTATATATCATTCCAACAAATTCTATTGACAGAAAAGGCAGTCGCTCTCTTAAAACTTACAGATCAAGCGAAGCTCCTAAAGAGCCTTTTATTTTTGTAGACCTCTGTGAAGAAGTTGAAAAGCTGGGCTTTGATTATTGTATTTTTGATACATCACCAGCCTTTGATGCCTTTGAAGAAAACATCATGACAGCATCTGATGAAGTTATTGTTGTTATTAAAGCAGATGCATATTCTCAGGACGGACTTCAGATATTCAAAGAAAACCTCGATGGCTTTAAAAAGCGAAAACGTGTTCAAAATCCTAAATTTGAAACAATTGTTTTGAATGAAATCAACCGCACAATAAAGCTTACAGACATAATCACAAAAGGTCTTAATGCCGGAGATTTCAAAGTTGTTTACGTTCCTGTAGATCAGGACTTCAAATACGCAACAATAGCAAGACAAACCATTCAGCAACGCGGCGGAAAACAGGAAACACTTGATGCCCTAAAAAAACTTGCAAACCTTGTAAAATAATTTAGCAAACGGGAGAAAACTGATATGCCAATAGCAAAGAAAATGGATATTCCACAAGACTTTCTTAATCAGATGAATTCTAATCTAAAAAAATCTCCAGAACCGGTTATCGAAGATGTAAAAGAAACTCCAGTAGTTCAAAAATCTTTTTCTCCAGTGCAGAACTCTACAGCAGAAACTACAATTTACGAAGCACACAAATCTGCTGAAAATGCACCAAAAGATAAATATGCAGACGTTATGAATATCCGCCTTTCAAAAGGCCGCCGTAACGAAATAAAAGCCTTTTGTACGAACAACGGTGTTACAATTACACAATACATTGAATCTTCTTTTGAGTTTTTAGCCAGAGAAGTTGCCGCAGGAAATATTTCAATTTCCAAAGGCGGTATATCAAAAATCACAAATTAACAACATTATCTGGTGGGAAAAATGGGAAAAAAAATAAAGCAGGAAAAGGCTTTAGCTCAAATAGATAATTCGGACAATGAATTATTTGAATCTCTGGAACTAAGCAAAACTCAAGAAAAGAAATCGCTGAGCTATATACCAAGTTTTTTTACAACAGCATCTTTGCCTTTCAAAAATTTAAACAAAACAGAATTTGTTAGAAAAGCAAGTAATGGAATATCACTTCTTTTAAATTCTCCAATAAATGTTCCTTATGGACGTTACGGTCGCCTTCTTTTGAGTGTATTTACAACTCATGCGGTTTTATCAAAAGAGAAAGGTATGCCTGTAACAATTGAATTTAATTCTATGGCAGAACTTCTCAATGAAATGCAGCTTCCGCGTCAACGAGGCAAAGATATAAAAGAACAGCTGGATTGTTTTACACGAGCAACGTTTTCTTTTGAACGCCGAATAGAAGAACAGCA
>DEEV01000063.1:12038-12870 GCA_002350445.1 Treponema sp. UBA2869 | reverse complement strand
AAATTCCTAAAAAGGATGTAACAGTACGTACAACTTCTACCGGTACAATTCTTTTTACAGAAGGAGTTCAGTTTCAGGAAGTTATTGATGATAAATCAACAAGAATAGGACATTTTAAAGTTATTCTTTCTGCAAATTTTGCAGGATTTTGTCAGCAGCATGCAGTTCCAATTGATTATACAGTTTATAAGGATATTGCAAGTCCTGCGGGTAAAGATATTTATGCCTGGCTTGTTTACAGGAATAATGGACTTAAAGATGAACCAGTTTTTGTGCCAAGAGACAAACTTGTTGAACAATTTATGCCGGTAGGTGAAGAAGCTGATCCTAAAACTGCAAACGTAAATTATTCAAGAATTATCGATCAGATAAAAGAAATAAAGAAAAAATATTACCCTGAATTAAAAGTTGATATTGATTCTTCGGGAGCAGGAATTACATTATACAAAAGTCCGGTTCCTGTTCTTAAGGATGATGTAAGATATGCTCTTATTTCATCTGGTTTAGGAATGTAACAGTTTTGTTATTTATGAAGATGTAACAAATCTGTTATCCAAAATATGTTTATTCACTTTTTCCACATTACTATTATTAGTTTAAAATATATTATTAGTTAATTATTAGAATATATAGTAGAAATAACAAAAGTGTTACATTTTGATAACAAAGGTGTTACATGAAGGCTGGCGTTTTTCTTTTTCTTCTTATTATACAATGATACATGCCGGATATCTATAAAAATAACAGAACTGTTACACAATAAATCTGTTATCCACAGAAATTTGTGGATATTTATAACAAAACTGTTACATATTCAGATAACAGCTTTGTT
>DEEV01000063.1:2080-12020 GCA_002350445.1 Treponema sp. UBA2869 | reverse complement strand
TGAATCTAAAATCAAAGGCTTTTAATTTTCTAATTTTCCAGGAAGCTTTGCTTTTTTTATTTTTTTGAATACCCGGATAACAAAAGTGTGACTTATAACAAATGAAAAGTGTTGATAACAGAATTGTTACATCTAAATATTGTATTGGCCCGTCAAAAACTTTTGTTCATCAGGATAACATAAGTGTTACAATTTTAGCATGCCTGCTGATTCAACCTGTAAAAAAATAGATAACTATACTGTTACATAAATGTTTAAAGTAACTGACATCTTTTTGATTTTTCGAAATTTGGCTTATTCTGTGAAAATATTAAAAGTAATAAAACATCTCAACAAAACCCGAAGAAGCGCTCAGAAGGACCTTTTTAAGCGGCTGAGGGCAAATTCAAAATAGGGCAGGGGAATAAAAAAATTTAAAAAGCAGCTCTTTAATTTTTTTCAAGAATCAGTGATTTTATATTCTTTCGATAACAAAACTGTTACATGATTTTCCAATGATAACAAAACTGTGACATAAACCATCTGATAACAGAACTGTTACATCTTTTATTTGCGGAGAGTACTGGTTTCGTGATTAAAAAAAGGATAACAAAAGTGTTACATTATCCAGTTCATTTCTGTGTTGTCATTAAGATATTTCAATTCAATTGATTTCAAATTAAGACCGTCTGCGGCACAGAAAAGCCTTGAAACACTGAACCGTTTTCCAAGGACAATTTTTTTAGTTATGGAAATTTCTTTTCCTTCTGAACCCTGAAAAACAAAACTTGCAATAGGGATTCCCATTAAAAATAATGTATTTGGAAGTTGCGCAAGATTGTTCAGTTCAGAACTGGCGGTAAGTGTAACTTCGTAAGTTCCAGGATTTTGTACGTCAAACGCAAGTATATAATTACTTCCGGCTTTGCTTTTTTGGTATGTCAAATCAATTAGTGCATTTTTATCGAGCACTTTAAATTCAATTTCATCAAGATTAATGTCATCGCTTTCTTTTGGTTTGTTTATTATTTTTACTCTAAATTCAGAATCCAAAGTTCGCTGCATGGCAAAAGTAGTTCATTATCTGGCCGCAAATATTTTTTGCACTTCGCTGTAATTCAGCACGACTTAATTCACCTTTGTTAAGACTTTCAAGAGTGTTGTCTCCGTCTTTATTTTCCGCTCCGCTGGAACAGACCATATATAAGTCGTTTTGTGCATGAATCATAGAGGCAAAATTTGTTTTGGAAGGTTCTGTTTTTTCGCTGCTTATATGCGCCCACCAGTCCGTCATTACAATGCCCTTAAAATTCCAGTCATTTCTTAGAATTTCTGTATTTAAATCATAACGACCTGATGTGTAGATTCCGTTTACAAGTCCGTAAGTTGTCATTATTGAATCTGAATAACCGCTTTTTACTGCAATTTCGAAGCCTTTTAAGTATATTTCGCGTAAAGCTCGCGCAGAAACCACAGAATTATTAAAATGTCTTTGAGTTTCCTGATTGTTTGCACAAAAATGTTTTATAGTTCCTCCAGCTCCATTCTGCTTAAGTCCTTTGAGCATTGCAGTTCCAATCTGACCTGTCACAAAAGGATCTTCAGAAAAATATTCAAAATTTCTGCCGTTTAACGGATGGCGGTGAATGTTCATTCCAGGACCCAGAAGATTGTCTACTTTGTTATTTGCCATTTCCAGAGCAGTAAGGCTGTAAAGTTTTGTAATAAGTTCTTCGTTAAATGTGCATGCAAGCGAGGTTCCGTTTGGAAGTGAAAAAGCTTTTATTCCACAGTCAAGCCGCATTCCAGATGGGCCGTCATCGCAGCACGCTGCAGGAATTCCAAAAGTTTCTCGGAGTCGGGGAGAAACGCCTCCATAGGCAGATGCAGTTCCTGGCGTTACAAGACTGCTTCCCATTCCTTCGCCCCTGATTATACAGCTTAAATCATCGTCCGTAAGTTGGGCTATAAATTCGTCCATTGTGTTTTTCTTTAAATAGACGTCTTTAAGTTTTATGTTTTTGTTTTCGGTTTGTTTGATTTCTTTTGGCCTGTTAGAATTCTGTTTTTCAGTCTCTGTAATTTTTCTTAGAGGCACATTTTCTGTTTCTGGTTTTTCGGTTCCATTTGAATGAAGACGCTTGAATGGCAGGGTAGGGTACAAAGCTTCACTACATTTTTTTAATGAAATCTGATTTTCCAGTGAAAATTCAAGACATTTTTCTGTGCATCTTACACTGTTTCCTGCAAAAATTATGTATAAGCCTTTTTCCAAAACCCAGCAGTCTTTACAGCCGGTTATGCCGCTGTCATCGTAAGAGGCAAAATTTTCGTATGGAATTTCAAAATCTATTTGTTGAGTTTCGTCGCTCTCAAGCATTTTTGTTTTTTTGAATGCGGCAAGAACCTTGTCCGCTTTTCCAAGCCTGCCGTCAGGTGCGCGCACATAGATCTGTACGGTTTCTTTTCCGCTTAATTTACCAATATTTTTTACTTCTACAGAAATTTTTACAGTTTGATTTTCTTCGTCATTTTCTGCTTTTTTTGCAGAGATTTGAAAATTCGTATATGAAAGTCCAAACCCAAACGGGTACAAAACTCTGTCTTTTGCAAATGTTTCAAAATATCTGTAGCCGACAAAAATATCCTCTTCATAAATATTCTGTTTTAAATCTCCAAAATTTTTGTCAGAAGGGTAGTCTGAAATTTTTTTTGCAATTGTATCGGTAAGTTTTCCGCAGGCATTCACCTTCCCAGTCAGAACTTCTGCTGTTCCAAGTCCGCCAAGCATTCCGCCCTGCCACACATACATTACAGCATCGGGTTTCATTTCCTGCACAAAATTCATATCAATAATGTTGCCGGTGTTTAAGAGCACAATCATTTTTGCAAAATTTTGTCGTACAGTTTTAAGCAGAGTTTCTTCACCTTCAGAAAGAAGATATGAACCTTTTTGTTCGCTGTTGTCCCGGTCTTCGCCTGCCGTACGACCTATGATAACAATTGCTGTTTGTGATTCTTTTGAAATTATCCCGGCAGTTTCTTTTGAAAGCGGCATTTCTTCCTGAGACCAGCGTTCTTTTCCCCAGCCAAGACCTTCATCGTAGGGATTTTCTTTTTCCCAGTCGCTGTAAATTTTCTGAAGTCTTTTATTTATTTCAACAAAACCTGTCTTTTCCAGACCTTCAACTATGTTATAAACCTTAGAAACATTTACCTTACCACCTGAGCCGGTTCCGCTTTTGTAGTAATTATTCTGAATGCGACCAAAAACGGCAATTTTTTCGCCTTTTTTTAAGGGAAGCGCGTTGTTTTTATTTTCAAGAAGAACGCATCCTTCGGCAATTGCCTGAATGGCGGTTTTTTCATATTCTTTCCAGTCTAAAGTTTTTTCCATAAGACAATTACCTCGCTAGTTATTTCTGAAAAAATTTAATCACATTTTATTCAAAATTGAAAGAATATTCAGAGCGTTTTTGAGATTTTGTTTAATTATTTTCTTTTTCCCAGCCTTTAGAACGTTCTATTGCGCGTTTCCATTGTTCGTAATTTGAATCGCGTATTTCTTTTGGCATGGATGGAGAGAAAACTTTTTCAACCTTCCAGACTTTTTTGATTTCGTCTTTTGATTTCCAGAATCCTGTGGCAAGTCCGGCAAGAAAAGCGGCGCCTGTGACTGTGGTTTCTATGTTTTTTGGACGGTAAATAGGTGTGTTCAGAATATCACTCTGGAACTGCATCATAACATCGCTTGCACTGGCTCCGCCATCAACTTTTAACGAGGAAAGCTTTATTCCAGAATCATCCTTCATACATTCAATTTCATCTTTTACCTGATTTGCAATTGCTTCCAGCGCTGCGCGGCAAATATGATTTTTGTTTGTTCCCCGCGTAATGCCAAGTATGGTTCCTCTTGCATACGAATCCCAGTAAGGTGCGCCAAGACCTGTAAATGCCGGCACAATTATTACACCGCCGTTATTTTCAACTTTTTCGGCATATTCATTAATTTGTTCTGCACTTTCTATAATTCCCATCTGGTCACGCAGCCATTTTATTAAGGCACCACCAATAAAAACGCTGCCTTCAAGCGCATATTCAATTTTACCATTATAACCAAGCGCAATTGTTGTTAAAAGTCCGTGTTTTGAAACTGCTGGCGTTTTTCCTGTGTTCATAAGCAGAAAACATCCGGTACCATAAGTTACTTTTATTTCGCCCTGTTCAAAACATCCCTGACCAAAAAGCGCCGCCTGCTGGTCGCCTATTGCTGAAGCAATTGGAACTTCAAATCCACATACCTCTTTGTCTGTTTTTGCATAAATATACGAAGAATCTTTTACTTCCGGCAAAATACGTTCAGGAATATTCAAAAGTTCAAGAAGCTCTTTGTCCCATTTCAAAGTGTGAATATTAAAAAGCATTGTACGGCTTGCGTTCGTATAGTCTGTAACGTGAACTTTTTTTCCGCTCAATTTCCAAATAAGCCAGGTGTCCACGGTTCCTGCAAGAATTTCGCCTTTTTCTGCCCGCTCACGAACTCCAGGAATATTGTCTAAAATCCATTTGATTTTTGTTCCGGAAAAATATGCGTCGGGTAAAAGACCGGTTTTATTTCTTATAAGTTCGCCTTTACCTTCTTTTACAAGCTGGTTCGCAAGTGATGCGGTTCTGCGGCACTGCCAGACAATTGCGTTGCAGACTGGAATTCCCGTGTTTTTGTCCCATAAAATTACAGTTTCACGCTGATTTGTAATTCCTATAGAATCTATTTGTTCAGGTTTAATTTCTGCTTTGACAATTGCTTCCTGCATTACATTGTAGATGCTTGTAAAAATATCATTTGGATTATGTTCTACCCAGCCAGGCTGCGGAAAATGCTGTGGAAATTCTCGCTGTGAAACTACAATTTTTTCTACGTTTTTATTAAAAATTACAGCACGAGACGAAGTTGTTCCCTGATCAAGGGCAAGAATATATTTTTCCATATCAGTTTTCAAAGACCTCCTGAGCATATTTTACAGTTTCCATTGCATCTTTACAGTAACGGTCTGCGTCTATCATTTGTGCATATTCCTTTGTAAGAACAGCGCCGCCGACACAAACTTTGCACCACGGAGCATCTTTTCTTAAAAGTTTGATTGTTTCTGCCATTGCAGGTACGGTTGTGGTCATAAGTGCGCTTAAACCAACCAGTTTTATTTTTGATTTTACAACTTCTTCAAGAATTTTTTCGGGTTCAACGTCTTTGCCTAAATCAATAATTTTAAAACTGTAATTTTCCAAAAGTACTTTTACAATGTTTTTTCCAATATCGTGAATGTCTCCTTTTACGGTAGCAAGAACTATTGCCCCTTTTATTTCCTGTTTTACGTCTGCTTTATCAAGAATTTCTTTAATTACAGTAAATGCAGATTTAGCCGCTTCTGCCGACATTAACAGTTGCGGAAGATAAGTTCGTTTTTCTTCAAAACTTTTTCCTGCAATGTCCAAAGCTGGAATGATTTTTTCATTAATTATCTGCATAGGGCTTAACTGATTTTCAGTATTTCCGTCAGGGGCCGGTTCCAGCAACCCTCTTGTCTCTTTTGCGGCTGCATCGTTTAGCCCTTTTGTAATTGCCTTTATAAGAGGGTCTGCTGTTTCTGAATTTTGACCAGTTTGATTTGCTGCGGTGGCATTTGCATTAGCTCCCGAAGCATTTTGTGCCTGAACCGTCTGCATTGTCTGTTCATATTTTTGAGCAAATTCTATATAGCCGGTACATTGACTGTCTTTTCCGGAAAGAGTTTTAAAACAGGTCCATGCCTTCATCATTTCCATGGAATTTGGATTCATAATTGCGGCAGAAAGACCATTTTGCATTGCCATTGTAAAGAAAATTGAAGTTATATGTTCGCGCAATGGCAGCCCGAAAGAAACGTTTGAAACTCCTAAAATTGTGTTTCCGTTATATTTTTCTTTTATGTATTTTACAGTTTGAAGTGTTGCAATTCCAGCCTGGTCATCAGAACTTACAGCCATTGCAAGCGGGTCAATTATGATGTCTGATTTATCTATGCCGTATTCAGCCGCACGTTTATAAATTTTTTCTGCAATTTTTATGCGACCTTCTGTTGTGGTCGGAATTCCATCTTCATCAATTGTGAGGGAAACTAAAAGTCCACCGTATTTTTTTACTATAGGAAAAACCGACTTCATGATTTCTTCTTTTCCGTTTACAGAGTTTACAAGAGCCTTCCCATTGTAAATTCTTAAAGCTTTTTCCATTGTAATCGGGTCAGAAGTATCAATTTGCAAAGGAAGATCTGTTACACTCTGAAGTTCCTTTACAACATCTGTCATCATTTTGCACTCATCAATTTCCGGCAAGCCAACGTTTACATCAAGAACCTGAGCACCTTTTTCTTCCTGCGTAATTCCTTCGTTTAAAATATAAGGAATATCGTTGTTTCTTAGCGCTTCCTTGAATTTTTTCTTTCCAGTTGGATTTATTCTTTCGCCAATTAAAACAGGAACGTTTCCAAATTCAACAATTTTTGTTCCAGATGTAATTACAGAACGAGTTTTCTTTTCAATTTTTTTTGCAGGAAGTTTACCGGCTTTTTCTACAAGCTTTTTTATATACAAAGGATTTGTTCCGCAGCATCCGCCCGCAAATAACGCTCCGTCTTTGCAAAATTCAGCAACAAGCTCAGAAAATTCTTCTGCCTCAACGTCATATACAGTTTTGTTTCCTTCGCTTCTCGGAAGTCCCGCATTTGGATTTACAATTACAGGAACGCTGGCCGCTTCCAAAAGTCTTTTTACAATAGGCTTCATTTGAACAGGTCCAAGACTGCAATTTAAGCCGAGCGCATCAACTCCAAGACCTTCCAGAACGGCAACCATAATTTCCGGCGTGCTTCCTGTCAGAGATTTTGCGCCTTCATCATAAACAGTTGTAATTGCTATAGGAATTCTTTTTTCCTGCGGAAGATTTTCCATGCATTCTTTTGCGGCAAGAACAGCGGCCTTTGCTTCGTAAATATCATTTATAGTTTCAATCAGGATTAAATCAGGATTATTTTTTAAGCCTATCGAAAAAGTTTTTTTAAACAGATTTACAGCGTCTTCAAATTCCAGATCACCGAGAGGTTTTAAAAGTTTTCCGCAAGAACCAACATCCAGTGCAATAAAACGAGGTTTTTGACCTTCTTTGCTTTCTTTGTCTTTTTCTTCTATAAGTTCGCGGGCTTTCTGAGCATTTTTAAATGCCGCATCAATAATCTGTTCAAGACTGTATTTTCCTTCGGTTCCTGTAAATTTTGTCTCAAAAGCACCAAAGGTATTTGATTTTATGATGTTTGAACCTGCAAGGTAATAGTTATAATGAAGTTTTACAATTTCATCCGGGTGTTCAATATTCCAGTTTTCTGGAAATTCACCAGGCTTTAATCCTAACCCTTGAAGAACAGAACCAGTTCCGCCGTCGAAAAATAAAATTGATTTGCCAAAATAATCCCGGATATTCACTTTTTCCTCTGTAAATGATTGTGTTTGTGGAACTGATGTTTTAAACCTTTCCCTAGATTTTATATCACGTAATAAATTGTAGGTCTAGCATTTTTTGATAAGCTGAAGTGTTTTGATGCGCAAGCGGGCAGATTTTAAAAATTACTTTTTCTTAATGCCGACAAAAGCCGTTACAGATTTTTCTGGTGACATAATCAGTGAATTATTTAAGGTAAGCGCAAGATTTTTCTGACATTGCAGCAGGTTAAAAAATGTTTTTTGAAATTCTAGCGAAACATCGCCAAATCCCGGGCTGTATCGTGGTTTTAAAATAAAGCCGTTTTTTTGTTCATTTTCGGCAAGAAAATTTTGAAGAAAATCACAATATGATTCTATATACATTGCCCCGGCTGCCTGGTAAAAAACAGACATTGCAGGATTAATTTTTGCCGCTTTTTGAATTTCTTTATCGACTGCAGGACCTAAAGTGGCTGCAAAAAGGTAAATTGCAGAGCAGCCTTCAAGATTTATTCCTAAAAATCTGCTTTCAAAGGTAATTCCGCCAAATTTTATAACAGCTTTTGCATTCTGATTTGTTTTAAAATCTTTATCAAAATGAATTTCCAGCGGGAATCTTATATAAGCAGCACGACAGTTTATTATACTTCCAATTTTTTTGGCGGCGTCTTCAGCCATTTCTAAAAAACGGGCTTCAGAATCTGCAATTCCCTGCTTTGAATAGCCGGCATAACGCATAAGTTCGTTTATATCAGTATGAAGTTCCGTGTTTTTTGCTCTGTGCAGAAAAACAGTTGCGTCTTTAATGTTTTGGATTGTGTTTTCTTCCATAAAATTATTTTAAAATCTCAGAAAGATTTTCAAGAATCTTTTTTGCAACAACCGGCTTATTCATAGAATATACATGAATGTGGTTTATCCCATTTGCAAACAAATCAATAATCTGGTCTGTTGCGTAAGCAATTCCTGCCTGCTGCATGGCTTCTTTGTCGTCGCCAAAACGGTCTACAATAGAAAGAAATCTTGCCGGCATAATTGTTCCGGAAAGTTTAATGGCCCTTTCAACCTGATTTCCGTTTGTTATTGGCATAATTCCAGGAATTATAGGAACATTAACACCTTTTTCGCGGGCTTTATATAAAAATTTGTAATGAATGTTATTGTCAAAAAACATCTGAGTGGTAAGAAATTCGCAGCCTGCATCTATTTTTTTCTTAAGATTATCAATATCTTCCATAGAATTAGCTGAATCGGGATGTCCTTCTGGATAGCAGGCACCGCCAATACAAAAGCCGCCGAAATCTTTTATTTCTTTTGCTAGATCACTTGCGTGATGATATTCAAGGTGTGAACTGTCAAAGCCTTCAGGAATATCTCCGCGCAAAGCCAAAATATTTTCAATTCCGGCTTGTTTTAGTTTTTCAAGCTGGCTGTGTACAAGTTCCTTTGTAGAAGAAATGCAGGAAAGGTGGGCAAGTGCCGTTACGTTTTTTTCGCATTGAATATTTTTTGCAATTGCAACAGTGTGTGCGCTGGTTCCGCCGCCGGCTCCGTATGTAACGCTCATATAAGACGGATTAAAGCTTGCAATTTCGTTTACAGCTTTTTCTACCGATTCGAACGCCGCTTCTGTTTTTGGCGGAAAAACTTCAAAAGAAATTGTCGGTTTGTTTGATTTTAATATTTCAGAAATTTTCATTTTGGCAACTCCTGATGGTTTCTTCATAATTTAGACTATTTAATGTTTTGTTGCAATCAATATTTTTTTAAGTTATTATGAACCTGCTGGAGATATAAAAATTTCCGCAAACACGAAGTTTTAAGGATGTACAATATGTCTAAAAAGCAGTTCTGTTCTTTGTCTGTGATTTTTATTATAGGCTGCCTGCTTATGCTTTCAGCTGTGGTTTTCAAAAAATACAGGACAAAAATTGAATGGAACGGTGAATTGTACAATATAGAAAATGTAAATCCTGTTGATGCAAAATTTGCCAGACCTTACAACAAGTCAATTGATGATGCAGCAACCGGCCTTGTTTTTCTGTCTTTTCTAGTAACATCACTTCCAGTTCTTGTTGTCTTTTTTAATTCAAAAGATAAAAAAGCCGCGTTTAAAACTGCATTTTATGAAGCTTTTGTGTATATTTTGTGTCTGTTTTACAGCAACAGCATTTACAGAATTTTAAAAACTTTTGCGGGCAGAATTCGTCCGTATATGTATTTTTCAAATCCAAGTGCCAGCGGAATTGCCGATCATGATTTTTACCGTTCGTGGCCAAGCGGTCATTCTTCTAACGTTTTTCTTTCGTTTGCCTTTTTGCTGGGCTGGTTTATGTTCTGGCATTCAGATTCAAAATTTAAAAAACCTTTGCTTACATTTGAATTGTTGATTTGTGTTACAACAATGATTTTGCGTATGCTGAGCGGGAATCATTTTCTTACAGACGTG
>DEEV01000063.1:1496-1876 GCA_002350445.1 Treponema sp. UBA2869 | reverse complement strand
GCCAAAGTTTTTGCTTATATGCCGCTTCCAGATGAACCTGATTTGCGTCCTGTAATTATTGATGCGCTTGAGCGTGGTAAAGAGGTTTATCTTCCCAAGGTAATTTCTTCAAATTCCATTGATTTTTACAGAGTCGAAAATTTGCAGCAGCTGAATAGCTTAAAAAAAGGCAGTTTTAATATTCTTGAGCCGGATTCATCGCTTAAAATTTACAATATAGACAATCTGCAGAAATCAGACGGCATTTCTTTTTCAGATATTTTGATACTGGTTCCGGGAAGGGCTTTTTCTAAGAACGGAGAACGTCTTGGTCGTGGAAAAGGTTATTATGATTTTTTCCTTTCAAAATTTGCAGAAATTTCAAAACCGGTTTTTATGGG
>DEEV01000063.1:1039-1369 GCA_002350445.1 Treponema sp. UBA2869 | reverse complement strand
TGGCGGCGGGCTTACAATGCTTCCCATGCTTGAACGCGAACTGATTCAAAATAAAAAGTATATTACCGAAGAAGAACTTTTAGACTGTTATGCAATAGGGCAGTGTACTCCGGGAATTATTGCGGTAAATACGGCAACTTTTGTAGGTTATAAAAAAGCAGGAATTCTTGGTGGTATTTTGGGTACACTTGGAATGGTTTCTCCATCAATTATTATCATTTTGTTTGTTGCCAGTTTTTTGAATTTTTTTATAGATAATATCTGGTTTTTTAGAATTATGATTGGCGTACGGGGTGTTGTATGTGCCCTGCTTTTAAATACAGTTTTTAG
>DEEV01000063.1:646-913 GCA_002350445.1 Treponema sp. UBA2869 | reverse complement strand
CTTGGTAAAAAAACTTTACGCAATGGCATTACATGGACTATTTTTGGTTGTGTTTTTCTTGCAGCGTTTTTTTTTAAGGTTTCTACAATTCTTATGGTTTTATTTTCTGCCATTGCGGGTATTATTCTTGATAAATTTGGACTGCTGGGAATTCCTGGATTAGGGAAAAAATCAAAAACAAAATCTGAAGGGGAAAATCAGAATGAATGAAGTTTCTTTTTTAAGTTTGTTTTGGGAATTTTTTAAGATAGGACTTTTTGCTGTTGG
>DEEV01000063.1:0-570 GCA_002350445.1 Treponema sp. UBA2869 | reverse complement strand
CTTACAAATATGATAGCCATAAGTGAAAGTACTCCGGGACCTCTTGGAATAAATATGGCAACTTATGTTGGATTTAGAGTTGGTGGAATTCCTGGAGGAATAATTGCCACGATGGGACTTGTCTTTCCCAGTATAATAATAATTACAATCATTGCTGCTTTTTTTGAACGATTTAGTAAGGACAGACATGTTATGGCAGCTTTTTACGGTATACGACCGGCAGTAACTGCAGTTATTGCAATTTCGGTTTTTGGAATATGCCGGGTAACTTTGTTTAATTTTGTAAACGGGCATTATGAACCTGTTATAAAATCTCTGGCATTTTGCGCGGTGATTTTTCTTTTACTTCAGATAAAAAAATTTAAAAAGATACATCCGTTTTTCTGGTTTGTGATTGGAGCATTATTTGGAACGGCTTTAGGATTCTTAGAGGATTTTAAAATTATTTTGTAACTTAAAACGCTTTAGGTGTTTTATATTATGAAAACGATATGAAAATACTAATTTTTTCATAAAAACCTCCAAAACATAAGACCGTCGGTTCCTCCTTTTTTCCGACGGTCTTTTTTT
>DEEV01000032.1:3235-4313 GCA_002350445.1 Treponema sp. UBA2869 | reverse complement strand
CTGTAAGCCAGTCGTCAACAGAATCCTTATTCCAGATTCCGTCGATGTAACATTCGCGGCTGAGTCCTGCGATTTTGTAGCCATTTTCTTCGGCATATTTCATAATGAAAGCGTAAGCCTCGCCAATCTGGTCGTAAGCTCCTTTATGGAAAATGCTTAAGACTTTTACGGCAGGAAGTTTTTTGAACTTGATATTCTCGTTTTCCTGCCCGAATTCTGTAACGGCTTCTACGTGGCGGATAAGTACGTTGCATTCACGATATTCGCCATCCGGATATTCCACGAATTCGTAAGGCGGTTCGGAGCATTTAAGGTTTGGATTGAGTTTTTTGACTTCCTCGCCGATTGCAGGAATTGCCTGCATCATATCTGAATATTTTGCGAGTCTTTTTTCCGCAATGTAGACAATCTGCTCCGGGATATTTTTTACTGTAACCTGATACTTCATAGTAGTTTTCTCCAAAATATGTTTGATGATTGAAAGGCGGACGTCGATTTCTTTCTGCTGAACTTGAAGCTGCAGGGCTTTTTCTTCAAGGATTTTACGCGCGTTCTTTCCTTTAAAAATTGCCTTAATTTCTTCAATCGACAAGTCAAGCTGGCGGTAAGATTTGATTTTTGCCGCCTGTCTCAGTTGTTCAGTCGTGTAAAAGCGGTATCCCGTCCATTCGTCAACGGAAGCAGGAATCAGAAGGCCTTCCTTTTCGTAGAATCTGAGTGCCTTTACAGTCATCTGACACAGCTTTGAAAACTCACCGATTTTCAGCATAAGATTTCGTCCTCCAACTGATATGAAGTCTAAGTTATCCCCTAAGGGGAGAGTCAAGAAAGATTCTAAACTATTTTTAGAATTTTTTTGTGCATTTCATCTGCAAAAATATGTATCTTGTAAAAAATACATTCTCAATCCGATTTTTCTTTTATAAAATTGCCATACTTTGTTATGAAAAACCAGATAAACATGACTGAGGGCGCAATTTTCCCAAAGTTGGTGAAATTTTCCGTTCCTCTGATTTTCAGTTCTATTCTCCAGCTTCTGTTTACTGCAGCGGATATTGTCGTCGTGGGGCGTTACGCA
>DEEV01000032.1:2820-3145 GCA_002350445.1 Treponema sp. UBA2869 | reverse complement strand
GCTCGCTTCATACAACAATGGTTTTGAGCTTGATTGCAGGACTTATTCTCACTGTGGTTGGAATCAGCCTTTCTCGTCGGATTTTGATTTTGATGGACTCCCCTGAGGATGTGCTTCCGCTCTCGGCTCTTTATCTAAAAATTTATTTCAGCGGAATCACGGCGACTATTATCTATAATTTCGGTGCGGCTATGCTCAAGGCGAAGGGTGATGCCAAGCGGCCTTTGTACATCTTGCTCGTAGCGGGCATAATCAATGTGATTCTCAATTTGATTTTCGTAGTTTTCTTTAAGATGGATGTTGCTGGCGTTGCCTTTGCAACTGT
>DEEV01000032.1:779-2774 GCA_002350445.1 Treponema sp. UBA2869 | reverse complement strand
TTGCTGCACGAAGATGAAGAATTTCGTCTTGATTTTCGAAAATTCAGGCTCGACCTGCCGATTCTCAAGCGGATCATAAAGATTGGAATCCCTGCTGGCTTACAAAGTATGCTTTTCAACTTCTCGAATGTAATGATTCAGTCAGCGGTAAATTCTTTTGGTTCGGTAATGGTAGCTGGAACTTCTGCGGCTCAGAGCATTGAGGAATTTGTTGGCATTTCAATGGGAAGTTTGGGCTATGCAACCCTCACTTTTGCAGGACAGAATATGGGCGCTCAAAAATTCCAGAGAATCAAGAGACTTGTCGTAATTAGTGAGGCGAGCGTTGTTGTCGTTGGACTCGTGCTTGGATTGGGGGCTTTGGCTTTTGGTAGAACACTTTTGGGAATCTATTCTGAGAATCCGGCGGTCATCGATGCGGGAATGTTAAGCCTCTCGGTGATTCTTGTTACTTGCTTCATGTCCGGCATGATGGACACGATGACAGCTGCGATGCGCGGTATCGGGCAGTCAGTTCTTCCGATGATTATCACGCTGATTGGTGCATGCGGGCTTCGAATCGTCTATCTCACGACATTCTTCCAGATTCCGCGCTTCCATACATATCAGTGCATTTTCTATTCTTATCCGCTGAGCTGGGGACTTACGTTCGCATTTTTGACCGTGAGCTTCGTGCTGAGTATGCGAAAGATAGAAAGAAGGTAGGTTCCAGGCTCACTGCCAAAAGAAATGAGTTTGAGAATGTACATTCTTAAAGGAGAAAAGCTTCCTTCTTGCAAACAGCCAAAGCATGTCTCAAAGAAGATTTGTATGAAATGACTTTCAGACAAGATGCAGGATTTTCCCGACGAAATGCAAGCCGCTTACCCCTCTCCCATATACCAGCATCAGATTTTGAATTTTATGCTTTAATTTTTCACGTACTGCAAGAAGTTCAAGACATCAGCCTGCCGTGAGCGACGGAACATTGTCAACGATTACAGTCATTTTTACGCTCATTATTTGCCTCCGTTAAGCTTGTGAAAGAACTTCNNCGCTATACTTGTGACAGAACTTCTTCATAAGATGTTGAGCGAATCACGCGGAAATTCTTTTCGATTTCTTTTGTCCAAAGGTCAATTTCGCCCTCGATGTGCGACACTTTTGGCAGAATGAAGCCCCAGATTTTGCAACCAGTCTTTTTAAGCTCAGGCAAAAAATAATTGAAGCCCCACTCCACGTCTTCTTTGGTATCCTCAAAGCCATTGCGGGCATCAACGATGAATATACTGTCTTTGTGCTCGCGCAAAAGTTCCAGCGAAGCCATCACCGGCGCGCGGTAATCATCGAAATGAGCTTCTTTTTTCCACGTGTGAAAAACCACATTGTCCTTTTTAATGTACTCAATTTTTACAAAATCACTTTCAAACATTTTTTATCTCCAACTTTTTTCTATATAAAATATTCAATGTCGTCTGCAATTTGTGCAGCTTTATGTTCGCCGAACAAATCCTTTACAAAGCCTAGTGCCATGTCCATTCCTGCAGAAACGCCTGACGAGGTATAAAACTTTCCGTCTTTTACCCAGCGTGGCTCTTTCTGCCAGCTTACGTTCTGCGACGTTGTTTTTACCCAATCAAAGGCTTTTTTGTTGGAAGTGGCTTTGCGTCCGTACAAAAGGCCTGTTTTTGCAAGAAGTGCCGAACCGGTGCAGATTGAAAGCACATATTCCGCGCTCTCACAATAATTTTTAAGCTCGGAAATAAAATGCTCGTCGTTTACAAAAACTCTAGTGCCCTGACCGCCCGGAATCACAAGAACCGCATTTTCTTCAGCGTCTGAAATTGCCGAAGTCTGAATTGCGAAGCCCTGCCTGCTTTTTACAAGCCCGCCCTGCATAGAAACGTAATTGGTTTTTACGCCGTCAATCCTGGCAAGAATCTCAATCGGTCCAAAAATATCAAGAGTCTCATAATTCTCAAAGAAAAGAAAATTGATTGTCATTTTTATCATTCC
>DEEV01000032.1:0-714 GCA_002350445.1 Treponema sp. UBA2869 | reverse complement strand
CCCTTGCGCTCGGCGTACAAAACTCCTGTCCGCTCGGAAGCCTGAAAGCAGACAAGTTTTTCTTTTCCAAGCCGGTCGCACCAGTAAGGAGCAATCATGCAGTGGCTGCTTCCTGTCACCGGGTCCTCCATTAAGCCAAGCTCCGGGCAGAAGACACGGCTCACACAATCGTATTCTGGGCTGTCGCTCGGAGCAGTCACGACTATGCAAAGGCCTTTAAGTTCTTTGAGCTTGTTCTGATTTGGGCTTAGAGCGCGCACCTGCTCGGCATTCTCCAAAACGAGCAGAAGGTCCCGGTCAATGTACGCTTCTTTTGGGCGCAATCCGAGGGCTTCTTCCATTTTGTCCGTCACTTCGATTTTGTTGCAACGGTAAGCCGGGAAGTTCAGTTTGAAAAGTCCGCCCTGCTTTTCTACGCTAAGTTCGCCCACTTGTGTTTTAAAAGTGATTTTGTCCACGTCTTTTTCATAAAAATTGAACAGGACAAAAGCCGTTCCGAGCGTGGCGTGTCCGCAAAAATCAATCTCAGAGGCGGGAGTGAACCAGCGCAGGGGATACTTGTCGCCCTCTTTCACGGTAAAAGCAGTCTCAGAGAAATTGTTTTCCTTTGCGATGTTCTGCATGAGCGAGTCCGAAATCCAGCTGTCCAGAACGCAGACCGCCGCCTGATTCCCGCAAAAAACTTTGTCAGCGAATGCATCTACAACGTATTGT
>DEEV01000011.1:2327-2819 GCA_002350445.1 Treponema sp. UBA2869 | reverse complement strand
ATTTATCAAAAGTCAGCATTGTCCGCAATCCTCTTTCATAATTACAATAGTGGCCAAAAAATTCGTTGTCAGGATTATAATGAAGTTGCAAAAGTATATGCCTCTTTTTTATATTCCCAAAAAAAATTGACATAATTTTTTTTTAGTCATTACATTTAAAATAGGAAGGTAAAACAATGATTAAAGAAAATGATAAAAATAAATATCCAGGCGATATTCCTAATACAGGTGATTTAAAATTACGTTTGGCAAAAAATAAACTTGAAGACCCAAATTTAACTCCGGAAGAAAGAAAAAAAGCTCAAGAAGAATATAATTATATTGAAGAAAATTTGCGAGCATTTAATTTAATGGATTAGTAACCATATTTGATTTTTTATGGTCTGACTTCCCCCGTGCCCCCGGCATCTTCCGCTATGCAGGGATAAGCACTTTTAAGAAAATACCATTTTCGTGTGCTTTGAAATCAATTTCCACAAAACTGAAAAAGTG
>DEEV01000011.1:0-2268 GCA_002350445.1 Treponema sp. UBA2869 | reverse complement strand
ATTGTTATATTGTGTTAAAAAATAAAGCCTGTTCATTTTAGAACAGGTGTAAGTGCCGGTGTTAAACTTCCTAAAAATGCCGGCGAAAAATTTCCGCTTTTAGGCATATAAAAAGAGGCTCAAAAACCTTTAAAATGTTGGTTACCACACCACAATAAAAAGGAGAATGAGCCTCATGGAGAAATTTATGCTAAAAGCGCATGAATTGCAAGCACAAGGATTTACTCAGAAACAGATAGCTGAGCAATTGGGAAAAACAGACAGAACAATCAGAACGTGGTTAAAGCAAATGCCACGCGAACGAAAAAAGCCAGTCAGAAAAAGTAAGCTTGATAAATACAAGCCGCTAATCGAAACTCTTGTAAGAGAGAACCCGGAAATCAACGGAGCTAAAATCTACGAAAAACTTATCAAACTTGGTTTTGACGGCAAGAGTTCCATTGTCAGAGAATACATCACAAAAATCAGAAAAGAGGAAACATTAAAAGCTGTAATCAGATTTGAAACAGAACCAGCTCATCAGGCTCAGGTAGACTGGATAGAGTTCGGCCGGCAGTATGTAAACGGTAAGCTGCAGAAACTCTACGCCTTTGTTATGGTTATGGGTTATTCAAGAATGCCATTCGTTTACTTTACAACAAGAATGGATAGTGCAACTCTTCTTTACTGTCATATAAAAGCTTTTGAGTTTTTCGGCGGTATCCCGGAAGAAATCCTTTACGACAACATGAAAACAGCCTGGTATTACGACGGAGAACACTGGCAGACAAACCGGCAGCTCGCGCGTTTTGCATATCACTACGGCTTTATCCCAAAACGATGTAAAATTCACAGGCCGGAAACAAAGGGAAAAGTTGAGCGCTTTAATCAGTATTTTGAAAACAACTTCTTCGTTGACTATGACAACCGTACACTTGAACTTACTGCCCTTAATGAAGAAGCTCTCGCATGGATTAAAAGAATTGCAGACAACAAGCTTTCTCAGTTCAATCAGTCAAGAAATGAAAGATTTGTTTATGAGAAACAATTCCTCAAACAGCTTCCGGCCAGCAGCTTCGATGTCCGTGATGCAATTCCTCTGATTGTAAACAGGGAATCATGCATAACATACAAAACAAACAAATACAGCGTGCCTCCGGTATTCATCGGCAAAACTCTTACTGCAAAACCATTTGTTGAAGTGGAAAAACTTGAGCTATTTGACTCTGAAGGCGTTTCAATCCGAATTATAGACTGCGCTCCGGCTGGTAGCAGACAGTCATTTATGAGGCTTGAAGATAAAGATGCAATTCTTACAGCATGGGAGAAAGGTCTTAAACGTGATGCTTTCAAGCGTCAGGGAAAGAAAATATTCAAACTGTCAAATCCTGAATATGTAGCTGTCAGAAATCCTGTATTTTATGAACAGTTTCTTATGGGAGCGCTGTAATGGAAAACGTAAAACTTATAACGCTTAAAGAGCGCATGGAAGAACTCGGACTTTCTTTTATGGCAGCAGGCTTTGATTCTTTTCTTGAAGAACAAGCTCGTAATGAAAACACTTTGCTGGACAGAATCTATGATTTAGTTGAGACAGAACTGATTCCGCGTAAGGAACGCGCCGGAAAAACGCGTCTTAAGATTTCAGCGATACCTCAGTATAAAACTTTGGAGGCATTTGATTTGAGCTGGTTGAAAGGCGGACTTACCCAGGAAAAGTTCAATGAACTTTCAACTTTGTCTTTTGTTGAACGCAAAGAAAATGTATTTTTTCTCGGTCCTTCTGGAGTCGGCAAAACTCATCTTATGTCAGCACTTGGTTGTAAAGCCTGTATTTCAGGATACTCAGCTTATTACATTTCCTGTCATGATCTTGTTGAATCTTTAATTAAAGCGAAAGAACAGAACAGACTTTCCAGAAAACTGAAGTGGTTTGCAAAGCCGAATATTCTTCTTGTTGATGAAGTTGGTTATGAACCTTTGAACGCAGAAGAAACACACGTGCTGTTTCAGCTGATAAACGTAAGGTATGAAACTGGCTCAATGATTATGACAAGCAATAAGACATTTGGAAGATGGACTGAGTTTATGAATAACGATGAAGCAGTAGCTACGGCAAGTCTGGACAGACTTCTGCACCACTGCCATATAGTAAGCCTGCAGGCGGATTCTTACAGAATGAAAGACCGCATGAAGGTCGGAGCCGTCGGCTTCGATTAATATATTTTTTTGCCTGAAAGCGGAAATTTTAAACCGGCAAAATCAGGAAATTTCTCGCCGGCATTGACA
>DEEV01000139.1 GCA_002350445.1 Treponema sp. UBA2869 | reverse complement strand
TTGGTCAAATTTGAATATCTCAAGCCATATTATATTTGGGAGGAAGGTGGCTAGATGTCTAATACAAATTCAACTCCGATGGACATGTCGGAAAAAATGAAGGCTCTGGAGGCGGCTCGTCTTCAGATTGAAAAACAGTTCGGTCAGGGAGCTTTAATGAAGCTCGGAGATAAGGCTGATGCAGCTTCTATTGATGTGATTCCTTCGGGATCAATTCTTCTTGATGAAGCACTTGGAATTGGCGGTTATCCGCGCGGACGTGTAATTGAAATGTACGGTCCTGAAAGTTCCGGAAAAACTACGCTTGCACTCCATGCAATTGCTGAAAGTCAGAAAATGGGCGGTGTTGCGGCTTTTGTTGATGCGGAGCATGCGCTTGATCCTGTTTATGCAAAAAATCTCGGCGTAAATATTGATGAGCTTTGGGTTTCACAGCCGGATACCGGAGAGCAGGCACTTGAAATTACAGAAAATCTTGTAAGAAGCGGCGCTGTTGATATTGTTGTAGTCGATTCTGTTGCGGCTCTTACTCCTCAGAAAGAAATTGAAGGCGAAATGGGCGATGCTGTAATGGGTATGCAGGCGCGTCTTATGAGTCAGGCTTTGCGAAAACTTACGGCAATTATTGGTAAGTCTAACTGTATTGTAATTTTCATCAATCAGATTCGTATGAAAATTGGTGTTATGTTCGGAAATCCTGAAACAACTACCGGTGGACAGGCTTTGAAGTTCTATTCTTCTGTTCGTCTTGAAATTCGTCGTGTTGAAACAATTGACGGAAAAGGTGATGAAGATGCAATTGGTAACCGTGTTCGCGTTAAAGTTGTAAAGAATAAGGTTGCGCCTCCGTTCAGAAAATGCGAACTTGATATTTACTTTGGAAAAGGTATTAATGCAAGTGCAAGCCTTCTGGATTCTGCTGTTAAACATGGAATTGTTGATAAACGTGGTGCCTGGTATACAATGGGCGAAGAAAAAATCGGACAGGGCAAGGAAAATGCGGTTGCATTTATTGAACAGAATGCCGAACTTGCTTCTCAGATTGAACAGAAAATCAGGGCAGAAGTTTTTCCTGGTCAGGTTTTAAAAGATAAAAACGGAAATGCCGTAAAAGAAAAGAAAACTTCTAAATCAGAAAAAACAGAAACAAAGGCTGATGCTACAGCAGACGCTACCGGAGCTTTGTTTTAAGGCATGTATAGCAGTATGAAAAAGGTTCTTGTTGGAATTGGTTCAAACAAAGCGTACGATGGAAAAAGTCCTTTGGAAATACTGCTTTGCGCCTGTACTGAATTAGAAAAAGTTTTAGAAAATACAGTATTTTCATCAGTTTACAGAACCCGTGCAATGTATGTAGAAAATCAGGATGATTTTTACAATATGGCTGCCACGGGTTTTGTTTCTGATGATTTTGATGCTTACGATTTTTTAGAAATCCTTAACAAAATAGAAGCAAAATACGGACGAAATCGAAAAAATGAAATTCGCTTTGGTCCCCGTTCACTTGATTTAGATATAGAATACTTTGGCGAAGAAACCTTTGATACTCCAAAGCTACAGGTTCCGCATCCAAGACTAAAAGAAAGAGCTTTTGTTTTAATTCCTTCTCTTGAGATTTTAAATAAATCTGCCGATGATAAATTAAGAAATCAATTTTCTGGATATTTAAGCCAGCTTGAAAAAAACGGTCAGGCTGACGGAATAGAAAAATTAGGCGGAATTAAGTATGGAACAATCTCAGGTAACGGAAGTTGCTGAAAAAACAACTGCAAAACATGCGTATAAGGCTGGTGAATTTGAAGGCCCGTTGGATTTGCTCTGGGCTTTAATTCGTGAAAGTAAGGTAAATATTTACGATATTCCTATTGCACAAATTACAGAACAGTATCTTGAGTATCTGGATTATGCTGTCCAAACCGATTTAGGCGATCTTTCGGAATTTTACAGCTGGGCCGCAAAACTTATTTACATAAAAAGCCGCATGCTTCTTCCTGTTGAAGTTGCCTATGATGAAGAAGACGAAGAAGATCCAAGACAGGAACTGGTTGATACACTTATTGAATATCAGAAGTTTAAAAAGCTTTCGAGCCTGATGGAAGAGCAGGAAGATGATTCTGAATGGAATTTTGAGCGTAAGAAAATTCAGAGAGTGCTTCCTTTTGATGAAAGCGATGATATGTGGGAAGAAGTTGATACCTGGGAACTTCTTCAGAAAATGCAGGAAATTTTCAAATCGATAATGAATCAGTATTCAAATGAAAAAATTTTGAATATGTACGAGGAAATTTCTGTAAATGAAAAAATCACATTAATGAACGAACTTCTGGAAGATAAAAAAGAATGTATGTTTACTGATTTGCTTACGCGTCCTGGAAACGAAATGGATATAATCTGTGCATTTATGGCAATCCTTGAAGCTGTAAAATTCAGGATGATTACTATCTTCCAAAATAAGCTTTTTGGTGATATAAAAATATGCGCGCGGGAAGAAAATCCCGGTTACATTCCGAGTGAGGATGAGTTAACGAGTAATTAGCCTGAAATCAAAAATCCGTTAAAAAATGGGCTGCGCCCACTGGCTTAAACAGGACCATTTTAGGATAATTGAAATAACGGCTCAGAGGCAAGCTGTGTTTGCCGACAAGGATAATATGGATTTCAATAAAGAAACAGCTTTACTAGAGACAATTTTATTTCTGGAAAGTGAACCGCTTACTGTAAAGGTGCTTTCCAATAAGGCTCAGCTTTCAGAAGAAGTTGTAGAAAAGTGTCTTGAAAAATTAAAGGAAAAGTATGCTTCGGAAGATTCTGGAATTGAGCTTGTAATGATTACAGGCGGCTGGTGTCTGGCTCCGAAAAAAGAATACTGGGAAGTATTAAAGGAATTTTATGGTTCAAAGCGGGAAGGCAGGCTTTCGCGTTCGGCTTTGGAAACTCTTTCGATAATTGCTTACAAACAGCCTGTTACACGAGCCGAAGTAGAACAGATTCGCGGTGTTGGCGTAGACAATATGATTCGCTTTTTGATGGAGCGAAATCTTATTAAAGAAGTTGGTAAAAAAGAAGCGCCGGGAAGACCAACACTTTTTGGAACAACAAAAGAATTTCTTAAGCTTTTCCGCCTGAATTCAATTGCAGAATTGCCAAAGCTGGACGAAGACGAGCAGGAGAGGTTCGAACTTGCCCGCTAGTAATACAAATAACGAAAATTCTTCTTCAGAGAAAAACGAAATCCGCTTACAGGCGTTCCTTGCTCATTGTGGAGTTGCAAGCCGCCGTGCTTCAGAACAGATTATTCTGGATGGTCGCGTAACTGTAAATGGCACTGTGATTACAGAACTTGGCACAAAAGTTTGTAACAGCGACACTGTAAAAGTTGATGGAAAAATAATTCACCTTGAAGCACGCAAATGTTATGTCCTTTTAAATAAACCTGCCGGTTTTGTCTGTTCATCAAGCGACGAAAAAGGCCGCCAGATAGCTGCAGATCTCTTAAAGGATTCTTATAAAGAACGCCTTTATAATGTTGGACGCCTTGATATGTACAGCAAAGGCATGATTATTTTTACAAACGACGGAGATTTTGCGGCAAAACTATCGCATCCTTCAAGTCAGATAGAAAAAGAATACATAGTCGAAACAAGTCAGGATGTAACTGAAGAGACTGCACGTCTTCTTGAAAAAGGTGTTCGTGTAGACAATGTTTTTTATAAATGTGTACGCTGTCAGGTTCTTAAACCTCGTAAAATCAAAATTGTCCTGATTGAAGGCAAAAATCGCGAAATCAGGCGAATGCTTGAAAGTCAGAATATTGGAACCAGATCTCTTGTGCGTGTTCGCATTGGTAATATTCAGCTTGGTGATTTAAAACCTGGTGATTTTCGAGATCTTTCTGCTGTAGAAGTTAAGGGGCTTTTGCAGTTATGCAGGAAAAATTAAAACGGGGCGTTGCGGGGTGTCCCCGCAGAAAGGGTAGGACGCAACGAAGTGCGGCCGTAGGGGAAGGCTTTCCCCTTTATCCCTAAAACCTGTAACCTAATGTTGGAGGAACAACAAATGATAATTGCAATTGACGGACCAGCCGGAACTGGAAAAAGTACTATCGCAAAAATGCTTGCAGACAAACTTAATATTACTTTTTTGAACAGCGGCGGATTTTACCGAGCATTGACAATGGCTGTTTTGGAAGCAGGCGTTGATTATAAAGACGAAAAAGAAACGCTTGAATTCTGTAAGAAACAGAAAATTGAATACACAAAAGAAGGTCATTTTATTTTGAATGGAACGGACGTTACAGCCCATCTTCATGATGACCAGGTAACTGCAAATACTTCGCAGGTAAGTGCAATTGTAGAAGTTCGTCACCTTGTAAATACTCTCATGCGTGAAATTACAAAATCACTTAGTATTGTGTGCGAAGGACGCGATATGACTACTGTTGTTTTCCCGAACGCAGAATATAAGGTTTATCTTGATGCTTCTGCCGAAGTTCGTGCAAAACGCCGTTTTGATCAGGGCGTAAGCGATATGACTTTTGAAGAAATAAAAGCATCTATAGAAAAACGCGACGAAATGGATAAAAACAAAAAAGAAGGCTCGTTAAAGATTGCTCCTGATGCGCTTTATATAGATACTTCTAACTTGACCATAGACAAGGTTTGTGAGATAATACTAAACAAAATTTCATAATTTAAAAGGTTTTACGAATGGAAGAAATGGAAGTGGAAAAGGAAGGAACTCAGAACTCCAAGAGTGACTTTCAGGCACAATTAGAGGAAACTCTGAAAGAATTCAATGCTCCGCAGGCTGGTCAGCTGGTAGAAGGTACTGTTGTTCAGATTACCAGTGATTATGTTTATGTAGACATTGGAGACAAATCAGAAGGTTTAATCCCTAGAATGGAGTTTGATGGCGATTTGCCTAAAGAAGGGGATGTAGTTCAAGCTTTGCTTACAGGTCATAATCAGAATGGACCTGTTTTGTCAAAAAAGAAGGCAGATTCAAAACGTTATTTGAAAGAAGTTCAGCAGGCATGGAAAGATAAGACTCCTGTTGAAGGCGTAATTTCAAAAGTTGTAAAGAGCGGATATGAAGTAAATCTTGGTATTGAACGCCCTGCCTTTCTCCCAATCAGTCAGGCTGATGCAGAAAAAGTTGAAAAGCCGGAATCATTGCTCGGCTTAAAATCTTTGTTCTATATTGAACGTCTTTATTCAGATAATAAACTTAATCCGGTTGTTAATCGCCGTAAATATTTGGAAGAATCTATCAACGAAAAACGTGATGCATTCTTTAATTCCGTTCAGATTGGTGACACTGTAAAGGGAACTGTTAAGAGTTTCACAAGTTTTGGTGCATTCATTGATTTGGGCGGCTTTGACGGACTTCTTCACATTAATGATATGTCTTGGGGTCACGTTTCTCGTCCAAAGGATTTTGTTAAA
The DNA here is from genome assembly GCA_002350445.1 of Treponema sp. UBA2869. Classification (GTDB taxonomy): domain Bacteria; phylum Spirochaetota; class Spirochaetia; order Treponematales; family Treponemataceae; genus Treponema_D. The sequence goes on along the minus strand of DEEV01000139.1, from coordinate 3,795 downwards.
AAAGGTCAGGAAATTGAACTTAAAGTTATCCGCCTTGATCCAGAGGAAAAGAGAATTAATCTTTCTTTGAAGCATTTTACAGAAGATCCTTGGATTCATTTTGAAGAAAAGTATCATGTAAATGATGTTGTAAAAGGAAAAGTTACAAAACTTACAGAGTTTGGTGCTTTTGTTGAGCTCGAAGAAGGAATTGAAGGTCTTGTTCACATTTCTGAGTTCTCTTGGACAAAGAAAGTTAATAAGCCAAGTGATATGGTAACTGTTGGTCAGGAAGTTGAAGCTATGATCCTCGGTTATGATATTCAGGCTGGCCGTGTTTCTTTGGGCTTTAAGCAGGCAACAGAAAATCCATGGGAAAAAATTGCTGAAAAGTATCCTGTAGGTACAAAAGTAAAGGGAAAAATCGTTAAAATTACAAATATTGGTGCATTTGTAAGCCTTGAAGATGGTATTGACGGTTTCCTTCATGCAGATGATATTTCATGGACAAAGAAAATTAAGCATCCTGGAAGTGAACTTGCAGTAGATCAGGAAGTTGAAGTAGTAGTTACTGAATGTGATCCTGAAGCTCACAGAATTAAGGTTGGAATGAAGCAGGTTTCTGATAATCCTTGGAAGAAATTTGCTGCAGAATACAAGCCTGGTTCTACACTTGAAGGTGAAATTACTTCAATTGCTGATTTTGGTGTTTTTGTAAAAGCTCCAAACGGAATTGAAGGGCTTGTAAATAAATCAAACTTGAGCGACGAAAAGGATGTTCCTTTTGAAGAAGCTGTTGCAAAATACAAGGTTGGAGATAAAATCAACGTTTACGTTGTAGACGTTAATGTTGAAAAAGAAAAGGTTGCTTTCTCTGTACGCGAGTTCAAGAAAAAGCAGCAGAGAGATGAAATTTCTCAGTATATGTCTTCTTCTTCGGATTCTGACGACGGTTCTTACACTCTTGGTGATGCATTCAAGTCTCAGAAAAATAGTTAAATTATGAAAGTGCGGCAGATTTATCTGCCGTGTTTTTTTATAGGGCGCATTGTTTGTGAACATCTCTAAAGGACTTCTTTTTTTTAGGGATTGAAACAGCAGTGCGTCTTATTAATTAGGGTAGAATGGATAAGAAAATTATACCTTTAGTAGGAAACAGTAGTTTTACGAAGGAAATGGAATCGGTAATTCGTTCTGTTTCCGCAACAAATGCGTCTGTTTTACTTATTGGAGAACGCGGAACCGGAAAGCGGCTTATTGCTCAGAATATTCATTTTTTTGCTTCGCAGAATTTCGGATATTTTTTTGAGATAAACTGCAGGTCGTTTTCCGATGAAAATATTCTGGCTGCTTTTGAAAATGTAAGTAAAATTGCCGCTTTTGATCAGCGTATAACTTTGTTTGTTGCTTCTGTTAATCTTATTCTTCCTGAAATTCAGAAACATTTTTTGAATTTAATTAAAGAAATAAGAAAGCGTGGTACAAATTTAAAAATCATCTGTTCTGCTGAATGCAGTCTTGAAGAAAAAATGCGCGAGGGTCAGTTTGATGCTGATTTATTTTATCAGCTGAATACTGTTGTGCTTAATGTTTTGCCTTTAAGACAGCGAAAAGAGGATATTATTCCTATTGCTGAATATTATTTTAATCAGTTCCGTAAAAAATCCGGTTATCTGTTTGAAGGTTTTAGCGAAGACGCAAAAAATCTTATGCTTAATCATTTTTGGGCGGGTAATGCAGATGAACTTATTAATGCGGTTCAAAAAGGTTTTATAGTTGGACAGCTGCCGCTTATAAAATCCTGTGATTTAGGAATTGATGTAGAAAAAAATGTTGCAAAAAATGTAAACGAAGTTGAGCTTTCAGATAAATCACTGAAAAATGCTTTAGATACATTCAAAAAGGAATATGTAACAAAGATCCTTGAAGAAAACGGCTGGAATCAGACAAAGACTGCGGCTGTACTTGGAATACAACGGACTTATGTGATAAGATTAATAAACGAATTGCAAATCCGTAAAAAATAATTGATATATGGAGTTATAAAAATGACACTTGAGGAAAATAACACTGCCAGTTCAAAACTTTCTGCTTTTATTGAAAAAAACAGAAAAACTTTTTTAATTGCACTTCTGGCTGTTATAGTTGCTGTTGCAGGTTTTATTGTTTTGGAAAAGATAAAGTCTGCTTCTACTGTAAAAGCTCTTGAAGTTATTGATGAAATTACATTTACTCTTACAGATGGTTCTGCTGCACTTGGAGATTCTGAGCTTCAGGCAAGAAGAGATGATGCTCTTGATAATCTTGCTGCTTATACTTCAAAAAGCGGACCTGCCGGTGTTCGTGCAAATATGCTTTGTGCTGAACTTGTTTACCAGCAGAAACAGTATGATAAGGCAATTGGATACTGGAAGGCTGCTGCAGAAAAAGGAAAAAAGGCTTATACAGCACCTCTTTCTTATTATAATATTGCATCAAGCTACGAACAGCTTGGAAATACAGATGAAGCGCTTGATTATTATAAAAAAGCAGCCGAAACAACAGATTATGTTCTTAAAGCACATGCTCAGTTCAGTTATGGACGACTTTTGGAAACAAAAGGAAATTATTCAGAGGCTGTTGCTGTTTATAAAAAACTGAATGACGATAGTCCTGTTGTAAAATGGGCTAACCTTGCTAAATCAAGAATTATTGCGCTTGAAGCAGAAGGTAAGGTAGAATAGTATCGTTTTTCTTTATTAAAACCAGGAAAATTATGAAAAAGGCATTCAATAAAATATCGAGATTATTTGTTCTTTGTTTTATTGGATGCTTTATTATTTTAAATGATTCGTGCGGGCTGGATACGATTTTGACTTTGGATGCGCCTCGCAGGCATCATACGGTTGATGACTGTGCGGCTACAGAGGCGGCTCAGGTCGCAGAAAGTTATTTTACTTTCAGTTCAGCTGTTTCTTTGAATGGAACTGGAACTTTACTTGGTGTTGATCTTTATTACAGAATTTATACAAGTAAGTCAGAATGTCAAACTCAAAAATCAAATTTAGAAAGTCTGGCAAATAATAATTCTACATCCTATACATCTTATGATTCTATGATAAGTAAAGGTTATAAGGCTTTGCGTTGCACAGGTCTTCGGGATGAACCTTTAATCAGGGATTCTGCTGAATATTATCTTCGTCTTGTTACAGATGGAACTTTTACAGATGAATCGAATGGGTTTTATGCCTGTCTTAGAAAAACAACTGATGTAATTTCCGTTGCAGATAGGGAAAATCATATTCCATTAAGAAATCTTGCTACTAACTATCAGAAACAATTTAGTTTTGATTTTGGAAGTAATGTATCCGGTGAGGCTGGAGTTAAGGTAAAAATTCCTGTTTCTGGCGATGCAGATACAAATTATTATTCTTTTACTGAGCCAAATACATATTATGTTGCGGTTTTTGCAGTTGCAGTTGCAAAAGATGAAAGTTTTGTACGCTATTACAGTCCTATAGAATACCTTGGATCTGTAAAAATTGTTTCTGCGACTGATTAATTTTTTATCCATATTTTTTTTCAAAAAAAACTAAAAAAAAGTACAAAAAAAACGAAAGCAGGTATTGACACTTTTTTGAGTGAGTAGTATATTCATTTTCACCGTCGCAATACAGCGGCGCGGTTCTTTGACATATCAGGGAAGGAAAGAACAGGACAGCAGTAATAAAGGTTCTGTAAACGGCATCCGTGAACACTATACGGATGCAAGTCAGCAAAACGAAAAAGCATACATTGAAGTATTTTTCAGTTTTTTTTATACAAAACTGACCGAAA
>DEEV01000120.1:8335-8577 GCA_002350445.1 Treponema sp. UBA2869 | reverse complement strand
CGCGCAATCAATCCTTACCTTGCTCATGAAGCAATTTCTGAAGTTATTGATCAGAAGCTTCTGGACAAGGATTATCATACAGCAATTGACGACTACAACAAAGCAATCATAAATGGAATTGTTAAGATTGCCGCAAAGATGGGTATTTCAACAATTCAGTCTTATCAGTCTGCTCAGATTTTTGAAGCTGTTGGAATTGCAAAAAATGTAATCGATAAATATTTTACAAATACAGTAAGCCG
>DEEV01000120.1:7860-8026 GCA_002350445.1 Treponema sp. UBA2869 | reverse complement strand
CGCTTTAAGACCGGTGCCATGTCTTACGGTTCAATTTCTGAAGAAGCCCACAAGTGTATGGCTGCGGCTATGAATCATCTTCATGGAAAATCAAACTCCGGTGAAGGTGGAGAAAAGCCTGAGCGCCTTGGTACAGAATACAACTCAGCAATCAAGCAGGTTGCCA
>DEEV01000120.1:6276-7645 GCA_002350445.1 Treponema sp. UBA2869 | reverse complement strand
ATTGAGGATCTTGCTCAGCTGATTTACGATTTGAAAAATGCAAACCGTGCTGCACGAATCAGCGTAAAGCTTGTAAGTGAAGCCGGAGTCGGCACAATTGCTGCCGGTGTTGCAAAAGCTGGTGCCCAGGTAATTTTGATTTCCGGACACGACGGTGGTACAGGTGCTGCACCTATCAGCTCAATTCATCATGCCGGACTTCCTTGGGAGCTTGGTCTTGCCGAGACTCACCAGACTTTGATTCAGAATGGTCTCCGCGGCCGAGTTGTAATTGAAACTGATGGTAAGCTGATGAGCGGCCGCGACGTTGTGATTGCGGCTCTGCTTGGTGCAGAAGAGTTTGGTTTTGCAACCGCTCCTCTTATTGCAATGGGCTGTTCTATGATGCGCGTCTGCCAGCTGGATACCTGTCCATTCGGTGTTGCAACTCAGAACGAAAAACTCCGCGCTAAGTTCCCTGGAAAGCCGGAATATGTAGAAAACTTTATGAAGTTCATCGCTCAGGAAATGCGCGAGCTTATGGCAAAACTCGGAGTTCACTCAGTTGAAGAACTCTGCGGTCGTACAGATTTGCTTAAAATAAAAGATAAGCAGGGCTTCAAACGTGCCGGCCTTGTTGATATGAGCCGCGTACTTGCAAATGCGGTTTCGACAGGCTCAACCACCGGTGGACTCGACGCATGGAAGTCTGACCGCTCTCTCTTCAACTTCGAACTGGAAAAGAAGATTGACCTTACAACTCTCGTGCCAGATTTCGAAAAAGGCAAAATAGAAGACGCAATCGATATCCAGTCAACCGACCGAACAGTCGGCACAATCCTCGGTTCGGAAATTCAGAAGAAGTTTGGCAACACTCTTAAAGACGACACTTATTGCGTAAACTTTAAGGGCGGTGCAGGTCAGAGCTTTGGAGCCTTTATACCAAAGGGACTTACACTCCGTCTTACAGGCGACGCAAATGACGCCTTCGGAAAAGGTTTGAGTGGCGGTAAGCTTGTTATCACAAAACCTGCCGGCTTCGACGGTGCAGCCGACAGCAATATTATCGTAGGAAACGTAGCACTTTTCGGCGCTACATCAGGTACAGCATTTATCAACGGTGTTGCCGGTGAACGTTTCTGCGTTCGTAATTCAGGTGCTACAGTTGTTGCAGAAGGTTGTGGCGACCATGGACTTGAATATATGACTGGCGGTACTGCCGTAATTCTTGGACTCACAGGAAAGAATCTTTGCGCCGGAATGAGCGGCGGTGTTGCTTATGTTATGGATGAAAACCACGACCTCTACAAGCGCTTAAATCACGAACTTGTAAAAATGTACTCGCTGGATGATGACACAACAACACTGTCGGTGGTTGAGCCTGTCGAAA
>DEEV01000120.1:735-6262 GCA_002350445.1 Treponema sp. UBA2869 | reverse complement strand
CGAACAGCATGCAAAAGAAACCGGTAGTGAACGTGCAAAACAGATTCTTGCTGACTGGGATAATATGAAAACTAAGTTCAAGAAAATCATTCCAAATGATTATCTCCGAATAATGAAGGAAATCGCAGAGCAGGAAAAGACAATTACAGATCATGAAGAAGCAGTTCTTGCTGCCTNNAAAGTGTACTGCATAGGGAAAGACACCGGCCGCTCTGACCGGCGGCCTTACACAGGAGAATGAAAATGGCACAACCAACAGGATTCATGGAATTTAAGAGAATTGAAAATGGAAATATTCCTCCGTTAGAGCGTATTACAAATTTTAAGGAATTTCATCCAAAACTTGATGAAAAGGCGCGAAGAGAACAGGCGGCTCGATGTATGAATTGCGGAGTGCCTATGTGTCAGAGTGCAATAAAACTTGCAGGTATGGTTACAGGATGTCCGCTTCATAATTATATTCCGGAATGGAATGATGCGCTTTATAACGGTCAGTTTGATATGGCAGCATGGCGTCTTTTGAAAACTTCAAGTTTTCCGGAATTTACAGGTCGAGTATGTCCTGCACTTTGCGAAAAGGCCTGCAACTGTGGTTCTCCAGTTGTTAACGATCCTTCGACAGGTTCAGGCAATGGGGCAGTTACTATTCATGACAATGAACTTTTTATTATTGAAAAAGCATTTGAATCTGGTTTTATGAAACCGGAAGTGCCGGCCGTACGCAGCGGAAAAAAAATTGCGGTAATAGGAGCCGGACCTGCCGGGCTTGCCTGTGCAGACTGGCTCAACCGACGCGGACACAACGTTACTGTTTTTGAACGTGAAGATAAAGCCGGCGGACTTTTGATGTACGGAATTCCTAATATGAAGCTTGATAAAAAAATTGTTGAGCGTCGTATTGAACTTATGAAAGCAGAAGGCGTTGAGTTTGTTTTTAATGCTGATGTAGGACGCGGAATTTCTGCGGAACATATTTTGAATGGTTTTGATGCAATTGCATTGTGCTGCGGCGCAAAAAAGGCAAGAGCACTTAATGCTTCTGGAGTAGATAAACTTGCAGGAGAACAGGATGGTGCAGAAGGCGGAATGATGTTCGCAGTTGATTTTTTAAAGGCTGTAACAAAATGCGTTATTGCAACAACCGGTGCACTTGAAAAAATTAATATTTCGCCTGCAAACAAACAGATTGCTCAGGTTTTATCAGAGCAGTATGGAATTCAAATTGAAGGTAAAAATGTAATAATAGTTGGCGGTGGTGATACAGGAAATGACTGCTGTGGTTCTTCTATAAGATTGGGAGCGGCAAGCGTTACACAAATTGAAATGATGCCTTGTCCACCGGTTGAACGCGCTGCAAATAATCCATGGCCGCAGTGGCCGAAGGTTTTAAAAACCGATTATGGTGCAGAAGAGTCTATTGCAAAATTTGGACACGATCCGCGTATTTACGAAACAACTGTTAAAGAAGTAATAAGTGAAGGCGGACGTATTACGGCTGTTCGTACAGTTGAAGTTGAATTCAAGATGATTGACGGAAAACGCACCTTGTGCGAGCGCGAAGGTACAGAAAAAACATTGCCTTGTGATTTACTTCTTGTTGCGGCTGGTTTTACAGGTTGCGAAGAATATACCGCAAAAGCATTTGGCGTTGAGCTTGGTCCAAGAGGAACTGTTGTTACAACCTTAAATGGAACTGGAAATGAATCAACCTTTTTCAGTTCAGAAACCGGCTACAAAACAGCACAGGAAAAAATCTTTACGGCAGGAGATATGCACCGCGGTCAGTCTCTTGTTGTTTGGGCAATTTCGGAAGGCCGCGAATGTGCTCAGGAAATTGACAGTTTTTTAATGAAATAAAAGTGCAGGTTTAGTTTCTGTACCTTAAACTGCATAAAGAGAAAAAAAATGATTGAAGATAAGTTTCACGATGAATGTGGTGTTGTTGGAATTTTTGGGGCAGAAAATGCTGCTGCCCTCAGTTATTTTGCGCTTACGAGTTTGCAGCATCGCGGGCAGGAAAGTGCAGGTATTGCGGTTAGTGACGGAAAAAAAATCAAGCTTCATAAGGACATAGGTCTTGTAAGTGATGTTTTCGAGCAGGGGCATTTTGAAACTTTAGGCGGAAGTATTGCGGTTGGTCATGTTCGTTATGCAACTGCGGGCGGCCGCACAATTGACAATGCCCAGCCGTTTATGAATTCCTTTAAAAACGGTTCGATTGCACTGGCGCATAACGGTCAGCTTGTGAATCATACAAAAATGCGGGAAATGCTCGAAGACTACGGAAGCACTTTTTCCAGTTCCAGCGACAGTGAAGTTATTTTAAAGCTGATTGTACGAAAATATGTTGAAAACGGCGGAAAGCTTGGCTCTCCTGAAACTTCTGAAGATTGTGAAGAAGAAAATCAGAAAAGATTTATTGACGCTGTAATTCAGACGGCAAAGCTTATAAAGGGTTCTTTTGCGCTTACAATTATGACCGAAAATATGTTGATTGGAGTGCGGGATCCGAACGGGATAAGACCGTTGTGTATTGGGGAACTTGACGGGGGCGTTGCGGGGGAGACCCCCGCTAGAAGGGGTGGTGAGCAACGAAGTGCGAACCAGGGGAAGGCTTTCCCCTCATATATAATCACTTCTGAGTCCTGCGCAATTGATTCGGTGAACGGGCGTTTTTTGCGCGACGTAGAGCCTGGTGAACTTGTTGTAATTAACAGAAACGGCATGCGTTCTATAAAATATGCCTGTGAGAAAAAACGAACCTGCATTTTTGAGTATGTTTATTTTGCGCGACCTGATTCTGCAATTGACGGAATTTCTGTTCAGGAAGCACGCTATAGAATGGGAGAAGTTCTTGCGAGGGAATCTGCGGTTGAGGCCGACATTGTAATTGGAGTTCCAGACAGCGGGCTTGGAGCTGCCATGGGTTATGCGCGTGAAAGCGGAATTCCTTATGGAATGGGAATTGTAAAAAATAAATATATTGGCCGCACGTTTATTGCGCCGACTCAGGCAGAACGCGAGAATATGGTTTTTGTAAAACTGAATGCGATTCGCAGCGATCTTGAGGGAAAACGAGTAATTGTTATTGATGATTCTATTGTGCGCGGAACTACGAGCCGTCGTCTTGTTCAAATTTTGAGGCGGGCAGGTGCGAAGGAAGTCCATTTCCGCGTTTCTTCGCCGCCGGTAAAATTTCCGTGTCATCTTGGAATTGATACTCCAAGTAAGGGCGAATTAATTTCCAGTACTCATGAACTGGAAGAAATAAGACAGGAAATTGGAGCTGATTCGCTGGCATTTATCTCTTTAACAGGAATGCTTGAAGCGCTGGGAAATTGTGCGGCGGAAGGTGAATGTGCATTCTGCGAGGGCTGTTTTAACGGCGAATATCCGGCTTAGTAATAAGGGTTTAACCGTACATTTTAATGATATTCTCTGCCACGGCGGTCTTTTTAAGGCCTCTGTCCATTGCTTCTTTTTCGATGTGGTGGTGCGCTTCCTGTTCGGTCATTTTAAGGTTCTGCATTAAAAGCATTTTTGCGCGGTTTACAAGCTTAATTTCTTCCATCTTAACTTTTAGCTTTGTTGTCTGACTGGAAAGAATCTGAACCTTGTATTGAATGGCGATTGCTGCTTTTATTATGTTATAAAAATAAAACTGGTCAAATGGATTTGTGATTGCAATAATTCCGTAGCCTTCGACGCGGTAGCTTACTTCTTCGAAAAGAGCTGGCGGTGTCAAAAGCAGAATTGTACTGAGCGATTCGGATATATCGGTTGCAAAATCGGAACCTTCACCTTCTGCGTAATCAACAAGAATAATGTTGTACGAACGTTCTGAAACACGACGGCGCGCTTCGTTAAAATCATTTAGAACTTCGGTTTCGAAGAGCGGCGCCATAAGCATTACACTTATGGATTGAGAAAGCTTTGAATCTTTTGTTACAACTAAAACGCTGTGAGTGTCTTCTGTCATTTTTTAGAATCCAAGGGCTTCCTTAATGAATGAACTTTTCTCAGCGATTTTTTTTGCAGAATCAAGGGTGTCTGGAATGGTAGGGCAGTTAGAATCCTTTTCAAAAAGGTTTTCCTTTACGGCTTCCGGAGGCACAAGGTTATTTTTAATTCCGTCCAGGGCAGCATAAATCAAAAGTGTAAAAACTATGTACGGATTACATTCACAGTCTGCTGTTCGAATTTCCATACGAGTTGAATTTGTGGTTGTTGCAGGCACACGAATGAATGTTGAACGGTTTTCGTAGCCCCAGGCTATATAGCACGGTGCCTTGCATGACCCCAGGCGGTTGTAAGAATTTTCAGTGCAGTTCATATAGCAGGTAAGTTCTTTTGCATGATTTAAGATGCCCGCAAGAACATTCTGCTTTTTTGAAGAATCTGAGCAGGAAATATTTATATGAAAACCGCTTCCCGCTTTGTCTGAAAGTGGTTTTGGTGAAAAGTCTGCATAAAGACCGGCACTTGAAGCGCGGGTTCGAACAATCCATTTAAAAGTTGCGGCATTGTCGGCGGCGGTAAGAGCGTCAGAGTAATGAAAGTCAATTTCGTTTTGACCAGGACCTTCTTCGTGGTGGCTGGCTTCCGGCTGAATTCCCATCTGCTCCAAAGTAAAGCAAATTTCGCGGCGAATGTTTTCGCCCTTATCTTCCGGTGCAATATCCATATAGCTTGCATTGTCAAAAGGAATTTTAGTTGGTTCGCCTTTTTCGTCCAGCTTGAAAAGATAAAATTCAATTTCTGTTCCAAAGCTGAATTCAACACCAAATTCATCGCGGGCTTTTTTTACGGCGTTTGCGAGAAGCGTGCGGCAGTCTTTTTTATAAAGAGTTCCATCCGGATGCTTAATTGTACAGAACATTCGGACAACTTTTCCGGTGTTTGGGCGCCACGGAAGAACAGAAAGAGTTGTTGAATCAGGGTATAAAAACAAATCAGATTTTTCTGGTGTTTCGAAGCCGTAAATTGCAGATGCATCAAAACTTACTCCGTTTTCAAACGCGCTCTGCAGCTGACTTGCCATAATCGAAATATTTTTCTGCACACCGCGTAAATCAAAAAACGCAAGTCGTACAAATTTTACATCTTCTTCTTCAACATACTCTAAAACTTCGTCTACTGTATACATAAATTCCTCTTAAAAATTTTCTAAGAGGGGGAAGTCTCCCCCCGCGCTTCAGCCACGGTAGTTTCGCCCCCTTCGACAGGCTCAGGGGCCGCAACCACCGTGTCTTACGCTCCCCTCTCTCCTAGGGGCTTCGCCCCTAAAACCCCGATTATATTCTCTTATAGTAACTTAAACATTGCACGCTTTCAAGAATTCAACAAAAAGCGGGCCTGCATTGTTCGGGCGACTCTTAAATTCCGGATGGAACTGAACGCCAACATGGAACTGACCGGCAATTTCTACGGCTTCTACAAGAGTTCCATCCGGGCTTGTACCACTGATTGTAAGACCGGCGGCTTCCATCTGCTTGCGGAAATCATTGTTGAATTCATAGCGATGACG
>DEEV01000120.1:0-499 GCA_002350445.1 Treponema sp. UBA2869 | reverse complement strand
ATTCCAAAATATGGAAGCTTGTGGGTTCTTGCATAACGGCAGGCACAAACCATTCCTTCAATTCCGCGCTGACCGAATCCGCCAGGCAAAATAATTCCGGCACAATCAGTAAAAATAGATTCAGCGGTTTCGTCTGTAACACTGTCTGAATCAACCCATTTGATTTTTACATTTTTACCAACAACAAAACTTGCGTGGTTAAGCGATTCGATAATGCTCAAATATGAATCATGAAGCTTTACATATTTTCCAACCAGTGCAATCTGAATTTCGCCTTTTCTGGCATGAATTGTTTCGACCATTTTTGACCATTCAGAAAGTTCTGTGTAATCAGCGACTTTTTCAATGCCTAAATCACGGCATACAACATCATCCATATTTTGAGCGTGAAGCATCAAAGGAACTTCATAAAGACTTCGGCAGGTTGTGTTGTTAATTACACAGTCTTCTCCAACATTACAGAAAAGCGAAATCTTCTTTCGGATATCTGACGGAATTT
>DEEV01000090.1:21059-21246 GCA_002350445.1 Treponema sp. UBA2869 | reverse complement strand
CAAGATAAACGGCATCTGTATCTGTAGAAAATCCAGGTTTCCAGCCTGAAGCAACAAGAACCTGTCCGTCAAAACTTAAATTTTCAACAGTAGGATTATACACAACATCATTTTTGCAATAAGAACCAAAACTTGCTTTTAAAAGCTGCGCGTTTATACGTGTTGCCATAATTCCAATCCAGTCTGC
>DEEV01000090.1:9275-20869 GCA_002350445.1 Treponema sp. UBA2869 | reverse complement strand
CCAACACTTAAAACTTTTGTCATTTTCTAAACCTCCATTACAATATAAACAATCACCACAGCTTAATAAACACCCTTAATTACCGGAACAGACCAGAATGAACTGTATTTTGAAGTGCTGTCCGAAGCTTCCTCCCAAATTGTCTGGAAGGCAAAACTTCTAGGACGCTGAACAATCTTACTGTCTGCACTAAACGGTTTCAAACTGTTAAGTCCTCGGGAAAATATAATGTGATGTGAATCTATGTTGCCAAAATAATATTCACGCATATTTTCGGTATCAATATCCGGCCACGGTTTTTCGTCAAGGCTGCATGCCAGTGCAATGTCTACCGGAACCCAGCCAAATTTGTCTATATAAAATTCACTCCACCAGTGAACTCTTGTCGTTAAATCCTGATTCACAATTATTCCGGCATCTGCCAGCGCAGGAATTTCCGCAGCCCTTAAAAGCGCAGTAAAAATTATTGAAAAATCATAGGCATCGCCCGTATTCTTTTTAAGCAAATCCAATGGATCCGAATCACTTTTACGAAGATTGTTGAGCAGCTTAAAATTTTCAAACATATAGTCATAAATTAGTTTTGCTTTGCGGTAAGGATTTTTCTCTTTGCCAGTTATTTTTGCTGCAAGATTTTTTACTGCATCATTAACAGGAATCAACTCATCCGAACGAAGAGCATACATTAAAAGATTTGGCTCTGTATCTGCATAATTTCCAATTCGCTCTGCCTTTACATAAGTGCGTACCTCGTAAACAGGAAGCACAAATGTCTGCTTAAATGCAGATTTTGACGTATTATTTTTTTGTCGTGTAACCTGATGAATTATATCGTTCTGATAATTCTGCAAAATTGGAGAAGGTACAATTTCTGTAATTTCAACTTCAGGCTGGTATGCCGTTGTAAAAGGAACAGGGCAGCGCAGCGTAATTGTAGAAACACTCGAAGTAACAACATCTGCAATATCTGCACTATACTCAAGAAGATAAATTTTCTTATTGATAAAATCTTTTCTGCCTCTTTCGGTATTAACAGCTATATTTTTTGGAACTGACTTTTCTGTGCCTGTATCAACAATTACTACGCCTGTATAAGCACCATCAGGAACGCGAACTTTAATTTCTGTGTCTGACCAGAAAGTATAATCAAAATCATCTTCGTTTGCGCAAACCATATTTTCTGTAAGGGTATTCAAAGCTTTAATATCATCTTCTTCTACCTTGCCGTCATAATTTGCCGTAAAATAAACCTTTGACTGATTTTTTGCTTCGCCAAAATTATTTCCGTAAATTGTAAGCTCTTCACCAACATTCACTTTATCTGCAGAAAGATATCTTATGAACGGCTTTGTAACCTGCTTTACAGTTTGAACAGGAACGGGAATATCCACTTCATTTGCAAAAAGAGCAGGTTTTGATTTAAGACTTTTTGTACCTACATACAAAAGTCCGCCCTGCACATTTGCCGGAAGCACAATTTTAATACAATCATCAGACCATGAAATATAGGAACTTGCAGTAAGTTTTGATCCCGCAATTTCCACATAATTCATTCCACGAACTTTACCAAAATTATTTCCGTTTATGATTATAACATCACCAGGAGAACCTACAGACGGCTCTATAGAAGAAATAAAAGGAACAGGCTTTATTTTGTAATTTACAGCGTAAACTGTACCTAAAATAAAGCCTATTATAAGAAACAGCGTAAACAGTCTTAGTAACGGATGCTTACGTAAAAGATAAATTATTTTTCCAGACGATTCCACTAATGTCTACCCGACAATACTTCCACAGGCAAAGAAATCTCTGTAACAACAGGAGTAGAATCTATGCCAGGAACAGTAATCCTTATAGAAATTGTTTCGTCATTCTTAATATCTGGCTTCAGAACATCTACATTTTTAATCATACTGTTTTTAGAAACAATAGATTTTGTTTTTTGCGCAGAAGAAGACAAAACTGACTCATCTATATTACCCGAAAGTAGTATACTTCTTCCACTATCAAAAGATACATTATTTGCAGAAACTTTACTTTTATTTGAAACCGAAGTACCTGCAACTATAGGAACTGCAGAACCTTTTATTGCTGTAGGATATTCTATGCCAGGAGCAACTGCAAGAACTGAATTTGCAACAATATCAGAACCTGTATTGTTTTCAGCTTTTGCAGAAGTTGAAAGTCTTAACGGAAGCACAAGCGCAAATACAGCCGCAGCTGCCGCAGCAGAAACAATGTATTTAAATGATGAAGACTTAGACGACTTGTTATTTAATGCATTTTTGCTGTAAGACATTTTGATCATAAGACGATCAAAGCTTTTATCCAGGAATTCTTTATCGCAAGGAATATTCTTTGCATCGTCTTTAAATACAGACTGAAGAGCCTTAAGCTGTTCAAGTTTTTTCTGACAAATTGAACAGGTTTTTAAATGCTCTTCATATTCTGCTTTATAAGTCTGAGGCAATTCGTCATCTAAATAAAGTGAATGAATATCATTACTCGGGCAAAAAGACATTATCTTCTCCTATAAGCTTAACAAGCTGTTCCCTTGCTCTGAAAATTCTGATTTTTACATTTCCTTCTGTAATTCCAAGAATCTTTCCGATCTCCTTATAATTTAAATCGCCGTATTCGCGAAGCATAAGAACATCCTGCAGATTCTTAGGCAGCTTTTTCAAAGCATCCCTTGCTTGACTCTTAGACTCTTTTTTAAGTAAATCTATTTCACCAGAATCAGGTTTTCTATGATCTTCATACAAGACTTTTTCATAAGCCTTTCTTTCGCGTTCCTTGCGCTTTATATAATTAAGCGACGCATTTTTAACAACGCGTATAAGCCAATATTTCGCGTCGTTTACGGAAGGAAAAACAATAGCTTTTTCATTTGCTTTAATAAGAGAATCGTGTGCCAAATCTTCAGCTGCTTCTTCATCATTCACAATTCGATATGAAATCTTAAAAAGCATTTCCATGCATTCGTCATAGATTGTCTTAAAATCAGCTGTCTTAGAAGCATCAAGAGGTTTTGATTTTCCCTGATAATTCTGGTTTATAGTATCAAACACACGAACCTCAAAAAAGTTACAATAGTCTCAAACGCTGTATCCTAGCTGCGTTTCCAGGTAGGACCGTTCGGTGTATCAATAATTATAACACCTCGTGCAGTCAATTGGTTACGGATTTCGTCTGCTTTTGCAAAATCTTTTGCTTTCTTTGCAGCCGTACGTTCTGCTACAAGTGCATCTATTTCTGCTGCCTCTGGGTCACTGGCGTGAGCATCTGCCGCGTTCACATTCCCAGCATTGCCTGCACCGTTCAATACAGCCTGTGCATCAAGAGCATCGAATCCGCCTTTAATAACATCCAGGCTCAAAACGCTATCCATCTTAAGAATTGTGGCAAGCGCTGTTCCTGCCTTTATTCCGCCTTTTCCGCCCGCAACTTTCTGCATAGCCGCCATAGCAACCGGAGTAGCAAGATCATTTTCAAGCCCTTCGCGGAATTTTCCAAAACTTTCTGAGTCTATTTCAAGACCGCCGAGTACTTTAGCAAAATTTTCGCGGGTCAGCTCAAGACCTTCTTCGGCATTTGCACGGGCAATAAGCTTTGCCGCACGAGAATACAATGCCGCACGACCATTTTTAGCTGACTCTAAGGCTTCTAAGCTGAATACCAGCTGCTTTCTGTAATGACCGCTCAAAAGGAAGAATCTGTAATCCAGAGGTGCAAAACCTTTATCCTTAAGAGAAAAACCTTTTTCTGGAGGCAAAGTAGTCTGCAGGGTAATAAAGTGGCCGCTGGACTTACTCATTTTTCCGCCTTCAAGAATAAGGAACTCGTTGTGCATCCAGTAATCAACCCAAGGTCCTTTTGCGCGCTCTGCTTCATCAAAAGAACCTTCACTCTGCGCAATTTCGTTTGTATGATGAACCGGCACGTGGTCAATTCCGCCGGTGTGAATATCAAAATGCTTTCCAAGATATTTCATACTCATAGCAGAGCATTCAATATGCCAGCCAGGATAACCGCGGCCCCAAGGAGAATCCCAGGTCATAGCCTGATCTTCAAACTTACTCTTTGTGAACCACAAAACAAAGTCGCCGGGATTTCGCTTATTTTCATCAACAACAACAACCTTGCGTTTTCCGGCTCCAGCCTTAAGTTCATCAAGATTCAAATTTGAAAGCTTTCCATAATCAGGGTAAGTCGAAATATCATAATAAAGATTTCCACCAGCCATATAAGTGTGACCGTTTGCTTCAATCTTTTTTATCAGTTCAATCATGTCAGTAATATGCTCTGTTGCCTTACAGATTACGTCCGGGTGTCGAATATTCAGCGCATCAATATCTGCCATAAAAGCATCTGTATAAAACTTCGCAACATCAAGAACACTCTGATGACGCTCTGCAGCTGATTTTTTCATTTTATCTTCACCGTCGTCGCCGTCTCCTGTAAGATGACCAACGTCAGTAATATTCATAACATGCTTTACATCATAACCAAGCAGCTGAAGCGTTTTATCCAAAACATCCCAGCAAACATAAGCACGAAGATTTCCAATATGTGCATAATTGTAAACTGTTGGACCGCATCCATAAAAACCCGCATGACCTTCAACAAGCGGCTTAAATTCCTGCATTTTACGTCCCATAGTGTTATATAATCTTAGTGCCATATAATTTCTCCTCTTAAAAGGGAAGTCCCCCCTGCTCTTATTGGAAATCCGTTAAAAATCGGGCTGCTCCAGCGATTTTTCATAAATTATACCTTTTTAAAAGGGGTTTAACAACAACCATATTTTTCTCTATAATAATCACATGATAAATTTTCTTGCTTCAGTTTTAGACATGGCAAAAATTCCATACCTTAAGGATGAACCTCTTGCGCCAAAATCAACATTTAAAGTAGGCGGTAGAGCAAAACTTTTTGTAAAACCTCAGAATATTGAACAGTTTATTTCGGCAGTTGCCGGAGCAAGAAATTCTGAACTTCCTTATTTTGTAACAGGTGGAGCAAGTAATGTTGTTTTTCCGGACGGAGAATACAACGGAGCAATTATTTCAACTTCGGATGTAAAGGAAATTTTCTACGAAAGCGATACTTTTGAAGCTGACGGTTCTGTTCTTGTAACATGCCAGTGCGGAGTTCCAATGGCAGCTTTTGTTGATTTCTGCACAAAAAAATGTCTGAGCGGAGCCGAACAATTTGCAGGACTCCCGGGTACAGTTGGCGGTGCAGTTTATATGAATGCAAGATGTTTTGAATGTTCAATCAGCGATATTCTTTATTCAACAAAGCATCTTGAATTTAACGGCAAAATTCAAAACAGAAAAGAATATTTATTCAATCCTGCTGAGTGGGATTATAAAAAATCACCTTTTCAGACAAATATAAATGATTCTAAAAAATACATTTTAGAAGCAACTTTCAGGCTGACACCAAAACCTGAAGCCCGAGAACAGATTGCTTCCGACTGCAAAAAATTTATTGCTGAGCGAGTAGAAAAAGGACACTTCAAATTTCCAAGTGCAGGCAGCGTTTTTAAAAATAATCATTCCTTTGGAAAACCAAGCGGAAAATTAATAGATGAATGCGGATTAAAAGGCTTAAAAGCCGGCGGAGCTCAAATAGCACCTTTTCATGGTAATTTTATAATTAACACAGGAAACGCAACTGCAGCGGATATCCGCTCGCTTGTTCAAAGCGCACAAAAATCAGTAAAAGAAAAATTTGGATTTGACCTTGAACCCGAAATTATTTTCGTCTAAGCGCCCTTAGTTCAGCCCTCCTCAATTGACTTTTATTCCTTCTAACCTTATACTTTAAATTCAAGATAATAAGAGGGAATTGTGCTACAGTTACAAATTGTTAATTTCAGATGCGGATCATATCTCATTGTAGAAGGAAAATCAGATACCGATCATTTTTATATAATTCAAAAAGGTCAGGTTCAGTGCAATAAGAATTCGGAATCATACCCTCTTGGACCAGGAGACTTCGTTGGTGTAGTTCCTTGTATGTCCGGTCACCTTCAGATTGAAACTGCAATTGCCAGAACAGATGTTGTTGCTATTGCCGTAAAAAAAGACCAGTATCCGGATTTAATTGCTCAGAACACACCAGTTGCGTTAAAAATCATTAAAACTTTTGCAAACCGAATGCGCATTATGAACGAAATGCTTACAAAAGCAACTCTTCATTCTGTTGTTCAGGATACAAACATTCAGATTTTCAACGTAGCTTCTTATTTTGAAAAAACAGGAAAAAGAGATATTGCAACTTATGCTTATTATCAGTTCCTTAAAACTCGTCCGGTTGGAAAAGAAGCAGATATAGCAAAGCAGAAATTTGTAGCCTTAAAACCTTCTTCTCATGCAGTTTACTACGAACCAACACAGGATATGACAAGAAGCTATCCTCAGGATACAATGATTTTCTCAGAAGCACAGGCCGGTGCAGACATGTTTATCATTCAAAAAGGAGAAGTTGCAATTTCTAAAGTTGTAAATGGCAATGAAGTTGTTCTTGCTCTCCTCAAACGTGGTGATATGTTCGGTGAAATGGCTCTTCTTGAAAATAAACCGCGCTCTGCTAATGCAATTGCGCACAGCGACTGTGTTCTTATGGTTGTAAACCGTTCAAACTTTAATCAAATGGTTTCTACACAGCCACAGATGATTGCAAAGCTTACAACAACACTTGCAGATCGTCTCTGGTCAATGTACCGTCAGCTCGATAACGCAAGCCTTTCTGAACCACATGCAAAAATGATTGATATGCTTTGTCTGCAGGTTGAAAAACAGCGCATTGAACTTGGAACTACAAAGGTTTCACTCCAAACAGAAATTACACCAAAAGATCTTGCAAACATGTGCGGACTTCCAAATAATCAGCAGCCTATGGCAATTTCACAACTTAATAACGACAGTAACGTTAATATTGTTGCTGGCAAAATCTTTATTAAGGATGTTTTGGAACTTACAAAACAGGCAGCTTTCTACAGAAAACAAAATTCAAAAACTATGCAGTAATGTCGGCTTTCTAAAATGCCGATAACTACTGTATGATTAAACTAAGATTTTTTTGTCTTGCAGTTCTATTTCTCTTAAGTTTTGCGCTTTATGCAGATTCTCCCATACCAGACGGATATAAAGACGTAAAACTTGGTATGACTCTTGAAGAAACAAAAGATGCACTCTTAAAAGATTCAAGTTTCGGCTACCACGGAGATAAAGATGTTTCACTTCTTCCTAACAGCAGGAAAGTTCTTATCGAAACCGACGCAGAAAACGGTTATGGTTCCAATTTTCTTAAAAGATGCTGGTTTCAGTTTGCAGATGACAAGCTCTATATTATCACAATCAACTTAAATACAAACCGAATTGATTATTACAGTGTTTTTACAAAGCTCTGCGAAAAATACGGTCAACCTGATAAATTAAATCCGCAAAGTGCAACCTGGAAAAATGATGACTATACTATGTCTTTAGAAAAACCTCTTACTTTAAAATACATTGATAATAAAAAATTTGATGAACTTCAAAGCTATTCAAATGTTCCTCTTTCCGGTACAGAAGTTACATCAAAAATGTTTCTGGACGAACTATGAAAAAAAACGGATTATTAATTCTTTCACTTTTTTCGCTTTGCCTTATTTCCTGCGGAAGTAAAAAACTTAGAACACAGGAATTAGAAATTACAAATTCTCAGGGTAAAACAATTTCTGTAAAAGCAGAGCTTGCAGTAACCGAAACAGAAAGAAATTTTGGTTTTATGGAGCGAAAACACATTCCTGATGGAACTGGAATGCTTTTTATATTCAAATCAGATCAAACTCTTTCATTCTGGATGAAAAATACACCCCACCCGCTTTCAATCGCATATATTGATTCCAGTGGAAAAATACGAGACATTTTTGACATGACGCCTTACAGTCTTTCTCCAATCGTAAGCACATCATCTGCACGTTATGCACTAGAAGTTCCACAGGGCTGGTTTAATAAAAATCAGATTAAAACAGGCGACTTTATAGATTTGACTCCGGTAAAAAAATATTAAAAAAAATACCCGGAATAAAACTCCGGACATTATATAAAACTCATTAAAAAATTAAGAATCTTTTTCCAGCTTTAAAAGTTCAGCTGCAGCAATTTTATCTTTAGGATCAATTTCAAGAACCGCTGTAAAATAATTTCGAGCCTGCTGAATATTTCCTTCTGCAAGAGCAATGTATCCCAAATTCGAAATGATTTTTGTACTTTCAGGTTCAATTGCCATTGCCTTTGCCAAAGCATCGCGCGCACCCGCAAAATCTTTTTCCTGCATCAAACACAGAGAAAGTTCATTATAAGTATCTGCCTGCGAATCTCCGCCATATTTAAGAGCCTCTTCAAAAGCAGCTTTTGCATCTGTAAAACGCTGAAGTCTTCTTAATCCCCAGCCAAGCATAAACCACGCATTCCAAACCTTAGGATTTGCCTGCAAAAAGCTTCTGATTTCTTCAAGACCTTTTTCTTCTTGCCCACTGGAAATCAGTTCATAAGCAGCCCTAAAGGATTCATCATCCATATTCTGATTCGAAATATTATCAATAATACTTTGAGCACGCTCCTTTTTGTATGTCCCGTTTTCTCCAAGCTCTTCATCAGGAACATCGCAAGTAAGGGCAACATAAGTTTCAAATGCATCTTTTGCTTCTCTAAATTTATGCTGTTTCATATAAAAGAAGCCCGCATTAAAAAAAGCATCTGGCAGCGGTGGTTCAGCCCCCATTGCCTTCTCATAAAAATCAAGTGCATCAGCATCGTAAGCATCCGCATCTTCATTTAACCCTGATTTTCTATATGAATCTGCACGCTGATCTAAGAAAAGCGCCATATTCAAAATAATAGCAATATCTTCCGGATCATACCCGTGTAAAGCCAAAAAGATTTCTTCTGCAAGATCATAATCTTCGTTTTTTGTTTTAAGAATAGCGGCTTCACATAAATCTTTTTTTATATTAGGACGAACCTGCTTAATTATTGAACGATAATAGTCAAGATGCTCATTTTTTTTGTCATAAGCAAGAACAGTTAAAAGTCCGGCAAGAATCTGTTCTGTAGTCATTTCTTTTGGATTAAAAGTTCCAGGGGCATCATCTGTTTTTTTCTGAACAGGAAGCTGGATGGTTTTATCTATTTGAAATGCAGAATCGGATGGAACAAAAGATTCCGGAATAGTAATATAAAAAATTGAGTCCAATGGATTTTTAGGATTCATAATAACCTACTTTAATTTAGTTTGTTTGTATGGCTTAAAGCCATAGCATTTATGCATTATTACTGTCAGCCGGCTGTTGAGCCGTTTGTGGAGCAGGAGTTTCCGATGCCGAAGAAGGCTGTGCATTCTGCTCTGATTCAGAAGGAGCAGTCTGTGCAGGCTGACTGTTTGGAAGAATAGTTGCCGGTGCTTCCTGTGGTTTAGGAGCAGACTGTTCCTGTTGAGATTTTATTGCAGCACTCTGAAGTATATTTTTCCCAACAGTATCTTTTGCAGCCATCTTTGCCGCATTTTCTGCAGCCGCCTTAGCCTGAGCTTCTGCACGTGCGGCACTCTTAGCTGCATTTTCTTCTTCTGCCTTGGCAGCAGCCTCTTCATTTTTAAGCTGATTCTGAATAAGCTGCTTCTGGTAAGAAGTAATATATGTATTTATATGGAACTTATATGCCATCGGAATTTCATCAGCAATAAATTCAATATGTGCAATACAAATATCCTGTCGTCCGGGCAAGAAATCTGCATTTTTTACAACTCCAACCAGAGAGACTTTATCACCAGTATCAGAAAAGAACAGTCTTAAATCGACAGTTTTACCTTCCAGAAACTTCGGAATACCAACAAGCATTATTCTTGCACCACCGAACGATAAATCTTTTAGAATACATCGTCTTGGAACTCCGGTAATAAAAATATATGTTTCCTCTTTAGGAATTGAAAGAAGACGCAAAGAATTTTTGTTTATGCCGATTCTTTCTTCCTTGCGAGTATTAAAATTGTCATTTACTTCAAGAAATTCACCAATTTTAAGTATCAAATCATCAGGCGGACGCGATGTAAATTCCAATGTTACCATTGCAAGATCATTAGAACCCTGGTAAGATTTTTTTTCAATTACAGTACAGTTCACAAAAAATTGAATTGGTTCATTATTCTGATCAAAAAAACAATAGCGCAAACTTATAGGAACATTCTGCTTTTTGCTTATTTCCTGATAAACACCACTGGAAGTTCCTACAATTACTTTTGCAACTTGCAGCGAAGATGAATTTATAATGCAAGGCCACTGTCCGCCATTACATTTTAAATAAATTTGTCGTGGATCCATTTTCAGTGATCGTAAGTTTGCCTTTGTAAAAACAATTTCCTTATCACGAAAAAAGTCATAATACTTAGAAATTTGATGACTAGTAGAAACACCCATAGCACTATTATTTTAACCCATTTATGCCTTTCAAGCAAGAAATTACAGCATAAAACGACGATTCAATTAATAAAAAAACCGCCTGAAAAAAATCAGGCGGCTTGAATAAATAAAGCCCGTAATTAAGCGTTTTCAGCAGGAGTTTCTTCTGCAGGTGCTTCTGCTGGAGCTTCAGTTGCTTCTGCAGATGCAGATTCAGCAGCCGATGCCTTCAAAGCACGAGCTTCTTTTTTAGCTTTATTTTTAAGATTTGCATTACAAAACTTGCAAACTTTAACAGTAGCTCCGTCTATTTCCTTCTCAAAAAGAACTTTAATATCTGTTTTTCCGCAGATAGCACAAGTTCCTCTTCCGTGAGCTGGTAAAGAACGGATTCCAGATCCACGATGGTTCTTTGACATATAGAACTCCTATAGTAAACAAAAGCTTATTAAACTTTCGTTAATTTAAATTTCAGCCAAAAACTTATTTAGTTTCTGCATCTGCTTTTTTAGCAGCCGGTTTTTTAGAAGTTGTCTTCTTTGGTTTATCTTCAGCAGAAGCATCTTTTGCTTTTGCAGTTTTCTTTGCTTTTGGTTCTGCACCTTCAGCTTTCTTTGAAGACTTCTTTGATTTTTCTTCTTTGTCTTCTGTATCAAGCTTATAGTCAACCAATTCAAGAATTACAACATCAGCAGCATCGCCCTGACGATATCCCAATTTAAGAACGCGAGTATAACCACCGTTACGCTCTTTCATACGTGGACCAATTTCTGTAAAAAGTTTGTTCAAGATTTTTTCATCCTGAATGAACTTTGCAGCTTCACGACGATTGTGAACAGAATCTACCTTTGCTCTTGTGATGAGTTTCTCAGCAGACTTTCTTACTTCAAGAGCCTTAGATTTTGTTGTAGTAATTCTCTCATATCTGAAAAGAGAAGTTACCATATTTCTTGACATAGCACGACGATGTGCTGTTGTACGTGAAAGCGGATTAAAACCATTTCTATGATTCATCTGTTTCTTCCTTCTGCTTTGTTATATTTGCAGCATTCTTCAGATGACTGTAATCTGTCATGCCCAAAGTAAGGTTCCATTCCTGGAGCTTTTCTTTGATTTCCTGCAGACTCTTCTTTCCAAAGTT
>DEEV01000090.1:4869-9216 GCA_002350445.1 Treponema sp. UBA2869 | reverse complement strand
TTCAAACAATTTGATGAACGTACTGAAAGTTCAAGTTCTTCTACAGGTGTTCCGAGAAGCTTGTTGATACTTTCGTCTCCTTCATCAGATTCATCGCTTCCAATTACATCTTTATCATTAAAGTTTACAAAGATAGCAAAGTGATCTTTTGCAATTTTTGCAGCTTCTGCCAATGCATCTTCCGGAGCGATTGTTCCATCTGTCCAAATTTCAAGAACCAGTTTATCGTAGTCATTACGCTGACCAACACGACAAGGTTCTATTGCATATTTAACTTTTGGAACCGGTGTGAAAATTGCATCCATAGGAATTGTACCTACAACTTCTATGTAATGTTCATTTGTTTCTGCAGGTGTATAACCTCTTCCAAGGTCTACCTGAATTTCAATATCAAGGTGAGCACCTTCCATCATAGTAAAGACAAGCTTGTCTTTTGTCATGATTTCAAGCTGACCTTCTTTAGCAAAATCATCGCTCTTTACGACACCAGGTCCTTTAAATTCAAACTGGATAGTATCCTGTTCCAATTCATTAGGTAATCGTAAACGGATCATCTTAAGACTATTAATAATCTCAAGAGTATCTTCAGCAACATCTGGGATGGCTTCAAATTCGCTTGAAATTACATGCGAAATACCGTTCGCATCATAAGATGTAATACGTACTGATGTTATTGCATAACCCTGAATCGATGACAGCAAAACTCTACGAAGAGTATTACCTACTGTTGTACCGAATCCAGTTTCAAATGGATATGCAGTAAATTTTCCGTAATTCGGATTTGTACTAATGTGTTCAAAAGTGATGCCTTTAGGCTTTTTAAAACCTTTAAGCAAATTCTTTCGGGCCATTTGAACTCCTTATTTAGACTATTTTGAATAGTACTCAATGATAAGATTTTCTTTTACTGCGTAATCGATATCTGATCTTGCAGCCAAGTTCAATACTTTTCCAGAAAAATTATCTTTATCAAGTTCAAGCCAAGAAGGAACTACTTTATCACTGTTTGCAACAAGAAGCTTCTTAATTCCTGAAGATGATTTACTTGAGTCTTTAACAGAAATTACATCACCAACTTTTACCAAGTATGAAGCAATGTTTACTTTTTTACCATTAACATTAATGTGTCCATGGCTAACAAACTGTCTTGCCTGCTTGCGAGTTTTAGCAAATCCAAGGCGGTAAACAACGTTATCAAGTCTTGATTCCAAAATCTGGAGCAACATTTCACCGTTGATTCCATCTTTTTTAGTTGCCATTACATAGTACTTACGGAACTGTTTTTCCATAATACCATAAATGAAACGAACCTTCTGTTTTTCTTCAAGCTGAAGTCCATATTCAGACTTCTTTGCTCTTCTTACTTCTTTTTGATTTCTTTTAGACTCTTTTGTATAACCCATTACAATTGGATTAATTCCGAGAGCCTTACTTCTTTTCAAAAGAGGTTGTGTGCTTTTTCCCATAGTATCCTTAGTCTCCCTCTGTTACATACGTCGTGTCTTGCGAGGACGACAGCCATTATGAGGAATTGGTGTTACATCAGAAATTGACTTAACTTTTAATCCCATCATACCAATAGAACGGATAGCATTTTCGCGACCCATTCCAGGTCCTTTTACATATACGTGAACTTCACGCAAACCGTAACTAGCAGCTTTCTGCAAAGCTGTTTCTGCAACAGACTGAGCAGCAAACGGAGTTGATTTTTTTGCTCCGCGGAAACCAAGTCCACCAGAAGATGCCCAAGACAAGGCATTTCCCTTCATATCAGTTACAGTTACAATTGTATTGTTGAACGTTGCCTGAATATAAATATTTCCTTCGTAAACGCTCTTTTTCTCTTTTCGCTTTTTAACGGTAGCCATCTACTTTACCTCCGCCTTATGCCTTTTTCTTGTTAGCAACAGTCTTTTTCTTACCCTTGCGAGTACGTGCATTTGTACGAGTTCTCTGACCGCGTACAGGAAGACCGCGCTTGTGGCGAAGACCACGATAGCAACCAATATCCATGAGACGTTTAAGGTTAAGACCGATTTCTGAGCGAAGACGACCTTCTACCTTATACTCTTTGTCAAGGATTTCGCGAATTTTGTTAAGCTCATCCTGAGAAAGATCATTTACCATCTTTTCAGCGTCAATCTTAGCTTCTTCGCAAATTTTCTTTGCCGATGAACGACCGATACCATAAATATAAGTTAATGCGGTACCTACATGTTTATTAGGGATATCTACTCCCGCAATTCGAGCCATTCTGTTACTCCTTAGCCCTGTCTCTGCTTATGTTTTGGGTTTGTACAAATGATACGGATAATACCATTTCTTTTAATAACCTTACATTTATCACAGATAGGTTTTACACTGGTTCGTACTTTCATTTAAAAGCCCCCATGAGAATATGTTTTACCGAATCTTAGGCACCTCGCAATGAGAGCAATTCGGTAGCTAGTAATATAGCACATATTCTCATTTCTTTTCTACTACTAATTCACAAAATTTTAGAAAATTTTCTAAAGACTTCGTGATCTGATTTTACCCTTCTTTGTAAGTCCTTCCTGATGATGCATTTTAAGAAGAGCTTCAATCTGACTCATTGTATCAAGATCTACACCAACCATAATGATTAATGAAGTTCCACCCATAAGCTGGCTGATTGACTGTGGGAATCCAAACCACTTCTGAATAAGTGTTGGGAGAACAGCAATCAAAGCAAGGAACAATGATCCTGGTAAGATAAGTCTGTTTAATATTTGTGTAAGTTTTTCTTCTGTCTTTTCTGGACGAACACCAGGAATCGAGCCGCCGTTTTCCCTGATATTCTTTGCAATTTCTGTAGGGTTCAGTGTTACCTGAGTGTAGAAGTATGCGAAGAAAATAATAAGAAGAATCAACAATACATTATAAGTTAAGCCATCCGGAGTAAGAATTCTTGAAAGGGTTCCAACCCATTTTGAAGCATTCTGACTCTGTGCAAATGAAGAAGCCAATGTCAAAGGCAATGTAAGAATTGATGATGCAAAAATCAAAGGAATTACATTCGAAGGATTTACCTTAAATGGAATGTAAGTACTCTGTGCACCGTACATTTTTCTTCCAACTACGCGTTTTGCATAGTGTACAGGAATCTTTCTCTGACCTGATTCTTCATAAATAACCAAGGCAATAATAGCAAGGAACATAATTGCAACAATAATGATAAATACAAGCTGTACTTCGCTCTGAGCAAGCTCAGCAATAGCGTTAGGCAAACGAGCAACAATACCGGCAAAAATCATCATTGAAATACCATTTCCAATGCCACGAGCTGTAATCTGATCACCAAGCCATACAGTAATCATGGAACCTGTTGTTACAGTAATAACAAACAGAATCTTAAAGAAAATCTGATTATCAATTACTATAACATTGTATCCCTGCTGCTGAACACCGTAGGCATAAAAAGTCATAGCCCAGGCCTGTATGATACAAACAAGGATTGTTCCGAAACGAGAGTACTGAGCAATCTTTCTTTGACCACCATCTTCCTGAGCAATTCTTTTAAGTGATGGGAAAATAATCACAGCAAGCTGCATAATAATCTGCATTGAGATATATGGCATTACACCAAGCAGGAAAATAGAGAAGTTTGAAAAAGCTCCTCCAACAAAGAAGTCCATATAACTTGCAAATGCATTTTTATTCTGCGATGCCAAATCGTCAAAGTACTTAATAAGAACGTTAGCGTCAATTCCTGGAACTGTAATTACACTTCCTAAACGGAATACCGCAAGAATCAACAATGTAAAGAACAGACGATCTCTTAGTTCTTTTACTTTAAACATATTTCCAATTGGATTGCTTGCCATGTTCTAACTCCGCACTTATTCTTTTTTTTCTGCAACTGTTACAGAACCGCCGGCTTTTTCAATTTTAGCCTTTGCAGTTTCAGAAACTTTATCTACAGCAACTGTAAGCTTCTTTTTAATGTCACCATTTCCAAGAACCTTTACAAGAGGAAGAACCTTTCCAGAGATTAATCCTTTTGCATGCAAAGTTTCCTTATTAACAGTTTCACCATCATTAAATTTTGAATCGAGCAACTCAACATTGATACAAACATATTCTTTTTTGAAAGGATAGTTTGAGAAACCTTTGTGAGCGATACGTCTGTAAAGAGGCATCTGTCCGCCTTCAAATCCAACGTATGGACTTCCCTTTCCAGAACGAGACTGCTGACCTTTATTACCTTTTCCAGCTGTTGTACCAAGTCCAGATGATGAACCACGTCCAACACGCTTAGGTTTTTTATTAGCACCCTGAGGAGCTGTAAGAATTGGATTATATTCTGCCATTTTAGATCTCCTCTAC
>DEEV01000090.1:968-4795 GCA_002350445.1 Treponema sp. UBA2869 | reverse complement strand
GAAGAAGAAATCTTCTTAAGTCCAAGACTGCGAACTGTTGCTTTCTTTTCAGGCTTCTGACCAATTATGCTCTTAATTAATGTAACTTTTACTTGTTTTGCTTTAGCCATACATTAACCCCACATCTCATCCAGAGTTTTACCTCTGTTAGATGCAACTTTCTTAGCATCCATTAATTTTGAAATTGCATCAAAAGTTGCACGTACTACGTTAACAGCGGTATTTGAACCCAAAGACTTAGACTGAACGTCTGTTGCGCCAGCAGCATCCATAATAGCACGTACTGTACCACCAGCGATAATTCCAGTACCGGAACAAGCTGGCATAAGCAATACTTCTGAGCTCTTGTATTTTCCAATGATTTCGTGTGGCAAAGTACCATTCTTCATAGGAAGAGTTACAAGATTTCTCTTAGCTTTATCAATACTCTTTTTAATAGCTTCAGATACATCGTTAGCCTTACCAAGTCCGTATCCAACGCGTCCTTTCTGATCTCCAACTACAGTAAGAGCAGCAAAAGACATTCTGCGTCCACCCTTTACAGTCTTACAAGTTCTATTAAGAGTAACGAGCTTTTCTACAAACTCTTTCTCTTTTGGATCTTTATCATTTCTTTTCTGATGTTCTTCCATAACTTACTCCTAGAATTCAATCCCGGCTTTACGAGTACCATCAGCGATAGCCTTAACAACACCATGGTAAAGATATCCATTACGATCAAAAACTACTTTTGTAATTTTCTTTTCCTTAAGGCGCGCACCCAAAGCTTCACCAAGTTTAGCAGCACCGTCTGTATTAGGTTTGAGAGCTGCAAACTCTTTTTCCATAGTAGAAATTGAAGCCAAAGTTGTACCGTCTTCATCGTTTATAACCTGAGCAGAAAGATTCTTGTTACTGCGAGTTACAGTAAGTCTAGGTCTTTCAGCTGTTCCACTGATTGACTTACGAATATGAATTTTTCTGTGCAAGCGTTTTCTGTCTTTATCATTTAATTTTTTAAACATACAGCTTCACCTTATTTAACACCAGTTTTACCGACTTTACGTCTGATAACTTCGTTGTCATAACGGATACCCTTTCCTTTGTAAGGCTCAGGTTTTCGTAATTTACGGATCTGTGAACTAAATTCACCAACCTTCTGCTTATCAATACCAGAAATTGTTACTTTTCCTTCTGGAGTAGCAACAACTGTAAGGCCTTCAGGAATAATTGCTATGTAGTCACTTGAATAGCCAAGATTCATAACAAGTTCCTTACCCTTTACTTCTGCACGATAACCAACACCAGTAATTACAAGAGTTTTTGAGAAACCTTCAGAAACACCCTTTACCATGTTGGAAATAAGACTTCTGTAAAGACCATGATATGCATTTGTCTGTTTTTCGTTGTTTTTTGTAGAAAGAACAACTTCTGTACCTTCTACTTTAATATCAATGCCGTCATGGAAAGTCTGTTTCAATTCGCCCTTAGGACCTTTTACAGAAATCATTCCATTAGCAACATTTACAGTTACACCTGCTGGAAGAACAACAGGAAGTTTACCTACTTTAGACATACTTTCTGCCTCCTATTACCAGATTGTGCAAACCAATTCACCACCAACCATTTTTTCTGCAGCTTTTTTACCGGTTGTAACACCAGAAGATGTAGAAATAATGACTGTACCATAACCGTTATATACACGTGGCAAATCTTTATAACCAGAATAAACACGGCGACCAGGTGTAGAAATTTTCTTCAAACCGTGGATTACCGAATTATTCTCATCATCATATTTCAAGAAAATACGAATTGTGTTTTTTCCGTCTTCCTGAACCTTCTTAAAATTCTTGATGTATCCTTCAGTCTTCATAATCTTAACGATTTCAAGCTTAAGCTTTGATGCAGGAACATCTACTTTCTCGTGGCGGGCAACAGCCGCATTCCGAACCTTTGTGAGCATGTCTGCTACTGGATCTGATGCACTCATTTCTATCTCCTACCAACTTGATTTTGTAACGCCAGGAAGCTGGCCTTCACTTGCTAATTTACGGAAGCAAAGACGACACATCTTAAACTTGCGCAAATATCCGCGTGGGCGTCCGCAAATCTGACAGCGATTATATTCGCGTGTCGGATATTTCTGCTTACGGGCTGCTTTAATAACCATTGATTTCTTTGCCATACTTCACCTACTTACGGAATGGCATATTGAACTTAGTAAGAAGTGCTTTTGCTTCTGCATCTGTATTAGCACTTGTTACGAATGTGATGTTCATACCAGCAACTTTTGTAATTTTATCAAAGTCGATTTCTGGGAAGATCAACTGTTCAGTAATACCAACAGAGAAATTTCCGTGTCCATCAAAACCAGTTGCTTTGATTCCGCGGAAATCCTTAATACGTGGGAACGCAACATTAATAAGGCGATCCATGAATTCATACATGATATCTCCACGCAATGTTACCATTGCCCCAATTTCATTGCCCTCACGCAGTTTGAAGTTAGCAATACTCTTCTTTGCCTTTGTTTTAACAGCCTTCTGACCTGTTATTGCTGTCAAGTCAGCTACTGCGGCATCAAGGAGTTTCTTATTTGTGAGAGCTTCACCAACACCCATGCTTACAACAACTTTCTTTACTGCAGGAATCTGCATTGGAGTTGTGTAATTAAACTCTTTTTTAAGAGCTGGTGCGATTTCGTCTTTATAGACTTTCTTAAGCCGAGGTACGTAATTTGCCATTACAGTGCATCTCCACATTTACGGCATACACGGATTTTTTTATCTCCGTCAATTTTGTAGCCAATTCTAGTTGGACCGCATTTTTTACATACGATTGCAACATTTGAAATATTAAGAGGAGCTTCGATCTCAGCGATACCGCCCTGATCCTGCTGACTCTTCTTCTTCATTGCTTTCTTAACGATATTAACGCCAGAAACAACAACTTTTTCTTTCTTAAGGTCAACGCGAACAACAGTTCCACGCTTTCCCTTGTCTTTACCTGCGATTACCTGAACTGTATCGTCCTTACGGATTTTTGATTTAGTCAACATCTTAAATTCTCCTTAAAGAACCTCTGGAGCAAGTGAAACGATCTTCATAAAATCCATATCACGGAGCTCGCGAGCTACAGGTCCAAATATACGTTTTCCCTTAGGGTTTTTGCTATCATCAACGATAACACAGGCATTGTCATCAAAACGGATATAAGTTCCATCTGGACGACGGTACTCTTTTGCCTGACGTACAATCACAGCCTTTTCAATAGTACCCTTCTTGATTGTTGAAGTAGGAATAGCATCTTTAATTGCTACTACTACTATGTCGCCGATACCAGCGTATCTGCGGTGTGAGCCGCCGATAACTTTGATACACTGAGCAATTTTTGCTCCGGAGTTATCAGCAACTGTCATACAAGATTGCATCTGAATCATAATTCTTTAACTCCTTCACTTATTTTGCTTTTTCAACAATTTCTGCAAGGCGCCAGCACTTTTTCTTGCTGAGCGGTCTGCATTCAACGATACGTACTGTATCACCTACATGTGCTTCATTATTTTCATCATGAGCCATGTATTTCTTTGATCTAGTTACATATTTCTTGTAAAGACGATCCATTTTCTTTGTTGCAATTGTTACAACAATTGTCTTGTCCATTTTATCTGATGATACAAGTCCTACAAATGAACGTTTTGCAGCCTTTACAGTCTGAGCAGCTTTGTTTTCCACAGTTCAGCTCCTACTTATTTTCGCCAGCAATTTCTTTCTGGCGGATAAACGTATTCAAGCGTGCGATTTCGCGGCGCATTGTACGTTTCTGCATTGGGTTATCTACATGAGAAA
>DEEV01000090.1:254-902 GCA_002350445.1 Treponema sp. UBA2869 | reverse complement strand
GCAACTAGTTCTTTATAAGACAGTTCTTTGTCATTCTTTTTCTTTGAATCAGCCATCTTATTTCCTCCTAGTCTTTTGTTGGCTTATAAGCTACTTTTGTCAAAACTGGCAATTTATCACCTGCGAGCTCAAGAGCTTTCTGTGCAAGTGCAAGATCAACACCGCCAACTTCAAACAAAATCATTCCAGGTTTGATAACAGCTGCCCAGTGATCTGGAGCACCCTTACCCTTACCCATTCGAACTTCAGCTGGCTTCTTTGTAATAGGCTTGTCTGGGAACACGCGGATCCAAACATTTCCTTTACGATCCAAAGTACGGTTGATAGCAACGCGGGCTGCTTCAATTACTCTGGCATCAAGCCATGTTGGTTCCATTGCAACCAATGCAATGTCACCGAAGTCAATATTATTATCACGAGTTGCGAAACCTTTTTCGCGACCACGCTGCACCTTACGGTGAATAACTCTTTTTGGACTAAGTGGCATAACTAACTCCTTGCCTTTTTAGCAGGTTCAGCACCATCAGTCTTTTCAGCAGCCTGACGAGCAGGACGTCTTGGTTTCTTTACAAGCTGACCAGCGTCTTCGTTTCGCTCAACACCGTAGTTCATTCCATTATAAACCCAAACTTTAACACCGATTTTACC
>DEEV01000090.1:0-146 GCA_002350445.1 Treponema sp. UBA2869 | reverse complement strand
GGAACGCGTCCTTCCTTGTGTTCTTCTGTACGAGACATATCTGCTCCGCCAAGACGACCACTAAGACGAACTTTAATTCCCTGTGCTCCAGCACGCATTGCATTACTTACAGCCTGTTTCATTGCCTTGCGGAATGAACCACGACC
>DEEV01000077.1:6583-12975 GCA_002350445.1 Treponema sp. UBA2869 | reverse complement strand
AAGAGATTTCTGGATGTCATCTTTTTGGTTTAATTGAATACCGGGAGGGGTGCGCCCCTCTCCTGGTTTCAGTTTTTTTTCAGGGAGGAATATAAATAAAGGAGGAGAACCTATGAACACAATTTCACAGACTTCAATGGTTCATGTGGCAATGGATGGCCAAGCTCTTTATAAATCCAGTAATATACGGAATACAAACGCTCAAACTTCACAACAGTTTGAGTTTAAGGCCATAACACCTACAGGAGCTCAGGCAGCTCAGGATATTGAGCAGAATATTCAGGAACTGGAGGCAGATTCACAGCAGCTTCAGAAACTATCTGAAATAGTAACTGGAAGAAAACTTCAGTTCAGTGTTAACAAAGAAATAGGAAGTGTAGTTGTTTCTGTAGTTGACACAAATACTAATCAGGTTTTAAAACAGATACCTTCTGAAGATATGCAGAAATTAAAAGCAAGAATCAGAAAGGCTATCGGTACATTGTTTGACAAAGTAGTATAAAATGGCAGGAATTACAATTCCAGGCGTTTCTGACAAGTACAAAACGAATGAAACAGTTGAAAAACTGATGCAGGTTGAACGAATTCCTTTAACAAGGGAACAAAAGCAGCTTGATTCGTACAAAGCTCAACAGGACGCCTGGAGAGATATTAACACTCACCTAACCTCGCTCAGAGACAAAACTAAAACTCTCTATTCATACGAAAATCCATTTAACAGTAAACTTACATCCTCAACTGAAGAATATGCTGTAACAGCGGAAGCAAACAGAAGCGCTCAGATTCAATCATTCAAAGTTGATGTTATACAGCCTGCAACTTCAGACAGATTTTTGTCAGGTGAATTGGAAAATGATTTTAAGGTACCACAGGGAACTTACACCTACAAAGTTGGAGAAAAACAAATTTCTATAAACTGGAAAGGCGGAACCTTAAAAGAATTTTCGAATTCAATAAACAAGCGCGGAAACGGTGTAATAAAATCATCTGTAATCGGAGCCAGCTCCGGTAAAAAATCGCTTTTGATAGAAGCCGTTCCGACAGGAAAAGAAAACCGTCTTATTTTTGATGATGATTCAAAGAAATTTGCGTTTGATACCGGAATGATTGCAAAAATCAAATCAAAAGCAATTGGTTTTGCTGAACAGCCATCCGAAATCATGCAGGTAAATAAAGTTGAAACAGAAGAATCACCTTACTTACCGGAAATTTCCGTAAAAAAGGCGGCATTTTCAAGCGGAACAGTAACTGTAGAACCAAGAGGCGGATATCAGGTAAATATTCCAGAGAAAATTCTTTCAAATAAAAAAAATCAGGTTTCTTTTACAATAAAGCCGTCAGACACACAGGATATAACACCCGCAATAAACGAAGCTTTAAAACAGCCTGAAATTCCTGACGCGGGTTTTGCAGAATACGAAGGAATTGTTGTAAGCAATACAAAATCAGACACAGAGCTGAACCTGCCCCCTGTTCCGCCGGAGCCAATAGACCCTGTAGAAACAAAGAACGTAGTTTTTGCGGTTCTGGAAGACGGAACAGAAAGAGAAATAAAAATTCCAAAGCTTTTTGATGAAGAAGAAACGGAAGTTACGGTACCACTTTCTGAATTTGAAGGAATAAAGGCAATTGCAATCAGAAATTCAAACACCGGCAAAATCCTGGAGATTTCGTCATTTTCAGCGTCTGATCCAACAACCGATTTAGGCTACGGACCAGTAAATCCAATTTCAGAAGCAGATGACGCAATCATCAAATACGAAGGAATTACAATTACACGCAGTTCAAATAAAATCGACGATGTTGTGCCTGAAATCACACTGAACATTCACGACAAGACAGAAAAAACTGCAACTATTTCCGTGAAGCCAGACGTAGAAGCTTCAAAAGATGCCCTGATTCAATTTGTAGGCGAATACAATCAGACAGTTGCAAAAATTAACATTCTTTCACAAAACAAACCGGAAATTGTAGACGAGTTATCCTACCTTTCAAACGAAGAAAAAAAGGCAGAAAAAGAAAAGCTTGGTATGTTCCAGACAGATTTTTCGCTTACAAGCATAAAATCAAACATGCAGTCAATTATTTCGGCAGGTTACGCATTTTCAGATTCAGCAGAAATCACAATGCTTTCTCAGCTTGGAATTGCAACAAATGCTTCCGGTTATTCCGGCGGATATTCTCAAAGCAAACTCCGCGGATACCTTGAAATTGATGAAAAAAAACTTGATTCTGCACTTGAAAATCATCTGGATGATATAAAACAGCTTTTTGGCTATGATTCTGACGGAGATTTAATAGTTGATTCAGGAATTGCCTACAAACTTGATAAACAGATTTCTGCTTACACACAAACCGGAGGAATTCTTGCTTTAAAGACATCTTCACTTGATTCTAAGATAAAAAGTTCCGAAAATAAAATAACTAAGCTTGAAGCTCAGATGAATGAAAAAGAAGCGAACCTTAAAAACAAATACAGTCAGATGGAGGGTTCGCTGAACAGTCTTGAAAGCCAGCAGAATACAATCTCTAACTTTACAAGACAAAACAGCCAGAACAGATAACGGGAGTAGAAAATGGTAGAAATATACATAAACGGCCAGAAAATTGATGCACAGCTTGAAGATGAAAAAACAATTGGCGAAGTACTTAATTCTTTCGAGAAAACCTGCGAAGAAAACGCAGCGGCAGTAATAGGTATAACTGTCAATGGAAAACAGATTACTGCAGAAATTTTTGACGAAGAAGCGGCAAAACCACTTTCAAAAGATACAAAATTTGAATTTTCAGTTGTTACAAAAGATTCGATAAAAGAAGCATTTGAAAATCTTGCCGTACTTTTTGATGAACTTTCTAAAAAAATGGAACAGGTTCCTGTAGAACTTCAAAGTGGAAAAAATAAAGAAGCAAGCAAATCCATTCAAAAACTTGCAGACAGCATTGACCAGTTCTGCCATATTGCAGCCCTAGCCTCTCTGTTCCCTGATTCGTTTAATATTACAAAGCTTAACGGAATGGATTTTAAGGCTTTCTTTGATGATTTTTCACCAATTCTTAAAGATTTTGAAGGCGCACTCGAATCTAACGACACAGTTTTAATCGGAGACCTTTCAGAATACGAAATCTGCCCAAGATTGATGGAAATTTCAAAGGCAT
Source organism: Treponema sp. UBA2869 (assembly GCA_002350445.1). Classification (GTDB taxonomy): domain Bacteria; phylum Spirochaetota; class Spirochaetia; order Treponematales; family Treponemataceae; genus Treponema_D. The sequence goes on along the minus strand of DEEV01000077.1, from coordinate 9,819 downwards.
TAAAACAGATATAACGAAAGGCGGAAGTTTTTCGCACATCCTGTGCGCCCGCTAACGCGGAGTTTTTAAGGAGGCTGCATTATGAACTTAAATTATCAGGCAGGAAGTTCGCCGCTTGCGGCAAGACAAAATTTTCCGCTGGCATCATTTATTATTGCCGGTGCCGTAATTCTTGCAATTATTCTTGCAGTCGCTTTTATTTACAAAACTATTACAAATTACAAAAATTCAGAAAAATATAAACAGGCTCAGCAGTCAAGGCCTACAAAATTTTCTGATGTTGTAAAGTTTGGAAAAGCAATTAATTTTTCGCAGGAAGAAATTTCTACACTCTGGAATGTCTGCAAGCTCACAAAAATCAATAACATAAATTACAATCTTAAAGACAACAACGAAGTATACAATTTCTTTAGATCCGGCTTTGAAGAAATGAAAAAAGGCAAAAAGCCTTCTGAAGTTGAACTTTTTAAGTTTTTCCAGGTATTTTTCCAGGTCGAAAAAGCAATTGCTCAGACAAAATTTGTAACTTCAACAAGATTTATTCCACTCGAGACAGTAGTGTTTTATATTACAGATGAAGGTGAACAATTTCCGCTTAGAGTAAATTCAAATACAAAAGATTCTTTTTCTCTTGAAATTCCTGAATTTCTTGACACAGAAAGACGCCGTCCAAAACTGCTTGTAAGACAGCGCTTTACATTTAAAACGACAAACGGTCTTTCTTACAATCTTATTTCCAGGATCATAAGGTACGAAAAAGACAAAGAAGGCAAGCCAAGCATGATTATTGCGCATTCTGAAGATCTTCAGGCGCAGGCTCAACGAAATTTTAAGCGTGAATTCTTAAAGGAAACATGCGATTTTTCTTCATTAAAAATCAAAGAAAATAAAATTGATGATGAAAAATATTACGTTTATTCCGATAATATATATAAGGGAACGCTTTCTAATATTTCTGCAGGCGGATGCTGTATTCAGACAAAACTTCCTATAAAGGAAAAGCAATATCTTACAATCAGCATTCCAAACCTCGGTATAGAAGAAAAAATAGTTGGCATAATAAGAAGAACATGCCGGCTGCCTAGTGGAGTTTTTGCACTTCACATTCAGTTCCTGAGGATTTCGGTGGAATCCAAAAACAAAATATATGCGCTTGTATATAAATTTGTGTTGTAATTTACAAAAAATTGGAGTATTTTGATATATTATGAATGTTGTGGAGTTTAAAAATTTAACTCGCGAAGAGGGACAAATCTTTTACAGGCGAAAATACACCTGTGATGCAGTTATAGACTTACCTACTGCACGGGAAACAATTCCAATCTTTTTTATTATAGAAACAAGTCCTCTAGGTGAAAAAACAATTGAACTTTCTCTTAATTCTCAAATTAACTACCCTATTTTACCAGTAAGAAAAGCAATCATAAGTTTTATACTTACCGAAGAACTTGAAGGTCGGTTACCTTGCTGACATTCAAAACACACTCTGCAGACGAAACTATTGAACTGGGCAGAAAAATCGGCGAAAAACTTAAAAAAGGTGATGTAATTGCCATGCAGGGCACACTTGCCGCAGGAAAAACAACAATTACAAAAGGAATTGCCCAAGCTCTTGATATTCCGGACACAATTACAAGTCCAACATTCTGCCTGATTAGTGAATACGCGGGCAAAATGCCTTTATACCATATGGATGTCTACAGGCTTGAGGGCGGAGAAGACTTTGTAAATCTTGGAACAGACGACATGATTTACGGAGACGGAGTGAGCATAATCGAATGGAGTGAAAAAATCATGGATGAACTTCCATCCAGAACAATCATTCTAAAAATAACGCCACAGGAAGATAATTCCAGATTAATAGAAATTGATAACTGGAATAACGAAGCTATTGAATTTTAATTTTCCACTCTTATAATAATTAATAATCAAAACAGGAATAAAAATGAACGCATTAGCTATAGACTGCGCGGTTTCAAGACTCGTAATTGCCGCAAAAAAGGATGATAAATCATGTACAGGAATTTTTGACATTGGAATGAGACAGTCAGAAATTCTTGTTCCACAGATTGATAAAATTCTGGAAACAGCAGGCTTAAAGCCTTCTGAACTTGACTACACTGTTCTTACAATTGGACCGGGAAGTTTTACCGGACTAAGGCTTGGAATTTCTGCCGTTAAGGCAATTGAACTTGCGTTTGGAGTGCCGGTTTACGGAATTTCTTCACTAAAAACATACGAATATCCTTATAAAAACCTAAAACTTCCAGTGCTTACCTGCATAGACGCAAATAAAGACAAATTTTATGCTTCTGTTACAGATTTTTCTGATAATGGAAAAGTGATTCTGGAAGAAGGCGACTGGTCAACCGATGAAATTTTTGAAAAAGTTTCTGAATTAGAAAAGCTTTTTATTGCTGGACCAGACTGTGAAAAATTAAAATCAATTTTAATTTCAAAAAATCNNTCTAAAAGCAGAATTAATTACACTCTGCCCTTCTATTGATACAACACAGGCTTTATTTGAACTTGCTGAAAATGAAAAAACCGCCGGAAATCCTGCATTAAAAGATTTCGACGGTCCTGTTTACATGCGCGCTTCCGAAGCAGAAATTAAACTTAAAGAAGCTACTTCTTAAGCAGTTTTGAAAGGGCGCTTACTGCATCTATTGCAACTTTGTTTCTTGATTCTTCCATAACTGCAGCTTCGTTTTCCTTTTGAATGGCATCAAATACTTCCTGGCGGAAAACCTTTACATTTTTTGGTGCTTCAACGCCAATTTTTACCTGATCGCCGTGAATATCAATCAAGGTGATTGTAATTTCTTCGCCAATTTTGATTTTTTCGTCTATTTTTCTTGAAAGTATAAGCATTATTTAGCTCCTTTCGAATTCAGAGCTTCGATAATGTTTACTTTTGTAGACCACCTGCTGTCGTTAAGAATTACCTGCATGCATTTTTTATTCTGTCGGTTAATTACAAGCGGTCCCTGGAAATTTGCAGTGATTGCAGAACCATCGTGAGGAACTGTAACAATTGTCATTACAATAATATCCTCAGGCTTTGAAATTCCAATTTTTTTAAGGGATTCATCGTCAATGTCTGTTTCAAATTCAGAGCAAATCAAAAACGGATCGACAATCAAAAAAGCAAGATTCGGATTTTCGCACGACTGAAGCCAAAGAAAAGGTTCATATTCTGAATCTACAAGGGCATATTTTGTATATTGTTCAAA
>DEEV01000077.1:393-6466 GCA_002350445.1 Treponema sp. UBA2869 | reverse complement strand
CATTTTTTCGATAATCCTAAAAATCACCTTTCAGCACGTTTCTTTACAGATTTCCGATTTCAGGCATTAGCGCATATAGTTCAACAATGTTGAAGAATACATTTTACCGGCCTGACTTAAAGTTGCCTGATTTGTATAATCAAGCATTTTTAAATCTGTGATGGCCTTTGTAAAATCAAGATCACCTTCACGGCTTACAGCCTGAGTTACATCAAGTGCAAGTTTTGAATTNNCTTACAGCATTTAACTGGGCTCGTTCAAATTCTGAACCAGATTTAGCAATTCTTGTTACAAGGCTGTTAATTCCCTGATCAAGAGCACCTAAAACGCGGCTACCAATGCTTTCCTGGTCACCAGACAAAAGTGCATTTCTAAATGCAATTACAGTATCAAACATTGAACCACCAGAAACCCGCACTCCTTCGCCATAATTATAAGGAGGAAGCTGAGATGAATCTTTAATAATTCCAAGTTCATTCAAGGCATTTCCTTCAACATCTTTAAGCCATAACTGACGAGCATCTGTCGTTTCAAAATTAAGGGCATTTCTTACAGGATCAACGCTTGCTTTTACAGCGGCACCACTGTTATTAATTTTTGCAGCAAGTGCGTAAACATTATCACCCTGCGAAATATTTATATTAACGCCATCAACATTTATAACAGAATCACGACTTGCCTGCCATGCAGAAGCATCGCGCGCACCAAAAACCTGCTGATTTTCTGCCCAGAAAGTTTTTACGCCGGCATTATCATTTTCAAGATACTTGCCTTCATCAACTTCAACACGATTAACCTCAATATTTCCGTTATATCGAACATTCTGAATAAGAGGAACGCCGGAACCTTCAACATTTCCAAGTTCAACATCAAAGGCAGTGGCTTTGGTATTTGTGCCGGCAAAAACAGAATTTCCATCGGCATTTACAGCATTTGCATTCTGAACAAGAGCCTTCAAAAGCTCGTCAACTTCTGTTGCCATATTTTTAAGATCGTCTTTGTTATAAATACCGTTTGCCCCTTCCACTGCAAGCTCGCGGACTCTCTGCATAATTTCAAGAGAGTCAGTCATATAACCTTCACGATATGAAAAATCATCAGAAAGTGTAAGCGCATTTTTTTCAAACTGATTTACACGGCCAAGATAAGACTGGTAGCGCACAAGATGACCTGCAGCAATAGGATCGTCGCGCAGCTGCTGAATTTTATGCTGTGAACCAATCTGATTATTGGAACGATTCAAACGGCTTTCCTGCAGGCGGAGACTGCTCTGTGTATTATTGTTGTTCATTTGACTTGAAATTCTATGCATTATTTCGACCTCTTATTTGAAATATCGGCAAGCACAGCTTGTCTCTTACGGTTATTTATTACACACCAAGTCTATTGATTACTGTATCAATCAAACTGTCCCAGACTGTAATAAACTTTGCAGCCGCATTGTATCCATGCTGAAATTTCATAATTTCTGCAAGTTCTTCATCAATATTTACACCGCTTATTGAATCGCGCAAGTTATGTAAATCGTCCATAATTGCATTCTGACTAAGAAGATTTGTTTCAGCCTGCTCGCCTTTAAGACCTACATTTGTAACTGAGTCTGCAAAATAATCATCAAAGGTTTTCATGCTTCCAACCATAACCGAAGAATTACGGATTGAAGCAATTTCAACAGCTGCACGACCGTCCCCTGTAGGTGCATTGCCGGCAGCATCCATATATCCTGCAGCAACGCTCATAACATCATTCTGAAGAGCCGCATTTACTTCTATATATGCAGAAGGATTATATACAGGACTAACCGCAAACTGACTGCCCTGTGCAAGAGCATTAACAGCATCAGCCTGAGCAAAATCATAAGCGCCAGTCTCGCCTGTTCCTGCAAGCACTCCCGAATAGCCGGCAAGGAAATATCCTGAATCTTCAACATGTCGTATTACAAAATCAGGATTATTAGAATTCATAGCTGTTGTTGCCTTTAAAACAAGGTGATTATTTTTATCGAGATAAGCTTTTACTTCGCTTGTACTGTCATTAATGCGAGCAATAACCGTTTCTACTGTATCTGTGTGATAATATGGAATAGAAACATTTCCGTTTGAACCGCTCAAAGTCATTACACCTTCAATTCCAACCTGCTGCTGAAGATCAAGAGCATTTGTTCCCGTAAAACGGAAAACATAAGAAGTATCAAGTTCACCGTCACCATTGCGGTCAAAATTTCCGTTAGCATTTTCTACAAAACTGTGCTGAACAAAGAAATCAAGACCTGTAACTTTGTTTGCACCAACCGCATTACGATGAACGTCGTTTACAAGGTCAGCAAAGTTCATTGTCATTGTATTTAACGACTGAATTTCATTTCGTAAATCAACATCGCGAAGTTCTACAAGAGCACCAAGCTTACCACCCTTAAAGAATGCATCATCTCCGGTATCTGCCCAGATAAGTTTTGAATAGCCTGTATCATCAAATTTTGGAGTTTTACCAATTTCACGGCTTACAGAACCCTGAACCAGAACTTTTCCATCAACATGAACCATAAATTCATCGTTATCACGCTGATCTGTAGTTATATTAATAAGCTGTGAAAGTTTATCTACAAGAAGATCGCGGCGGTCAAGCAAATCATTAGGATTATCTCCCATTGCTCTGGAACGTACAATTTCGCCGTTACAGTCTGCAATCTGTTTTGAAAGTGAATTTACCTGTTTTACAGTAGCATCAATATCACCATTTACAAGATTTGCAATTCCATCAAGACTTTCCCACCTCTGCTTAATGGAATCTGTTAAAGTTACGGCTCGTGTGACAACAGCCTGGCGGCTTGCTTCGCTTTCAGGATGAATGGAAAGTTCCTGCCATGACTGCCAGAATTTGTCCATATTAGAACGAACTGAAATATCATCCGGTTCGTTATAAACCTGTTCAATCATTGTATAATAGTCGCTTCTGGTCTGCCAGTAGCTTTCCTGATTTGCCTGTGCAACAATTCTATGATCAAGAAGTTCATCACGAATTCGGTTTATAGACTGAACGTCAACTCCCTGTCCAATCATTCCAGGGCGTTCAAGACGTTCAAGATCAGGTTTATAAAGCGGGTCAAATTCCTTTATCTGAACACGCTGACGTGAATAACCTTCTGTATTCGCATTTGAAATATTATGACCTGCAGTTGTAATGGCATCTGTATTAGCCATGATACTGCGTTTACCAAGTTCTATTCCTGAAAATGTTGAACCCATATCAGTTTACCCCCTGACATCAACCAGAACGCTTGAAGGTTCAGTCTGTTTTACCATTCCGTATCTTGTATAATTCTTATTTCTTGTCTGCGGCAAAGCTTCTTCAACTACACGCTGAATAAACTGTCGTGTAAGAACCACATATTCCGACAAGGCCTGATTCTGAACCTTGCATTTTAAAAGTTTTGAACGGATTCTTCCTATTTGATCCATAAAAGGTTTAAGCTGCTCAGATTTCAAGTTTTCCTGAATTGAATCGCGCTTTACATCACATTTCTGAAATGAATCTGAAATTGTATTGATTTCTGAAATAATATCCAGAAGATTCATCCAGTTTTTGTCCGTTACTGCTGCACGTAAAAACACCTGACGGTCATTCAACGTATTAAGAAGATTTTCTTCTTCATTCAAAATCGACGCAAACTCTTTTATCAATTCTTCCATATTTAAACCTTCCTTTTTATTGCTTTACAATGCAAAACTCTGCAAAATAAAAACAATAAGGGTCTATCACTTTTTTATCGGAAATAAAAAAAAAGAGTTTAGAATTTTTTTACAATATTTTTATTGAAAGGGTTAAATAAAAAAACGGATTTTTCAACTGAAAAATCCGTTTTTTAAACTGCGTCTGACACGATTCGAACGTGCTACCCTCAGATTCGAAGTCTGATGCTCTATCCAGATGAGCTACAGGCGCATTATATAAAAAAAAGGTGCAAAGTACTTACCTTGCACCCAGGGTGCCTAGTCGGGATCGAACCGACGACAACCAGATCCACAATCTGGCGCTCTACCGCTGAACTATAGGCACCGTATTAAAAAAAAGCTCCTTGTTTTTGCAAGAAGCTTTTAATGAGCCATGCAGGGATCGAACCTGCGACCCACAGATTAAGAGTCTGTTGCTCTACCAGCTGAGCTAATGGCCCATAAGTCGTTTGACTTAGTGTTAGTACTTTATCAGAATCGAAAAAAACTTTCAATACCTAAAAGACATTTTTTTTCAAAAATAATAGAATTTCTTATTTCTGCATTTACCGGCCAAGTTCAGTGTAGTTCTTAGAAATCCAGTCTTTATATGAACCATTCAAGATATTATTAACCCATTCAGAATTTTTAAGATACCACTTAACTGTTTCCTGAAGACCTTCTTCAAAGGTCATCTTTCTTTCCCAGCCAAGCTTTGTCTTGATTTTTGTACAGTCAATTGCATAGCGCTTGTCGTGACCAGGACGGTCTTTTACATAAGTAATTGTCTTTTCTACATCGTCTACAGACTTTCCTGTTTCCTTAGCAGTCAGCTCAATTACCTTGTGAAGCAGTTTGATATTCTGCCATTCGTTCTCGCCGCCGATGTTGTATTTTTCACCGGTTACACCCTTGTTTACAATCAGCCATACAGCGCGGTTGTGGTCTTCTACATAAATCCAGTCGCGGATATTGTCGCCCTTTCCGTAAACAGGCAGGTTCTTTCCGTCGCGGATATTGCTGATCATAAGAGGAAGCAGTTTTTCCGGGAACTGATATGGACCATAATTATTTGTACAGTTAGACAAAGTGATTGGAAGACCGTATGTATGGAAATAAGCCATTACAACATGATCTGAAGAAGCCTTTGAAGAAGAATAAGGGCTGCGCGGATCATAAGGAGTATCTTCGCGGAAGTAGCCGGTTTCTCCAAGAGAGCCATATACTTCGTCAGTTGAAATATGATGGAAGAGTACGTCGTCGCGGATAGAGCCGTCTTCTTTCTTCCAGTAATTGCGGGCAACATCGAGTAATGTGAAGGTTCCCATTACATTTGTTTTCATGAAAGCTTCCGGACCCAGAATTGAACGGTCTACGTGGCTTTCTGCCGCAAAGTGAATTACAGTATCAATATCATACTGCTTGAAAATACGTTCGATATTTTCGCGGTCGCAGATATCAACTTTCTCAAAGAAATAACGTTTACCACCGAACTTTTCCTCAATGTCCTTCAAAGACTCAAGGTTTCCAGCGTATGTAAGACAGTCTACGTTTACAACTTTACCGTCAAAATTTGCATCATTAAAAAGATTTCCTTCCGCAGAAGACATTCCAAAAAGATAATGAATGAAATTTGAACCGATAAATCCTGCGCCACCGGTAATAAGAATATTTTTTAATTTACGCATTTTATTTTCCTTCAGCCTTAATTTTTTTATATTCTTCAGCTGCAATCTTTACATTCTGAACCTTGTCTTTTGCAGCTACAAGCACAGCATCATCAGAATCAACAATCACAACATCATCAAGTCCAATTGCTGCAACAACACGTTTACTGCTGTTTATATAGGAATTTCTTGTATCAAGAACAACAGCATTTCCACTTACAACATTCCCGTCAGAATTTTTATCTTTAATCTGCCAGAGCGCAGACCAGGAACCTACATCACTCCAGCCAGCGTCCAGTTTTACAACTTTACCTTTCGAAGTTTTTTCCATAACGGCATAGTCAATGGAATTTCCCTTAATTTTTTCAAAAGAATTCAAATCCAGACGTATAAAATCTGAATCAACTTCGGCATTTTCATAAGAAGCTGTACTTAATTCATACATTTCAGGTTCAAAAGCTTTAAGTTCGTCAAGAAAAACAGAAGGCTTAAATACAAACATTCCGCTGTTCCAGCTGAAATTGCCATCTGCAAGATATGATTTAGCGGTTTCAAGGTCCGGTTTTTCTACAAATCTTTCAAGATTAAAAACTCCGTTATTTTCTGTTCCGGTTTTTACATACCCATAACCGGTTTCCGGCGCTGTTGGAACAATACCAAATGTTACAAGAGAACCGTTCAACGCTTCCTGAGCAG
>DEEV01000077.1:0-222 GCA_002350445.1 Treponema sp. UBA2869 | reverse complement strand
AACCTGCTCTGCAACAACAAAACGATGATTTTTATTGCAGACAACAACAGGTCCTTTTATATCAAGCCCTTTTAGTCTTAAAAGAGTTTCCTGAATCATTGTCTTTTCAGAAATAAGCGGAAGAAACTGCTTTGGACATTCACTTGTAGAAAGCGGCCAGAGTCTTGTACCGGAACCGCCGCTCAAAATAACAGGAATAATAGTCATATAACACCTTTCTTT
>DEEV01000083.1:1338-6303 GCA_002350445.1 Treponema sp. UBA2869 | reverse complement strand
GGAATCACAAACATGATGGACCGCCTTTCTAACCCTGCAAAGATTAAGGCTAATCAGCTTTCTAAAGATATTAAGAAGCTTCTTGCTCCACTCTATCAGAAGCACATGGACGATATCATTTCCGGTAAGTTCTCAAGCACAATGATGGAAGACTGGAAAGCAGGCGACAAGGATTTGCTCGCTTGGCGCGAAGACACAGGTAAGCTCCCATTCGAAAAGAACGCAGAAGCTACAGACGAAATCACAGAACAGGAATACTTTGACAAGGGTATTTTGATGGTTGCTATGGTTAAAGCTGGTTGTGAACTCGCATTCGAAACTATGGTTGATGCAGGAATTAAACCTGAATCTGCTTACTACGAATCACTTCACGAAGTTCCTCTTATTGCAAACCTCATTGACCGCAAGCGCCTTTACGAAATGAACCGCGTAATTTCTGATACTGCTGAGTACGGATGTTACCTCTTCAGCCGCGTTGCAGCTCCAATGATGGCAAAAGACCTTATGCCAAAGCTCCACACAGACGTTATTGGTAAGGGCCTTGATGTTAAGGACAACGAAGTAAACAACACAGAACTTGTTGCTGTAAACGCAGAGATTCGCGAACACCCAATTGAGGTTGTAGGTCGTAAACTCCGCGCTTACATGACAGCTATGAAACCTTTGTTGTAAGACTATTTTTTCGCGAGTTTTACGAAGTAAAACTCGGTGAGGTGGGGCGTGAGCTGTTGCGAACTCCACACCGACGCGCACAACGGCGCGCCTGTTTTTGCTTCGCAAAAAACGCACAAACTCGCGTGAGGCAATCTGATAAAAAAAACGCGATTATTTTTGTTTCGCCGCATAATTGCGCGGCGATTTTCCCTTCGGGAAAAGCACAAAAACTCGCACACTTAGTCTGGGGTCTAGTACCTGCAAGTAAAGAAACAAAGTAAAACTTACTTTTATAAACGCACTGTCTTTTAAGGCAGTGCGTTTTTTTGTAAAATATATTCCATGGGAAAAATCAAAATTATCAAAGGCGACATCACAAAGCTGAGCTGCGATGGTATTGTGAATGCAGCAAATTCTTCGCTTCTTGGTGGGGGTGGAGTCGACGGTGCAATTCACCGTGTTGCGGGGCCGGAACTCCTGGCAGAATGCCGGACTCTTGGCGGCTGTAAAACTGGACAGGCAAAAATAACAAAGGGCTATAGTCTTCCGTCCAGATTTGTGATTCACACCGTGGGGCCAATTTATTACGAACATTCCCCTGCGGAGGCCGAAGCGCTTTTGACTTCCTGTTATGAAAACTCTTTGACTCTTGCGAAGAAAAATGGGCTTAAAACTATTGCATTCCCTCTGATTTCCGCCGGTGTGTACGGTTATCCTCAGCGGGATGCAATAAAAGTCGCCGTAGAAACAATGAAGCTCCACCAGAACGATTTTGAAGAGCTTACACTTGTGCTGTTTGGCGAGCGTGAATTTGGTTTTGCAAAAGAAGATTATCCCCAGTTATTCTAAGGATGGGGAAAGCCTTCCCCTCGCTCCAGCCAGCAAGCTGTCTTCCGCTACCCCTTCTAGCGGGGGTGTGGAGGCTTGCTGGCAAGCCATGTTTGATAGAAAAGCGTTAAAAAAATTGTGTTAGCAATTTTTAGCTTTACCTATCTCCCCCGCAACGCCCCCGATTGGGTAATTTATAAAATCTCTTCTATTTTGTCTAAAATTAATTGATCTGCCGGCAGCCAGTCTACAGAACGCAAGGTTTCGCGTGTAAGCCAGCGGGCGGCTTCGTGTTCCAGAAGTTTAAGTTCGCCAGAAACGATAGTGCATAAAATGCAGTGCATCGTAAGGTGGAAAGTTGGATAGTCGTATTCCACTACCCCAAAAATTTTCTCTGCTTTTACTTCTGTTGCCAATTCCTCGCGGATTTCACGTTCAATGCAGGCTTCTGGTGTTTCGCCAGCTTCCAGCTTTCCGCCGGGTATTTCCCACCACCCTTTCCAGTCGCCGTAGCCGCGCTGGGTCGCGAAGATTTCTTTTTTATTATTTTCTGGATTTGTTCGAAGGATGATAGCTCCGCTGACGGTGATGTGGGTCATTTTAATATAGATTCTAGTGAAATCTAGCAATCTCGTGAAGTGTTTTTGATCTGGTCCAAATATATAAATCCTGGTAAGCTGCAATTAAGGGATTTAATAATTATGAGTATTCGTTGTTTATATAAAGATGAAATAAAAAATTTTCTGAATGAGAAAATAGAAATTATCAGAGATTCATTAACAAACAACTATCATGGAATAGAACTTACAACAACGAGAGATGCGTGGTCTGGTGAGATAGAAATACTTCAAAATGTATTGCTGCCATGGAAAGATAGTAAAGCTCAAATAATTTTTGAATATGATATTCCTCGACTTGGAAAAAGAATAGATGTTGTACTTTTACTAAATGGTATTATATTCTGTCTTGAGTTTAAGGTTGGACAAAATTCCATTTTAGAAAATGATATAGATCAAGTTTTGGATTATGCACTTGATTTGAGAAATTTCCATAAAATGAGTCAGAATAAAGTAATTGCACCAATTCTAATAGCAACTAATACTAATAGAGTTTCTTCAGAAATAAAAAGTTCAATTTATGATGATAAAGTTCTTAATCCTTTGGTAACAGGAAAAGAAAATCTTAAGGATTTGATTTCTAGAATAATTTCTAAATTTCCAAATGAAGAACCTGTGAGTTCAGATTGGATAATAAGCCCATATTCTCCGACACCGACGATAATTGAAGCCGCAAAAACCTTATATGAAAATCATAATGTTGAGGATATCACCCGACATGAGGCAGATAAAGTTACTACCGATAAAACCATTGCATATATTTTAGATGTTATTCAAAAAAGTAAAAAAAATAGTGAAAAAAGTATTTGTTTTGTAACAGGAGTTCCTGGTGCTGGAAAAACTTTAGTAGGACTTGATGTTGCTGTAAAACAGACTTATCAAAAGGATAGCAATTCACTGGAGGATGAAGGTGCAGTTTATTTGTCAGGAAATGGTCCTTTAGTTGCAGTTTTGACAGAAGCACTTGCTCAAGATAATTATAAATCTTGTAAGGCAAAAGGAGATACTAAAAAACTTACAGATGCAAGGCGTGAAATTGGAAAGTTTATACAGATAATTCATAGATATCGTGATAATATGCTGGCAAAAATCAAAAATCCTGTAATAAATGGAGTTCTAGAAATTGATCCAGAAAAAGCTAAAAGAATGGAAAATGCAGGGTATGCCGAAGTAGAACATGTTGCTATTTTTGATGAAGCACAACGCTCCTGGACACATAAAAGATTAGCAGATTATCTTAAGCGTGGTGGAACATACGGTAATAAACTTAAGGTAACAAATTTTCCAATGTCAGAGGCTGCATTTTTGATTTGGTCTATGGATCAGCGTGAAGACTGGGCAACAATCGTCTGTCTTGTAGGTGGCGGTCAGGAAATTAATACCGGAGAGGCTGGAATATCAGAATGGATTAAGGCTTTAAATGAAACTTTTACTCACTGGAAGGTATATATTTCACCAAAATTGACAGAAAGTGAATATGCAGAAGGAAAAGTGAATGAACTTCTAAGTGTAAATAAAAATGTTACTTATGTTGATGATTTACATTTGGGAGTTTCTTTACGTTCTTTCAGGGCTGAAAAACTTTCTGCCTTTGTTCATGCACTATTATCATTAGATAATCATGCAAAGGATATTTATCAAGCGATTAGTGATAAATATCCAATAATTCTTACTCGTGATATGAATAAAGCAAAACAATGGCTTCACGAACGGGCAAATGGTTCAATTAAGACAGGAGTTCTTGTAACTAAAGAGTCAGCAAGATTTAAGCCATTAGGAATTCATATTCTTCAAACAGGTGATGAAAATGCAGTTCATTGGTTTCTTGAAGATAAAGCAGACACAAGGTCATCAAACTATTTGGAAGATGCTGCAACAGAAATACAGGTTCAAGGTTTGGAATTAGATTATACATGTCTTTTATGGGACGCTGATATGCGTTATGAAAACGGGAACTGGCATTTCTATAAGTTTAATGGTCAAACTAAATGGAATGAACAAAAAGAAAAGACTGAAAGTCAAAAAGAACTTAGAAAATATATGTTAAATGCTTATAGGGTTCTTCTTACTCGTGCAAGGTGTGGAATGATAATTTGTGTTCCATCAGGGAATTCAAATAAAACAATTACAGGAGCATGGGAAGATAGTACTCGTTTACCTGAATATTATGACGGTACCTATGAATATTTAAAGAGTCTTGGCTTAAAGGAAATATAATTTTTATCTTAAAAATTTACGTTAGGCTATGGAGTAGCGAGCAAGGTTGTTTCAACAACCTTGCGAGGCGACCGGAGGCGGCGGATTTTGCCGCCGAGGACGCTGAGGGTTACCGAATTGCGGAACAGCCGACCGGACGCCCGAAGGGCGGACGGGAACGCCATTAGAATTTTTGTTATAGGGATTCATTCATCATTTTTTTTAATTCCTGGGCATTTTTGGCGCCGTGGCCTTTGGGGTGGTTATTGAAATAGACCTGGACTTTGCGGCCTTCGGAGAGGGCAGCGCGGATGACAGGGACGAAGTTTAGGAGTTCGGCGGGGGAATAGTCATATTCGTAGCGGGCGCTTGGGTTGGGAGCTGGCTGGGATGGAGAGGGGGAAGCGGCATACCAGGCAGTGGCATTGCGGCCGTGAAGGCGAATGTAGGCGTTGGGGCCGATGAACTGGGAATAGAGGCTGGTTTGAAAATCGGCATTGGAGAGGGCTTTCAGCTGGGGCATATCGCAGAAGGCAATCGAGGCTTTTCTTTGAATCAGGCCGGCAAAAACGGATTCGCGGATCCATTCCTTGTGGCGGAACTCGATGACGACGGGGAAGCCTTCAAAATCGGCGATAAGGCTTGCAAGGTAGAGTCGGTTTTCCTTTGT
>DEEV01000083.1:401-1324 GCA_002350445.1 Treponema sp. UBA2869 | reverse complement strand
TAATGAAAGCTCTGGGGAAACTGGAAAAGGACTGCGCTCAGGGTGGATTTTTCCTGCAGGGGATTGAGGGCCTGCTTAAAGTCGCTGGCGGCGGTCTGCCAGTTTGAGGCGATTTCGTGTGTAAGAAGGCGGTTTGCCTTGATGCTGAAGTGGAGTCTGCCCTGGCTTCGGTCGTAAAAGGAAAGAAGGCGGTCGGCGGTTGGCATGTTGTAAAAGGTGGAGTTCAGTTCCACGGCGTCAAACTGCGTTGCGTACCAGGCGAGAAAATCTGCTCTTTTTAATTCCGGCGGATAGAAAACGCCTTTCCATTCGGGGTAGTCGTAGCCGCTGGTGCCGATTAGGATGGGTGATTTTGTTACCAAATTTTACTCCGGTTTTTCTTGATTTCGCTGCGGATTTTTTTTAGTTTTAATTTGCGTTCTTTGCTGGCACGAGTCGGCTTTGTTTTGATTCGCTTTTTGGGGATGACTAGAGCCTGCACGATCCTGTTTTCCAGGCGGGAAAGTGCGATTTCGCGATTGCGTTCCTGATAGCGTTCATCGTCGACATCGAGAAAAATACAGTCTTCTTTATTTATGATGGCGGCAAGCTTTGTGCGAAGGCGAATAAGTTCTGCATCAGTAAGTCCGCCAAGAGAAGTAACTGGAATTACCAGATGAACTTTTGTGTTCACCTTGTTTACGTTCTGCCCTCCGTTACCGCCACTACGTGCAAAAGTCATTTGAGAATTATTAATTATGGATTCGTGAAGTTTTGGGTGGTTCATAGTGTGTTTTGAATTATATTGATTTGAATATTATTTATAAATCGGCTAAGTTATCCGTCCAGAGTTCGCACTGACTGATAACTGTTTTTAATGCATCTTCCTGACCTTCAGGCGGATATTTGTATTTCTTTAAGAGCTTTTTTACAATCATGCGCAT
>DEEV01000083.1:0-178 GCA_002350445.1 Treponema sp. UBA2869 | reverse complement strand
GCATTCCGTTCAGGTAGCGGTTCAAAGTCTGCTGAATGAGTTCGCTGAAGGCTTCTGATTTTACAAGGTTTGTGCGCTTGTAAACTTTTACCTGTTCATCAATCAATTTCTTGAGCATTTCTACGGCGAGGTTCTTTTCTTTCATCTTTGAAATATTTTCGAGGAAGGTCGGATCAAA
>DEEV01000058.1 GCA_002350445.1 Treponema sp. UBA2869 | reverse complement strand
TGAGCAAGAGTTACAGGCTGAGCGTGCTGCATATGAGTAAAGCCTGGAACCAGAGTTTCTTTATTCTGAGAAGCAATTGAAGAAAGTGCTTCTATTAAAGTTAAAATTGAATTCTGAAGTTCCGGAACAAAACGGCGCAAATAAAGACGTTCATCTAAAGCAATCTGATCGTTTCGACTGCGTCCGGTGTGAACTTTTTTACCAGCTTCGCCTATGCGGTCTGTAAGAGTTGCTTCTATAAAGGAATGAATATCTTCTGCAGAATAGTCAATTTCGAGTTTTCCGTTCTGAAGGTCATTTTGTATTGATTCAAGTCCATCAACAATCTGAGATGCTTCTTCTTTTGAAATGATTTTTGCATGGGCAAGCATTTTTGCATGAGCAATGCTTCCTGTAATATCATCCAGAGCCATGCGCTCGTCAACGTGAATAGAGGTTTCAAATGCAACCGCTGCAGCATCAGGACCTTCTTCAAAGCGTCCATGCCATAACGCAGCGTGATTATCCTGTGTCAATGTACCGTGTTCAGCCATAATGCAGAATTATAGTAAAATAACAATGTATTTTCAATCATACAGGACAAATGCGTTTATAATGAATTTATCCTGTCAGCTCGCATTATTCGAAATGACTGTTGAAATCGGAGTCGGAAGTTTTTTTAGCTTTTTTTGAAGAAGACGATTTTGAGGATTTTTCGGTATTTGCGCTTTTCATGTTTTCTACATCTTCGTCGGTGTAAACACGGCCTTCCGGCATAATAATTACAGCCGTAATATATATTACAACGCCAAAGCAATGCAAAAGAGCGGCAAGTACAAAAACAATGCGCACAATTGTCGGATCAACATTAAAATATTCTGCAATCCCGCCGCACACACCAGTAAAGATTTTATTTTCCGAAGATTTATAAAGCTGTTTTCCTTTCATTTTTATTCACCTTTTTTAATAGAAACATTCAGACTGCCAAGCAGACAGGACGTAAAAATATGATTTTTCTTTTTTTCATGAGCCATTATCTGAAATAAAATGCTTTTTCTGAACTGATTAAACTTAAAATCACCAAGGGCAATTCTTGCATCATAAGAAAAATCTGTTTCATCTCCATTAAAATTTACATTCATACAACCGGCGGCACATTCAAGGCTCGAATTTCCGCCAGACATTTTACCGGAAAGCTCCAGACTTGCAAACGCACTTCTTGCCTTTACCTGAACGCAAGAAAACTCTTTTATTATGCAGTCGCAGGCACAGGCATTTAATAAAAGAAACTTACACTTTAGCGCAGCAGAACACTTAAATTTTCCAGCAATCATAGAAATGCGGATATTTTCAAGGCTTACAGACTTTGGAATGCAAACAAGAATGCGCGGAAGAATTTTTGAACCACGGGAAAAGCCGGTATAATCTATTTTGATTCGGCGTACATTAGAAATGCTTAAAGTTCCGTCGTCAGACAAAACAAACCGTATATCTGAAGCAGAAATTCCTCTTGTTTCTACGCTGAAATTTTCAGAAGGAATAACAGCAACTTCGGCAATACCAAAATCAAGATTTAATGAAGAAACTTTTCCTTTTTCGCATTCAAAATATGAATTTTCATTAGAGGAATTTGCATTTTCTGCAGTCTGAATATCTTTTACTTGTGACATTTTTATTTCTCTGATTCTGAAACTGAAGTTGTTTTGTTTTTAAGCAAAAGTTTTAAATACAACGGCTGAAGAATAAAAATAAAGACATAACCGGCAAGCAAAGAAATGGCAAGACTGTGAAAATACATCGGTACAAATGAAAGCTGAGCTCCATGCGAAACGGCATTTTTATATGCAATAAAAACCATTGCAAAAGTAATAAACGGTGTATAAATAATATCTGAAATAAACGAATCCAGTCTGTGAGCCGCGAACGAACGCTCTTTTACGCCCGCTTTTTTAATTAATGCAGTTGAAATCTTGCGGACAGGAATAATAAAACCAATTAAAAGGCTAAGTACGGTACTTGCGGCAAAACTTATTAACCAGCCGGAAAGCGTAAAATGTCCAGAAAAAAGAATTCCGATAAGGGAAAGGGCAAAACTAAGAGAAACTCCCATAAGAACATTCATGCAAAAGCCAATTTTACGCATATTTATATTTTCGTTTGTCATAATTTAAGGATACAAGAAGTTTTACAATTGAGCAATAAAAAAAACTTCCGTCTTTAGTTCTTAAAACGAATGCTTTGAAAAAAAGCATATTTTTTTGTATAATGTGCGCATGGCTTTGAAAAATACAGATTATTCAGTTGTATACAGCGATGACGATATTGTGGTGCTTAACAAGCGTTCCGGCATTTTAATTGCTGCAGACCGCTACGACGAAAATGCGCCAAGACTTGACCTGCTTGCCGAAAAGGAATTTGGAAAGCTTTTTGCAGTTCACCGGATTGACAAGGACACTTCCGGACTTATTATTTATGCCCGCAACGCCGACAGTCAGCGGGCACTTTCAATGCAATTTGAAAAACGCCTTGTACATAAAACCTACCATGCGCTGGTTTATGGACATCCGCTTTGGAAAGAACTGGACGTAAAGCTGCCGCTTTTACCGGATGGTGATGCAAGACACCGCACAACCATAGACAAACGCAATGGAAAACCATCAGAAACACAATTCAGATTAATAGGAAACTGCGGACCTTTTAGCTGGGTAGAAGCAAAGCCCGTAACAGGACGCACACACCAGATTCGAGTACATTTAAATTCTCAGGGATTTTCTATTGTATGTGACCCGCTTTACGGCGGAAACCAGAAGCCGGTACGCTTAAGCGAAATCAAAAAAAGATGGAACGGTGACGAAGAAGAAGAACGTCCGCTTTTAAGCAGACTTGCCCTTCACGCATATAAAATTGAACTTGAGCATCCTAAAACAGGCGAAAAAATCAGTTTTGAAGCCCCTTACCCAAAAGATATGGAAGCTACAAGAAAACAGCTTGCAAAGATTTTTGGCGTAGACCCGCTGGAAGACTAAAGCTAACTAAAAGCGGAAGCTGTAAAAAATTTCCCAGTTCCAGATAAAGCGGTTTGTGCCGCCAAGTGCAGAAGAGCCTGACCAGGAACCGGAAGTAAGTTTTCCATTTTTGTCTATAGGACGAACATAATCAGGACCTTTTACATCTGTAATCCACTGAAGTCCTGCATTTATGCCAAGTGAATGCTGTTTTGTAAAACTATAAACAGCCTTTAATTCTGCTTTAAGCTGAAAAGCAAACGGCATGTCATCCCAAAAAAGAAGTTTTCTTGTATAATGATAGTCTATTGCCGTTATTCCCGTAAGACAGGGACTGATTTTTAAAAGACCTTCAAATCTAAAATTTTTAACTGCAGAACACGAAGCCTTTACACCTATAAAAAATGCATTATATTCCTGCTTATAGGAAATTCCACGTCCAGAAAAAAGCGCCTTTTTCTCAAAGTTGTCGCTTTTATAAATTTTGTATCCGCCTCTTGCCTCAANNCCATCCTCCCAAACTGTCTGAGAAGATGAATTTAATTTTTTGTAATGATAATATCCACCACTAGCTTCAAATTCATAAAGTTCATATTCGTAACTTATAAAAGGAGTAAGCACAAATTGTAAAGGAAGATAAATATTTCCGCCGGCACTAAATTCAAAAAGTCTGTAATCCTTACATTTATTATCTGATTTTGAATAGTTTGTAAGTTCATAAGGATTCTGGTCACTCCAGATAAGGGATGAAGAACCACCAGTTATATAATCACTTTGTTTCGCAGTAGAATTCAGCCAGTCATAATCCTGCATATTTCCAGAATCAACAGGGATTCCCACACGGCCACGAATGCCAATATTTATATATTTAAAAATGTCAAAAGAAGCACCGGCTTCAAAATAGGGAACTGCAGTTACTTCCCAGTCCAGTTTAGAAAGCATATTTCCAGTATTCCGGCATT
>DEEV01000007.1:24623-24801 GCA_002350445.1 Treponema sp. UBA2869 | reverse complement strand
TTTCCGCAACCAGATGGGCCTATAAGTGAGACAAAGCTTCCAGCCGGAATGGTAAAGTCTACTCCGTTAAGGGCGGTAACTTCTTCCTCTTCTCCCTGATTGAATACCTTTGTTATATTTGACAGTTTTATTTCTCCAGACATATCTTACTCCTTTTTTAGCGGGCGTTGCGGGCGGC
>DEEV01000007.1:23073-24341 GCA_002350445.1 Treponema sp. UBA2869 | reverse complement strand
TTGAACACGCCCTGAAAAATATTTGGAAGTGCTGCCGGAACTGCAATCTTAAAGACCTGGAAGAAAGTGCCTGCCCCCAAGGTTTTTCCCACTTCAAAGTAGACCTTGCTTGTGTTCTGGATGCCAGAACTTGTCATAAGCTGAACCGGGAACCATACGGAAAGCGCTATGATAAAAACGCTTGCCCCAAATGGCGTTGGAAAAGTTGTAAGCACGAGCGGAATCCATGCAGTTGCAGGAATTGGGCCAATCAGCTTGATGTAGGGGTTTATCCAGTAGTAGACTTTTTTGGAAAAGCCAAGGCAAACACCTGTAATAAAACCAACCAGAACTCCCCAAAAGACGCCCAGCAGCAAAAGCCTAAAGGAGTACCAGACGCATTTTGCAAGAAGCGCCGTCTGTTCCACAAAAACTGCAAGCACGTTGTTGTAGCTTGGAAAAAAAATTACCGGCAGCAAGGCAAACTTTGCTGTGGCAAGGTTAATCAAAATAACAAGGCCTGAGGCTCCCAAAAGAAAGGGTCCCTTCTCATTAAGGTCTTCGCGGATTTTTTTTGAAACAAACGAGAGTAAAAAAAGGAGCAGGGAGATGCCAAGAAGAATAAAAAGCAAGCCTTCGTAATAATGGTGTTTTGATTCTGGATGAAGGCTACTGTCCGGTATGGCAACCTGAACTAAAAGTACAAGAAGAATTCCCAATGCGGGAAAAAGTCGTTTTATTAAGGAAAAGCATTTTCTTCCCATAACACACCTCTCAAAGATTCGTCTGCCCCTAAAATGGAAAAACTCCCTCCGACAGGATTTTTTTAAATGATAGGAGCGTTAGCTGTTAATTACCTAGTAACTTAGTATGTTATAATCTTTTTTTGAGAGTCTGAGAAATATATTTTTTTTATAGATGCTATAGCTTTTTTCTATAACTAAGTGAAATGTAATTCTTTTAATGGCCAACTACAGTATTTGCCCGGTACTCTGCATTAAGCTGGGCAATTTCTTTTTTACCGTCTATGTACTGCTGATAGTCNNACCTAGTAACTTAGTATGTTATATCCAAAAAATGACGCTTTGTATAATATATTTTTTATATGGAGGATATAGATTAAAGCTATACCCTCCGTTTTTTCATCAATAACTCCACTTTATAAGCCTTTTTTTGGCAATGTTAATAAGAGCGTTCAATCCCGTAACAACAAATCCTATAAAGAATATTCCGGCAATCGCCTTTGTATAATTGGCAAAAGCAAGGGATATTTTTACATAAAAACCCAT
>DEEV01000007.1:20358-22908 GCA_002350445.1 Treponema sp. UBA2869 | reverse complement strand
TTCCACAAAGGCAGTGTTGTT
Source organism: Treponema sp. UBA2869 (assembly GCA_002350445.1). GTDB lineage: Bacteria > Spirochaetota > Spirochaetia > Treponematales > Treponemataceae > Treponema_D. The sequence goes on along the minus strand of DEEV01000007.1, from coordinate 22,887 downwards.
GATTGACCCCATGAAAGTTCCCCAAAAGTTTGTAAGGAAAATTACAAAAATGGAAGCAAGCCTAAAAGTTGGCATTATAAGAACAACGTAAGGGGTGTAAATCAAAGGAGGAACTGTTGATATTGCCTTTGCAATTGGATATATGGCTTTGGCGGCACGTTGATTCCAGCCAACAAGCGTACCAAAAATCACAGCACTTGCAATTGAAAGCGTCATTCCAACTGCAAGAAGAAACATTGAATTAAAAAAACCGTCCAATATTTGTCTCCAGTCCTGAACAAACACAGAAAAGACATTCTCCGGTGCCGGAACAAATACGTATGGCAAAAAATTCAGTCTAGAAACTAACAATTCCCATGCAAAGGCACAAACAAAGACAAAAGCTGTTATGTCCTTTGCTGCACGGCNNTGGTATCTTTTATCAGAATACTTTTCATTGACTATATTTCCTCTTATTTGTATTATATACCTATCTTTACAATGGGTAAATAGTATGAAATCGGAAACTGCTTTTGAATTGCTTGGAAAATATGTTCATGGAGAAACATTGCTCCGTCACTGTAAAACCGTGGGTGTTGCAATGCATTATTTTGCGGAAAAATATGGAGAGGATGCCGAATACTGGGAAAGTGTCGGAATACTTCATGACATTGATTTTGAACTTGCGCCGGATGCTCACTGTACAAAGTGCCTGGAAATCTTTGATTCAGAAAAAACAAATTATCCCGAAATTGATTCCCAGCTTGTTCATGCAGTTCAGAGCCATGGCTGGAATATTACCGTTGACGTAAAACCAGAACACATTATGGAAAAAGTTCTCTACACAGTTGATGAACTTACAGGTTTGATTTTTGCCTGTGCAATGGCCCGCCCTAGCAAATCCGTAACAGACATGGAAGTAAAATCCGTTACAAAGAAATTCAAGGCCCTAAATTTTGCAGCTGGCTGTAACCGCGAAGTTATTAAGGCCGGAGCTGAACTTATGGGCGTAGAACTCAAGGATGTAATTCAGGACTGCATACTTGCAATGCGCACAAGGCATGAGGAAATTGGGTGCTAATTAAATAGCATACTCAACTTCCTGAACCTTTCCTGCGTAATTGAGGATTTCAAGAATCTGTGTTCTGTATTTTAGGAAGACGTCCTGTCCACGGGCACGAGGGTGGCTCAAATCAATCTTTATGATTTTTTCCACTTTTGCAGGACGCGGTGACATTACAACCACATAGTCGCTAAGGTAAACCGCTTCGTCCACATCGTGGGTAACCATAACCATTGTTGTGTTGTGCTCTTTCCACAGGCGGATAATTTCGTCCTGCATGGTCATTCGGGTAAAGGCATCAAGGGCACCAAGAGGCTCGTCCAATAGAAGGATTTTGGGATGTCCCACCAAGGCGCGGGCAAGGCTAGCCCTCTGGTTCATACCGCCAGAAAGCTGGTGTGGAAAAGATTTTTCAAAACCTTCAAGGCCGACCATCCGCAAAAATTTGTCAACGTCTTCTTTGCGCTCTTTGTAGATGTGGCGGGCCCTTAATCCAAAGGCAATGTTGTCGCGGATTGTAAGCCAGGGAAAAAGATTTGCCTGCTGGAAGGCAAAGCCGCGATCGCTGCCTGGTTTTGTGATTTTTGTACCATCGACAAGCACTGCTCCGCTGGTTGGATTTTCAAGTCCTGCAATACAGCGAAGCAATGTAGTTTTACCACAACCGGACGGACCAATCAGTGAAACAAAACTTCCGGCAGGAATTGTGAAATCTACGCCGTTGAGCGCAGTAACTTCTTCCGCCTCTCCTTTATTAAAGATTTTAGTTATATTTGATAATTTGATTTCACCTGTCATAATGAACTCCGTTATTTAGAATGTGTTGCAGGAGGCAACACCACGATGGCAGTTTTGCCGAAGGCAAAATCTGCAACTTTCAAAATTACATGGATGTAATTTTGAAAGTATTACCACTTAATCAATCCCTTCTGCCAACCTAACACTCTCTTACGCACTTTAAAGAGCGACGAAATAATCACAGTACAGAACACTGCGATCATAATCAGACCGGCGTAAACCCCTGAGTACATCATCATTGCTTTCTGATAACTGATGTACCAGCCGATTCCATACTTTGCACCAAACATCTCGGCGGTCATGAGCGCGATAAAGGCCGCACAGATTCCGTTGAAAACTCCCTGGAAAATATTTGGAAGCGCTGCCGGTACTGCAATTTTGAAAACCTGAAAGAAAGTGCCAGCCCCAAGAGTTTTACCAACTTCAAAATAAACCTTGCTCGTATTTTGAATACCAGAGCTTGTCATCAACTGAACCGGAAACCACACTGCAAGCGCAATAATAAAAACGCTTGCTCCGAACGGAGTTGGAAAAGTGGTAAGAACAAGCGGAATCCACGCAGTTGCAGGAATGGGTCCAATAAGTTTTATATATGGGTTAATCCAGTAATAAACTTTTTTTGAAAAGCCAAGGAAAATGCCTGTTATAAACCCAAGGACAATTCCCCAGAATTCGCCAAGCAGCAAAAG
>DEEV01000007.1:16579-20270 GCA_002350445.1 Treponema sp. UBA2869 | reverse complement strand
AACTTTGCAGTAATCAAATTAAGCACGACTACAAGCCCCGCCGCGCCCAAAAGAAAAGGTCCTTTTTCTGCAAGTCCTTCACGAATTTTTTTTACGAAAAATGAAAGAACAAAAAACAAAAATGACACACCAAGTAAAATAAAAAGAAGATCTTCATAATAATGAAGCTTTGAAGCCGGATGTAAACTGCTGTCTGGAATTGCTACCTGAACTAAAAATGCAAGCAGCACTCCAAGCGCTGGGAAAAGCCGTTTTACAATATTTTTAAGATTATTCATAACCGATTCCTTTGGGTGGTAAAGCTAAAAATTGCTTTCGCAATTTTTTTAACGCTTTGCTATTGAACACCGNNACGTTTTGCTATTGAACAACGCCCGCCAGTGGCCTTGTACAACCTACTAACTTAGTATGTTATATAGCAAACTAACACCCTTGAATAATATATTTTTTTTATTAGAGCTATAGATAAAAGCTATAACTTCTCCGTAACTTCTTTAATAAACTCTGCAATCTCGCGAATCATGGAAATGCGGCGTCCAATCAAACCATGCTCTGTAGGATATTCAACGAGCTTTTGAACGGCTTGTGTTTTATGGGCGGCAAGTTTGTTCCATAAAGGCAGAATCATTTCATCAATTGGAGAAACAGAATCATATTTTCCGGCGAAGACGAGGATGTTTTTGTCTTTTACTTTTTCAAAAGCATTCGGATGACTTATTTCTTCGCGCCGACGCAAAACATCTTCGTAGATAACATCAATTCCATCAGAATGAAGAATGCGGCCTTCTTCCAGAAGCGAACGCAGGTATACTTCTTTTTCGCAGTTCAGATAGCGCGTAGGATCGTACGGAGTAAGCATTATGATTCCGGCAAGCCAGTTCAGTTTTTTACCGGCATTCAAAGAAGAATTTGCACCCATACTGTGACCAAGTAAAAAAATCTGATTCGGATCAACATTATACTTTTCCGTAAAACTTTCTGAATGAGCGTACAACGCAAGGTTATATGCATCTTCAATACAGTTCGAAATTAAATACTTTCCCTGACTTCCCCACGCTCCACGATGATGCGGGACTAACACAACACAACCGCTTCGGCAAAGGGCGTGAGAAATATCATCATTACGGGCAGTTCCCGGGAAGCCGTGCAGCATGATTACACAAGGTCGGGCTTCGCTGCCTGTTGACTGCCCCCCTGCTACATCGCTTGAAGGCCACATAATTTCTCCATAAATATGAGAGCCGTTTGAAATAAAGTCCAGAGAGGAATAATCCGGCAACGCAGAAGGATTTAATTCTTCAGGGTCTTCAAAAAGATATTTTGTGTTAATCATAATCAAACTCCAGATAAAAATATATACCTACTAACCTACTAGGTAATAATATACTTAAAATATGTGCCCGTCAATAGTTTTTCCTGCCCTCATTCCCATTTTCTGTAAAATCTACTATATTTGTAGGTATATGGATTTTGATTTTATTCAAAAAGTTATTCCAATGTATGTTCAGGCGGCTCTGCTAACACTTCGCCTTGCCTTCATCGGAATTCTTTTGTCACTGCTATTAGGTCTTATCTGTGCGCTTATAAAATATTATAAAGTACCGGTACTGCGCCGCATTGTAAGTGTTTATATAGAACTTTCGCGCAACACACCTCTGCTTATTCAGCTTTTCTTTTTGTATTTTGCTTTTCCACGAATGGGAATAAAACTCAGTTCAGTTCAGTGCGCAATTATTGGACTTACATTCTTAGGCGGTTCTTATATGGAAGAAACCTTCCGTTCCGCACTTGAATCAGTTTCAAAAGTTCAGATTGAAAGCGCCCAGTGCATTGGTCTTACTCCACGACAGGTTACACAGTACGTAATTTTGCCACAGGCAGTTTCAGTTTCTATTCCAGGCTTTTGCGCAAACGTTATGTTCCTTATAAAAGAAACTTCAGTCTTTTCTGCCGTAGCACTTGCTGATCTTATGTACATTGCAAAAGATTTAATCGGACTTTATTACAAAACCGACGAAGCGCTCACACTGCTTTGCATTTCATATTTTATTCTGCTTCTTCCAATTTCACTTTTAGCGGCTTTTGCCGAAAGGAGGCTGCGTTATGCCCAGTTCGGACGTTAGCGTAAATATGATAGAAGCAATCAGACAGGCCTTTGGCGTACTCACCATGGGAACAAACTTTGTGCGGCTTCTCGGTGGACTTTGGGTTACCGTGTGGATAGCCCTTGTTTCAGTTGCATTTTCAATAATTCTTGGAATTCTTTTTGGCATGCTGATGACCGTTAAAAACCGCGCAGTTAAAATCATCTGCAAAATCTACCTTGAAATAATGCGCATTATGCCGCAGATGGTTTTGCTTTTTATTGCCTATTACGGTCTTACAAGAATGTTCAATATTTCGCTTAGCGGCGAGGCTGCAAGTATTCTTGTATTCACCCTCTGGGGCACTGCCGAAATGGGAGACCTTGTTCGCGGCTCTCTGGAAAGTGTACCTCGTCATCAGTACGAAAGCGGCCGTGCAATAGGTCTTACAGAACGTCAGGTTTTCTTATACATCATAATTCCACAGACAGTTCGCAGCCTTATTCCACTTTCTATGAACCTGATTACCCGCATGATAAAAACCACCTCTCTTGTTGTTTTTGTCGGTGTAATAGAAGTTGTAAAAATCGGACAGCAGATTATTGAAGCAAACCGGCTGACCGTTCCAACCGCCAGCATCGCAGTTTATTTTGTAATTTTCATGATGTACTTTTTTGTGTGCTGGATTTTGAACTTAGGAGCAAGGAAAATAGAGAAGAATATAAAGTAGGGGGAAGACTCCCCCTCGCTTCAACCGCCTGCGGCGTTTTACGCTACCCCCTCTGCGGGGACACCCCGCAACGCCCCGTAAATAAGGAGATCTAAATGGCATTACTTGAAATCAAGAATATAAAAAAATCTTTCGATGATCACGTTATTATCAAAGACCTTTCGCTCAGCGTAGAAAAAGGCGAGGTCATCGTAATTCTTGGACCGTCAGGCTGCGGAAAGTCTACCCTGCTCCGCTGCATCAACGGGCTGGAAACAATTCAGGGCGGCGAAATCCTCCTTGACGGCGAACTGATTTCAAACCGCCAGAAAGACATGCACTTTATCCGCCAGAAAATAGGAATGGTTTTCCAAAGTTATGATTTGTTTCCGCATCTCAACGTAATGAAAAATCTTCTGCTTGGACCAAAACATGCACACGAACTTAACCTTGATATGAAAGAGGTAGAAAAAGAAGCAGAAGCCTGGCTTGAACGCGTTGGCCTTGCCGACAAAAAATTTGCATACCCACGACAGCTTTCCGGCGGTCAGAAACAGCGCGTTGCAATTGTACGCATGTTGTGCCTTCACCCGGAGGTAATGCTTTTTGACGAAGTTACCGCTGCCCTTGACCCGGAAATGGTTCGCGAAGTTCTTGACGTAATGATGGACCTTGCAAATGCCGGCAAAACCATGCTGATTGTAACACACCAGATGCAGTTTGCCCGCGCTGTTGCAGATAAAATTGTCTTTATGGACGAAGGCGAAATTGTCGAAATCAGCACACCGGAAGAATTCTGGACAAATCCAAAAACAGAACGTGCCAAGAAGTTTCTCAGCAATTTTGAATTTGAGGCACGTAGAAAGTAACAAATGGTTAATCCTAAAAAATTGCTGCG
>DEEV01000007.1:12447-16570 GCA_002350445.1 Treponema sp. UBA2869 | reverse complement strand
CAATTTTTTTTAACGGATTTTCTATTATTACCTATTGACATAGTAGGTAATTAAATGTTATAAGTAACCATCTTTAAAAAAAGAGGTGAACTTATGAAAAAATCATTCAAAACAATCATAGCTCTGAGCCTTGTTGCTCTGACTTCATTTACAGCTTTTGCTAAATCAAAGGCAAAATTCCGCACTGTAGAACAGATTAAAAAAAGCGGAACTATTAAAATTGCAGTATTCAGCGACAAAAAGCCGTTTGGTTATGTTGATGAATACGGTAAATACCAGGGATACGATGTTTACTTTGGAAACCGCATCGCTAAAGACCTTGGCGTAAAGGTAAAATATGTACCGGTTGAAGCTGCGGCACGCGTTGAAGTTCTTGAAACTGGTAAAGTTGACCTGGTTCTTGCAAACTTCACTGTAACTCCTGCACGTGCAGAAAAAGTTGATTTTGCACTTCCTTATATGAAATGTGCTCTTGGTGTTGTTTCTAACGATAAAAATCTTATTAAAAAACCAGAAGATTTGAATGGAAAAACACTCATCGTTTCTAAGGGAACAACTGCTGAAACTTTCTTTACAGAAAATTATCCAAAAGTAAATCTTTTGAAGTTCGACCAGTATTCAGAAGCTTACAACGCTTTGCTCGATGGTCGTGGAGTTGGTCTTTCAACAGATAACACAGAAGTTCTTGCCTGGGCAATCGAAAATCCTGGCTTTACAGTAGGAATTGAATCTTTGGGAAGCCTTGATACAATTGCTCCTGCTGTTACAAAAGGAAACGAATCTCTTTTGAACTGGATTAACGAAGAAATCAAAGCTCTTGCCGGCGAAAAGTTCTTCCATGCAGACTACGAAGCAACACTTCGCTCTGTTTATGGTCCAAAATCAGATGCTGATTCACTTGTAGTTGAAGGCGGAAAACTCTAATTTCTGAAAGTTTAAAAACGTAAAGATGGTGGTTGCAAATATGCAGCCACCTTTTTTTATAGCATAGTATTTTTCTTCATAAAAATTTTAAAATATATAGACATAGCAACAGCTGTAAAAATCCAGATAACAGGATAAGCCGTAGAAACAACCCAAAATGAAGATGAGATTTTTGTTCCAATAAACAAAATTGTCTGGCGTAATACAACAAAGCCCGAAAAAGACAGGACTGTCGGAATAATAGAATCTCCTAATCCGCGAAGAATCTGTGAATGAAGCATACAGGTTACACAAAAAATATAAAATGGCGCCGCACGCTTCATAAAGAGATTTCCATATTCAACTGATTCAATATCTGAAATAAAAAGTCTTGTAAGTGGTTTAGAGAAAATAAACAGTAAAACCGAAAGAACAAAAATCATCAAAACCGATACAATAAATGAAACTTTTATTCCCTTATTTATTCTGTCTTTTTGACCTGCTCCATAATTTTGCGCAATAAAAGTAGTTGCTGCAAAAGAAATACTTCTCATTGGAAGATGCACAAGCTGATCAAACCTCGAAAAAACAGACCAGCCGGCCATACAGGAAGCCCCGAAAATATAAACATATTTTTGCATAAAGGTATTTGCAAACGCAGTAATCGAAGAAGAAATAGCGCCAGGTAATCCAATCTTCATCATCTTTGAAAAAAGAGACGGATCAATTTTAAGTTCTTTTATTGAAAGCTTATAAACCTGTCTTGTAAAAATCAAAGAACACAAAACTGGAATTGTAGAAACTGCTTCTGAAATTACAGTTGCCCACGCAACTCCTTCTACACCAAGTTCCAGCTTAACTACAAAAAATAAATCCAGGATGATATTTACAAGGCTGCTGAAAATCAAAAAGCAAAGAGGTCTTGTTGAATCGCCAAGGGCACGAAGAATTCCTGAGCCCATGTTATAGAAAATTAAAAAGACAATTCCCGAAAAATAAATCTTAAGGTACGCGTCTGCTTCTGCAAAAACTTCATCAGGTACTCCAATCAGATGAAGAATCATTGGAGAAGTAAAAAGCCCTACCCCGGTCATAAAAATGCTGATTAAAAACGAGCTGACTAGCGCAGTGTGCACGGATTTCCTAAGATTCAAAATATTTTTTGAACCAAAACACTGCGAAATTAAAACCTGTGCTCCTGTAGAAAATCCGTTAAAGAAATTTACAACAGTCAGAACCAGCTGACTGGTTGAACCGATTGCGGCAAGTGATTCTTTTCCAAGAAAACGACCTACTACAAAACAGTCTGCTGTGGTATATAACTGCTGAAAAATATTTCCGATAAACAGTGGCAGTGCAAACCACATAATCAGCGGAAGCACTGCGCCCTGTGTCATATCGGTAAGTTCGTCAGTTTCAACAGCGTTATTTTTCATAGCTTAAAAATGATTGTACAAGTCTTCAACGAGAGATATGCAGCCATGTGTTCCAATATGCGAGCGATTCAAAATCTCTTTATCAAGACAAGGATTTGAAGTAACTGCAAAGAACGCGCCTAAGTTTTGTGCAAGCTTCTTTTCGTAAGAGCTGCCCATAAAAAGTGTCGCACGTCCTTCGTATTTTTTTACAGCCTGTTCAATCTCATAAACATCATTTTCAAAATAAACATCTGCCTTACGCTGACATTCAAGCTTTTCAACTTCTTCTCTAATTGTCTGGCGGGCAGCCTCATTTACTGAATCTGTAAAAATCAAAGCAAGCGGAATATGCCCGTGAACATTTACAAGGAAGCGCGCAAGCCCCAGAGCCTTTGCACTTTCGCCCACAAGAATAAAACGGTGGCGTTCAAAGTTTCCAAAAAGCGAATCCAGATATTCGTAAACGTAAAGTTCTTCTTCATAAACAACTTTATCTACGAGTTCTTTTTTGATACCGAGTCGCTCTGCAATTGTACGCAGGAAGTTTGCTGTATCTTTTGGACCAACCGGCCAGCCATTCAAGGTGAGAGTTTCAATTCCAAACTCGTGTTTGTAATAGGCATCAACATTTCGGGCAAGCCATGGAGAAAGATTTACGTTCAGCGCTGCGTTGCCGGAATTTTTGAACTGGTCAATTCCGTCGCGGCGGATAAAGAAGGTATTTGCCTTTACTCCAATTCGTGCGAGAAGTCTTGTAATTTCTTCGAGGTCACCACGGAAGGTAATGTCTGAACTAGGTGGCTGCCCGTAAATATTTACAAGGCGGTTATCTGTCTTTGTCTTTTTTGCCAGAGCCTTAACAGTTGCAAGCAGAGCCATATTGTAGCCGGTGTAAGTGTCGCCGCGGAAACCCGCTGTATCAATACTTGCAATAGGATATTTTGAATCAGAAAATTTACTGACAACACTGTCAACATCATCGCCATTAATACCCATTGAACAGCCGGTAAGAACTGCGTAATAATCACCATCCATAATTTCAAGGCTGCCACGGATTGTTTCTTCAAGACGTTTTGTTCCGCCGAATACAACTTCTTTTTCGTACGCGTTAGAACTTGGAAGTCCATGGTAACCGCCGAGGTAATAAAGGTTTGTCCGGCTCGATGCCTGCATTGAACATCCCGGGCTCGCATGAAGAATCGGGATTGCCTTATAAATATTTCCGATGACATCCAGCGCACCATGGAGCGAGCATAAGCTTCTTGGTCGTTCTATACATTTTTCCATTTTCTACATCCTTGTTACTTAGATTCTTGCGGCAGCTGAAGATAGCTGAAGGCATCTTTTTTATACCATTCTTCGCGGTATGCATTTTTTGAAAACTGCGAAAGGTTTTTATTAAAGTTGTTATTGTCGATTGCATCTTCAATTTTGCGGCCAAGATACAAAACTCCGCGATAACCAAAGGTTGGTCTCTTTGAATCAAGAATATGGAACGAAGGAATTCCAAGTCGTGAAACCCAGTTCGACATTCCGATAAAAACATCAGGCTTAAATTTCTTCAAAAGATTTACCTGCTCGTAAGGCTGCATGTCTGCAATGTTTACAAGGAAGTCTGATCCGTGAAGCTCTTCGAGACGTTTAAAATCATCAATATAAGCTTCGTCATAATATGGTGTGTGCATACAAAGGAGCTTCATTCCGTAGTCACCTATCAGAGTTGCAGCGGCAAAGCCACGGCCAGTTCCAGCTGTAAGGCAGGCACGTAGGCCATCTGTCTTTTTTCTGATTGAAGCAATTTC
>DEEV01000007.1:11327-12363 GCA_002350445.1 Treponema sp. UBA2869 | reverse complement strand
GGCATGTTTGTAACTGCGTATGGAATTCCGTATTTTTCATTTAAAAACTTTATGTATTCATCAGCAAAAATCTGGCAGACAGAAATATTGTACTCGGCGGCAGGAATTTTCATGATGTCCTCATAAGTTGCGTTGTACGGAAGAATATTTGCCTCAAGACCAATTGCGTTGAGCATGCGCTTCATTTCCTGCTGATCTGCCCAGCTTAAAGAATGTGTTGCAAAAAGATTGATAAGTCCCTTTTGCTTTGGCGGATGCGCATCGCGGATTACATAATTTTGCAAAGTTGCAAGCGCAAGGTCATAACCTGTTGCATGGTTACGGCTCTTAAAGCCTTCACAGTGAACAGGGGCAAAAATAATGTTTTTGCCAAGCTCTGTATATTTCTTTTCCATCTGAGAAGCAACTGCGTCAATATCATCACCAATAATTGCAGCTGCACAGGAAGAAAGAATAAAAACAATTTTTGGGTTGTAGCGTTCTACCGCTTTGTCTATTGTTTCTGCAAGTCGTTTTTCGCCGCCGAGAATAACTTCCTTTTCGCCAAGTGCAGTTGAAATTACATGACTGTCAGGCGCATTGTCGCGGCCGCGGTGATGTTTGTAAACATTCAGGCGGTCAATTGCCCCAAAAGACGCACAGCCCGAACAGCCAAGCGGCGAATGAATAACCATAACTGTGTCCTGCAGGCTCACAAGTGCATTCATACTGTTTACCTGAACGCACTGAATTCCCTGCTCAAAAGTTCGGTGAGCATTTTTAAGACAGTGTGCCTGAGCTTTTTCACGAAGCTCCCCCGATTTTCCAACCTGAACATCTGCAAACCCTGGATGCTTATCACGGATTGTATCTTTAATCTGCTGAATCATTTTTTCCTCTGCTATTCCAAAATATTAAATAATGTAATCGCTAGGCGGCAGAATTCTCTTTAAGAACTGCTTTGTGCGGTCTTCCTTTGGCGCAAAGAAGATTTCTTTTGGAGTTCCCTCTTCTACAACATAACCGCCGTCCATAAAAACAACCTTATCGGCAACGT
>DEEV01000007.1:416-11277 GCA_002350445.1 Treponema sp. UBA2869 | reverse complement strand
CAACAAGTTCCGGGTCAAGCGCACTGGTTGGTTCATCAAAAAGAATAACCTCTGAATCAAGTGCAACAGCCCGCGCAATTCCAACACGCTGCTGCTGACCGCCGGAAAGCTGGCTTGGGTAATAATCTTCCTTGTCTGAAAGCCCAACCTTTGACAGCTCAAGTTTTGCACGTTCAACTGCCAGAGTCTTTGGAACACCGTGTCCTGTAACAAGCGCTTCTACAATATTTTCAAGAGCAGTTTTATTTGCAAACAAATTGTAATTTTGAAAAACCATCGAAGTTTTTCTTCTTATTTCGAGAACATCTTTTTTCTTTGCGTTGTGCAAATCTACCTGACTGTCACCAAGATACAAAGTTCCCTTATCAGCGCGTTCAAGAAAATTTATTGTTCGCAAAAGAGTTGTTTTACCGCTTCCGCTTGGGCCAAGAATTACAACGACACTTCCATCTTCTACGGTAAGCGAAACATCATGAAGAACTTCAAGATGTCCAAAAGATTTTTTTACATGCTCAATTTTTATCATCTCATCACCTTTTCTTTGCAAAGTATTTTTCAAGCTGAACAAGGAATGTTTCCACTATCGCATTAATTCCCCAGTAAATAATTGCAGCCGCTACATAACCTTCAACATAACTGTAAGTGTCGGCACATGGAATTGCAGCTCCGTTTAAAACATCAACAATACCAAGAACCATTACAATTGAAGTATTTTTAATTGAACCAAGCGTATTGTTTGTTAAGGCCGGCAAAGCAACCGGAATAACCTGTGGAATTACAATTTTCTTCAGCGTCTGAAAAGTAGAAAGTCCACAGGAATAAGCCGCTTCATACTGACCTTTTGGAATTGCAAGAAATGCACCACGGATAGACTCACTTACAACAATTGTTCTGCTTATGGAAAAAGTAAAATAAGCAAGCACCATAATTCCATTTTTCCCTGGCTTAAACAAATGAAGGTAAAGAAGATGAAAAATCAACATTGTGACCATCAGCGGAACACCAGAATATATTGTTACAATCACCTTAAAAAGTTTTTCTACAACCGGCACTTTGAATATCCGTGCAAGAGCAATCAAGGTTCCTAAAAACAAAGCGATAAAAAGCGGAATAAGAGCAAGTTTTAATGTTACAGGAATATATACGATTCCAGAAAGAATACATTTCCATAAATATTCAAAACTAAATTTCATATTACCCCCTTAACTTTTTATTTATTGCAGTAGTGATTCCTGTAAGAATCAGATTAATAACAAGGAAAACAACTGCAATAATCAGGTAACTTTCAAGGTTATGTCCGGATTTTGCTCCAAGTGCACTTGCTCGTCCAATTATGTCAATTACACCCAACATAAATACAAGCGAAGTTTCCTGAAAAAGTCCTATTAAGTTCAGACCTGTGGCAGGCAATGCAACTCTTACAGACTGCGGAAGCACAATCTTTACAAACGCAGACAAATCTGTCATGCCGCACGCAATCGCAGCTTCCTTCTGTCCTTTTGGAATTGACAGTATTGCGCCTCTAAAAATCTCTCCAAGAAACACACCCTGATTCAAAATTAAGGCAAGATCCACAAAAATGATTTTTCCCCAGCGGCGTGTATCAAGGTCAAATAATGATTCAAGTACAAGCGGAAGCGCGTAATACACAACCAGCATCTGAACCAGAAGCGGAGTTCCTCGTTCAAAAGAAACAAAAACCGAAAGTATCTGGTTCAGAACCGGAATCTTTTTTATTCGGGCTGTTGCAATCAAAAGTGCCAGAACAAATCCAAGCGAAAATGCAACTGCAACAATCTCAAATGTAACCGGCAGCTTTTTAATAAGGATTGGAAAATTGTGAACAACCCGCTGCCAAGAAAAAAATTCACCCATAAAAATCCTTTACTTATTTATTAATATTTTTAGTTGTATCAGAGCCAAGATGCTTTATTGCAAGGCGCGAAAGTTCACCTGAATCAATAAGCTGCTTCAAAGCTCCGTCAACGTCTTTTTTAAGCTGAGGATTATTAAGATTAAAGATAAAGTATGACGGTGAGTTTGAAATTGGTTCTTCAACAAGGCGGAAAATATTGCCATATTCTTTCTGAATCTGATTGAAGCTTGGAATGTTTGTGAAGAATGCATCGTAAGTACCATTTTTCATTGCGGCAACAACCTGTTCGTTTGTAAGAGTACCTGTAAGAACGGCATTAATTTTTTCGTTTGGATGATCTTCGTTCCAGTGCTGTAGAATTGCGCCTGTTGCAGAGCCTGTAGAAGCCTGTGCTGTTTTTCCAACCAAATCTTTTAGCGAATGCACCGAAGTATTCTCTTTTAATACAACAATGTATTTTGAAAAGTCATTATAACCATATTCTGTAAAAAGATAGTTCTTACGGCGTTCCGGATTTGATTCGTACATATGAGCACCAATATCAATTTTACCAGCGGCAAGAGCAAGAAGAATATTCTTAAAGTCAAAAATTTCAAACTGGAATTCATACTGAGGAAGAAGTTCATCTATTGCCTTAATAACTTCAATTTCAAAGCCGGCAAGTTCTCCGTCATCATCGAGATAACAATAAAGAGGAGCACTTGAACCTGTTCCTACAAGAATTGTCTTTGCCTTCTGTTTCTTTTCCTTCTTTTTTGATGCAGCAAAAACACCAGATACCACAAAGCTTGCAACGAGAATAACTGCAACCGATTTAATAAAATTCTTTTTCATATAACCTCCTCGCAGGGTTTATTCCCTACTGTCATAGTAGGTTATATATAATTTTTGATTATTTTGCTAATACTAATTTTGAATAAGAGTTATAGATTTTTTTGATAATTGACAACAGAGAAAACTTGTATGATAATCGCCCTATGAAAAAAGGAATGAGAATAATTTATCCGGTAGGACAGGGACTTTATTTTAATATTACAAACCGCTGTCCCTGCGCCTGCACTTTTTGTATCCGACAGAAAGATGAAAAATTTTATGTTGAAGATTCTCTCTGGCTTGACCATGAACCATCTTTTGAAGAAGTAAAGGCTGCCCTGCTTGCAGAAAATCTGGAAAAATACAGCGAATTTGTTTTCTGCGGGTTTGGAGAGCCAACCGAAGCGCTGGATACACTTCTTGAAACTGCAAAATTCTTAAAATCAAAATATGACAAACCTATTCGCATAAATACAAACGGACTTGGAAATTTGATTAACAAAAAAGATATAGCTCCGCTTTTTAAGGGTTTGATTGATTCAGTTTCAATCAGTTTAAATTCAAGTAATTCCGCTATTTATCAGGAACGAGTACGTCCAAAATTTGGTGAAAAATCTCATGCCGCAATGCTGGAATTTGCCGTTGAGGCAGCAAAATTTGTTCCATCTGTAACTATGACAACGGTTTCAACAACAATCACAAAAGAAGATGAAGAAGCCTGCAAAAAGCTTTGTGAAAAAATTGGGGTAAAATACAGAATCAGAAATCTTATTTCTTAATTTTTAGCACGTAAAACCGGCTATGTGCAGAATGCGGCGAATCGCATCAATGTAGGTCAGGCTTATGTCATTCATGCGCTGACCGGTTTTTGTTATATAGCCAAGCTCAAAACAGTGGCTTATATTTTCATCAAGATTTTGGAGCGGAACAAGAACAAAATTTTCGTCCGAATCATTTGAATCATTACTTTTATTAGATTCTTCGCCATAAATTCCGGAAAGAAAAGTATAGCCGTTTAAATGTTCAATAAGATTTAATTCAGTTGCGCGGTCGGCTACCGTAATTGCTTTATCAAGCCCGTATTGGAAAATCACCTGGTCAGAAAAGAAGGATTTTACATCGTCTGTGTCAAAGGTTACAAAGCGGTAATCCTTAAGTTCCTTTAGAGAAATACTTTCTTTTTTTGCCAGCGGATGTTTTTTATGAAGATATACAAAAGCGTTACATTCCGTAAGATTATGAAATTCAAGCTTTTTGTTTTTTAAGTTTTTGATTATTTCTTCGCGGTTTGAATCGCTTAAATATAAAATGCCAATTGTACTTGTTTCGTTTGCAACATCATCAATTACATCAGATGCCTTTTTTTCGCAAAAGGCAAAATCATATTCCTGTGGCGAATATTTTTTTACAATTTCTACAAAAGCTTTTCGCGCAAATGCGTAATAAAGCGTAGAAACTGAAAATCTCTTTTTTTCTAAGCCGCAGTGCTTGTTGAGAAGTTCTTCATATTTTGAATATAAATCCTGAGCGTCTTTGATAAAACTTTTTCCACGTTCCGTCACCGTAACTCCACGTGCAGATCTGTTGAAAACCTGAAAGCCAAGTTCAGCTTCAGCGTCGTGCACAGAGCTGGTAAGTGAGGGCTGCGAGATAAAAAGCTTTTCCGAGGCCTTGTTAAAAGACCCCGAATCTGCAACGCCCAGAATGTATTTTATTTGTTGTAATGTCATGTTTTTTAAGGAGGGGAAAGCCTTCCCCTCGCTACAGCCCGCTACGCGGTCTTTCGCTACCCCTTCGCCCCTAAGACCCAGATTATTCCCCGCGAGTTTTTATGTAGTTCTACTACATAAAAACTCGGTAGTGAGCGAAGCGAACGTAATGANNCTCTACCCTCTCTACAGGGGCTTTGCCCCCGTAACGCCCCCTCTTACTCCTTAAAAAGGTCGGTCGAAAGATATCGCAATCCTGTATCCGGGAATACAACAACAATGTTTTTTCCCGCATATTCAGGACGTTTAGCAAGCTCTGTTGCTCCCCAGAGAGCTGCACCGCTTGAGTTACCTACAAGCACACCGTCTGATTTTGCAACGGTACGCGCTGCTTCAAAAGACGGCGCAACTGTAGCAATAAGAACTTCATCATAAAGGTCTGGCTTTTGTCTTACAGAAAGAGGAACTCGTTCTGCCGGCACTTCGGTAAAATTGTGAATTCCCGTAAGTGCGGTTGCTTCGATAGCAGGTTCAACAGCAACAACTTTTACAGCCGGATTCTGAGCCTTCACATAATCGCTGATTCCGCGGATTGTTCCCGCAGTTCCTACAGCACTTACAACTGCGGCAAGGTCACCTTCTGTCTGTTCCCAAATTTCCTTTCCTGTTGTATCGTGATGAGCCTGTGGATTCAAAGGATTAAGCATCTGATCAACAAAGAAAATATCTTCCCCAGCTGCCTGACGGTCGCGGATATGCTGCTTTAAGATATTTGTTGCCGCAACAAAGTCACCATTAGTTTCTTTAAGAGCATCCTGAATTTCCGGTACATTGCTTATGCGGGTTACGTTTGCGCCAAAAGCCTTCATAATGTCAAAGCGTTCCTGACTGGTTCCGTCCTGAAGGAAAATTGTAACATCATAGCCCTTCATGGCACCAATTGCACTTACGGCAATTCCAGTGTTTCCGCTTGTGTATTCAACAAGAGTTGTTACACCCGGTTTGATTTTTCCTGACTTTTCAGCATCTTCAATAATTCTGAGTACAATACGATCCTTAATGCTTCCAATCGGATTAAAATATTCGACCTTCGCGAGCAGATGCGCCTTAAGTCCCAATTTTTTTTCATAGCCGTGAAGCCGAACTAAAGGTGTATTTCCAACGAGTTCTGTTAATGAATCATGTATTTTTTTTGACATATATATCTCCTTAGAGACGGGGGAAGTCTCCCCCTCGCTACAAATACGGTAGTTTCGACAAGCTCAACCACCGTATTTTCCGCTACCCCCTCTGCGGGCTCAATCGCCGCCCGCAACGCCTGCTATTTTTTTCCTCCAATGTGGTAAAGCTAAAAATTGCTTTCGCAATTTTTTTAACGCTTTGCTATTTATCAACGACCGCCTACCGGGCGGTCTTTCTCATCCTTTATGAACTTATCCGCGTTCTGCTCGTACCACCACTTTGTGTATGGCAGCTTAATTCGGGCCGCAAGGTTCTTTTCAAAGCTGCGGTTTGTTACTGTGTCACGAATAAGCTTTGCAAAGCTCAGAGTTCCTTCGTAGCCGAATACTGTATATTCATCAGCAACAAAGACTGCGGCAAAGCCCTGCTTGATTGCCCAGACAGTTGTACCAGGATGGCGGCTGAAGTAAACATCAGGTTTATAATGATTAAGGATATTCAAAACTTCGTAGTTCTGCTGGTCAGCAACTGCAACCTTCATGTCTTTTGGAGAATTGGCCAGAAGATGTTCAAGGGCAGGTGGAACTTTTCCATTGTCGTACTTGTAGTCGTAGTGCCATGCAAGAGCGTATTCAACCTTCATTCCAAATTCCTGAAGAACACGGGCAATCTCATAAGTAAAGCCAGGTCCCATTCCAATTACGGCACTCAAGCCTTTAAGAGATTTTGTAACTTCTTCAATCTGAGGAAGATAAATCGCTCTCTGCTTTTCGATATATGCTTCTGCTTCTGCACGTTTACCGATTGTGTCACCGATTCCACGGAGCCAGGTTTCAAAGCCTGTAATTCCTGAGTGGTTGATTGTGCGAACGTATGGAACACCGTAGGTTTCTTCAAGAGCGTTACCAAGATAGGTTCCCAGAGTACCGCAGATACAAACTGTAGCCAGAGCCTCGCTCAGGTGAGAAAGTTCTTCGATAGTTGAGTTACAGTAGAGGAACTGTGGTTCAGCATCAAATACTTCATTAAAGATTTTTGTAATCTGAGGGCGTGCACTCTCGTAGAAGTTTTTGATATTGATTGTGCGGCGCTTTGTCTTTGGTGGCTGTACAATTCCCTGCAAAACTGCGTGGTCAGAAATATCAAAACCACTGGCCCAGATACGGCTCTTAAAGCCTTCGCAGTGAACCGGGATTACCGGGATTGGAAGCTCGTCATTAATGTCGCTTGCAACTCCGTCTACGTCTTCACCAGTTACACCCGAAACACAACTTGTAGAAACAAAGATTGCATCAGGCTTGTAAGTATTGTAAGTGTGATGAATGATTTTACGAAGATCGTTTGTAGCTCCGAATACAGTGTCCTTTTCGTTCAAGTCTGTACATACAAAAACAGAATTTGTTGTTTTATTTACGCGGGCTGCAATCTGTCCAAATTTAACAGCATCGTTACTTGCCATTGCTGTACAACCAGCAGGAGCGTGGTAAACAACTGCAACATTGCGGATTGCGGCAAGTGCGTTCAAGGCACAACCGGAAAGACATGAACTGGATTGACTGAAGCAGCGTTCACGGTTACGGAGGCTTCCGTCTTCCGATTTTTTTACCAGAGTTTCGAGGTCTCCAACAAAACCCGTAATGGAACCAAGGCGGTTCTCACGTATTGCTATATTTGCGTTCTTAAAATTAAATGGCATAAAATCTCCTTTGCCACGGTGGTTGAGCCTGTCGAAACCACCTTCTTATATATGGTCATTTCGACAAGCTCAATGACCGTGTGGTATTATAGTTTCAACTTACTCATTGCGGCGGTGAATATCTGTTCGAGGAGGTGAAGTCCTCCAGAATAGCCGGCAATGTGATCATTCATTACGAGTTTTTCAAGCATAGGATAGCTTACGTTTACAAAGTGACCGCCAATTTCAGCGGCAAGCTTCTTCTCCCAGTTTGAACCGATAATCAAAGGAGTGCCCGCAAAATCAGCATTCTTAATCTGCTCGTGGATATCATGACCATCTGTTGTAAACTGAACCTGAGTTGTAATTCCGTAGTTCAGATTATTTACTTCATCAATAATCTTCTGCTGATGTGCTTTTGGTGCGTCATCAGTAATGAAAACCTTTTCAGGGAAGAGACCCATATCATTTACAAGGAACTTTGTTACGGCGATTGCATATTCACTGTCGCTGGCAACTGTAAAGCGTTTTCCAAGAATACGGGTTTCAAGCAAAGTGTCGGCAAAGCGTTCAATATAATAGTAGAACTCTGCTTCTTTTTCTGTGATAACCTTTTCAACCAGTTCTTTATCTGCACCAGTGAACTCCTGAACTGCGCGAAGGAACTTTGTGGTTTCTGTAGCTCCAATAGGAAGAACAGGGTACTGCAAAAGTTTAATTCCAAAACGACGTTCAAGATATTTTGCACTTTCAATACCAACCCAAGGCGAAACAAGAATCGTGTATTCTGCATTAGGAATCTTTTTAAGATTTTCGATTCCGCGTCCAAAACCAAAAATAGTGTTTGGCTTAAGACCAATTGCAGAAAGGAGATTTTCTATTTCGCGAAGATTTCCAAGCCAGTATGGGTCCTGCTGAGGAGGTGCAACAAAAAGATTTACAAGACCTTTCTCTGTCTCACCATCTTCAAGATACTGTTCAAAAATTGATTTAAGAATCCAGTCGTGGCCAAGATAGTTATTTCCCTTAAAACCAGGAGTCTTTGCCCAGAGAACAGGCTTTTCGGCATTTTCAAAATTACCGGCAACTTCTTCAATATCATCACCAATAATTTCACTGGTACAGCCGGAAAGAACAACAAACAAATCTGCATCGATTACCTTCAGGGCATTTTCTATAGTAGAACGCAGCTTGCCCGTTCCTCCAAAAACAACTTCTTTTTCACTGACTGAACTACACGGAAAAATATTCGGGCTGAAACGTCCGCTTGTTCCGTTGTTATCATTTAATTTTGCAGCACAACCAGGTCCAGAGTGCAGAATTGGAATTGCACCTGTAATTGCATGAACCGTCTGCATCGCAGCAAGCGCACATTTGTATCGCGGCTGATCAAGAATTTTTGCCATATTTGCTCCTGTAGTTATAAAAATAACCTATTGACCTAATAGGTTAATGCTTTTATACTACAAGTAACCTAGTAAGTCAATAGGTTAATAAAAAAAATATTTGAAAGAGGAGACTATGAGTTACAATTTTAACACCGTAATCGACCGCCACGGCACAAACTGTATTAAGACAGATCTTGCTGTTGTCCGCGGAAAACCTGCAGACGTTCTTTCTCTCTGGGTTGCTGATATGGATTTTCCAACTTCGCCTGCAATTCTGGAAGCGCTTCATAATAAAGTAGAACATGGTATTTTCGGATATTCCTGCATGGATGATGATTTTTTTTCAGCCCTTAAAAACTGGATGCAAACGGAACATGATTTTTCACCTGAACGTCGGGAACTTGTAACAACGCCGGGAATTGTATTCGGCATTTCGTGTGCAATCAAAGCGTGTACTAATGAAGGTGATGCGGTAATTATTCAGACACCGGTTTACTATCCGTTTAAGAATATGATTGAGCTGAATAACCGTAAGCTTGTAACTTCTTCTCTCTACGAAAAAGACGGCAAGTACTATATTGATTTTGAAGATTTCGAAAAGAAGATTAAAGAAAACAATGTAAAACTTTTTATTCTGTGCAGCCCGCATAATCCGGTAAGCCGGGTTTGGACACGAGAAGAACTGCAGAAGCTTTCGGAAATCTGTCTTCGCAATAACGTTGTGGTGTTTGCAGATGAAATTCACAATGATTTTGTTTATGAGCCGAATAAGCACATCGTTTTTTCAAAACTTTCACCGGAAGCGGCAGAAAATTCAATTGTATCAATGTCAGTAAGTAAGACGTTTAATCTGGCAGGTTTGCAGTTTTCTACAAATTTTATAAAAAATCCGGCACTTAGAAAAAAGTTCCGCGATGAAAAAGATAAAACCGGTTACGATGAGCCAAGTCTTATGGGGCTAACAGCTGCATACGCCGCTTACAAAAACGGTAAACCGTGGCTCTTGGAATTACACAAGCATTTAAAAGGAAATATTGATTTTCTGCGTTCATTTCTGGCTGAAAAGCTTCCAAAAGTGCGGCTTATTGAACCTGAAGGAACCTTCCTTCTCTGGCTGGATTTTTCTAAGCTGGGGCTTTCTGATTCAGAGATTGATGACATTATTGTAAATAAAGCTAAGGTCTGGTTAGACCGCGGAACAATGTTCGGGCCGGAAGGTGAGTTTTACCAGAGAATAAATGTAGCAACACCTAGACCAGTACTTGAAGATGCATTAACACGTATAGCAAAAGCATTTGAAAATAGATGGTAAAGCTAAAAATTGCTTTCGCAATTTTTTTAACGCTTTGCTGTAGAACACCGGCCGCCAGCGGCCTTACACAGGAGATTTATTATGTATAAAATTTCAACGCGCGGGCAGTACGCGCTTTTGATTATGACAGAGCTTGCTGAACAGCCGGAGGGAAAATTTATTTCTCTTAAACTCTTGTCTCACAGGCACAACCTTTCGGTAAAGTATCTTGAGCAGATTCTGATTCAACTTAGTAAGGCGGGGCTTGTAATTGGAGTGCGCGGAAGTAACGGCGGCTACAGGCTTGTAAAGAAAACTGAAGAGTACACGACCGGAGAGATTCTTCGTGCTCTGGAAGGTGATTTGTCGCCGGTAGGAGAATCACGTAACAATGTTATCACCAATGTAGGTAACGACGATTACTGGAAGGACTTTGGAACTGTAATTAATGAATATGTTGATTCTGTAACGCTTGAAGAACTTGTAGAAAAAAATCGCAGCGACTTTGGAGAAATGTATTATATCTAACAATTAAGAAGCCAGAATATTGCTTTTCGGAATAGAAATTATATTCTTTACAGCTTCATAAATTCTTCTGGCAACGACAGGTTTGTTCATTGTGTAAAGATGAATTCCATCAACGCCATGGCTTACAAGATCAATAATCTGATTAACAGCATAGGCGATGCCTGCGTCCATAATGGCTTCATCGTTATCGCCATATTTATCAAGCATAATCTTAAATTTTTCAGGAAGCACAACTCCGCAGCGGCTGACCATTCTTTCGATTTGCGCACGGTTTGTTACCGGCATGATTCCAGCTTCCACCGGCGCCGTAATGCCGGCAAGACGACAGCTTTCAATAAATCTATAAAAAATATGATTATCAAAAAACAGCTGCGAAATAAGATGATTGCAGCCGCTGTC
>DEEV01000007.1:0-234 GCA_002350445.1 Treponema sp. UBA2869 | reverse complement strand
TTCGTTGAATTTCTTCAGCATGTCTGCAGCTTCATTTTTTGTGATATGAAGGCACGGCAGATGAACAACACTTTCGACCTTGCAGTTTTTCTGAATTCGTTCTGCAATTTCCAGAGTATTTGAACAGTTTTCGCTTCCGCCGGCGCCATAAGTTACGCTTATAAAATCAGGGCGTAAATCTGAAAGTTCATCTAAGGTTTTATAGATAGTTTCTATAGATGATGTTTTCTTTGG
>DEEV01000001.1:30290-38754 GCA_002350445.1 Treponema sp. UBA2869 | reverse complement strand
TAAAAGAACCAGCTGGAATCTGCTTCAAAGAAACCAAGCGCATATTCTGCAAGTTCTGAAAGGCTTATTGCTGTTGTAGCAGTAGATTCATCAGATTGCAAAAGTTCATATGTTTCTGTGATTTTTTGTTCAAAGGAATTATTCGTAAAAGAAAGCACAGCGTCTAAAGAAGAACAAGGACCTTTATGAAGAACAACAACATCCTTTTCGCGGACTTTTTGTTCTCCGTAAACGGCTTTTTTTCCGGAAGGTGTTGCCGGCTGACTGCAGAATTTTATTAAATATTTATCTCCGTCACGTCCCATAATTACAGCAACGGTATTCTTATATAATACGACACAATTATTTTCCATAGGGCTTACTATATCATATTACGCATAAAAAAAAAGCGGTGCATTCAGACTAAAAATCTAAAATGCACCACTTTTCCTAAAAGGCCGGTAAAAACGCAGCCAAAAATCAAGTCAGACGAATCTGTTTATTTCTTGAATGTCCAATAAACACCAGTTGCCCAAAGATCATTATTGTTGTTATTTGGAGAATGGCGATACTGATAATCAAAGTATGCTGTAAATGAATTGCTGCTGTTCAAGAACCATGTAAAATCAGGTCTGATATCAAATACAAATCCGCCGCCCCAGTCTTTTCTTGCAGGGTCATCATCCCAGTCATTATTCTTAGCACCAAAGCCGATTGAGCTCCATCCACCAAGCATAAAGTCTTCTGCAAATTTCCATTCAACACGTGCACCTGTGTACCATGCAAAAGTATAATTTGATTTGTTATAGAATGTGAATCCAATTTCCGGACGAAGCATAAGATTGATTTTTTCGAAATTGAATGTAAGGGCAGCACCTGTTCCCCAGCGTCCTGCATCCTGGAATACAGCACCATTTCCGTATTTGTTGTTTGAACTGCGGAAATTCAAGCCAAGGTAGGCATCAAGAATAAAGTAGCGCAAATCTACTGTTGCACCTGCATAAACATCTGATGTTCCGCGGAAAAGTCCGTCAACAGCAGCACTAACTGTAAGAATGTCAATTGGATGAATCTTAAAACCAAGATTAAATACAGGAGCGCCCAGATCTACTCCACTTGGAAGAGCTGCACCAACTTCAATAAAATCCTTGTACTGATAGCGTACACCAAGAGCTGCTTTTGTGTTTCCTTCGTACCATGAAGTATATGTATTTGCATAATATGTATAACCTACAACCATGTTTCCTGTAGAATCTGGAGCCGCATCCTGAAGTCCCCCCTGTACAGGATGAGCGTAAGGTTCCCAATAAGAACCATTGCAATTAGGAGCTGGTCCTACAACCCATGTAAGGCGTGTTCCCATACCTACATCAAGACCATCAAGAGGATGCCACAAAAAGTTTACGTAATAATTATCTGTTGTTGGATTTGTCCACCAGCCAGTTCCATTATTGTAGCAGTTTGAATAATAGTACGGTGTAAGTCCATTTGTACCAATACGCCAGCCACCATTGTTGATGATATTCCAGTTCAACATTCCTTCCATTGTAAACTGGCTTATATCTACACGAGCCTGAAGTGTATCAAAAAAACCGTAAAGACGTACGTCATCGCGGTTAGAATCTCCTGATTCGCCATAAGGCAGACCAAAAGCTGTTGAAAGAGTGTTTTTTACGCCGCTCTTAGGAAGCACCTGCGCAAACACTGCTGAAAGAGAAAGAAAAGCAATTGCTGCAAAAACTACTAATTTCTTCATTCCTATTTCCTCCTGAGAATATGAATTACATTATCAACTTAAAGTTTTTTTTGCAACCACAGCAAATTAGCAGTTCTTACAGCAACTTTGCATTTTATCCAGCCACTTACACAAAATAAAAAAGGCCAGTTTTTTTTCAAACTGACCTTTCTCTATCTGCAGTGTGCTTTCAACCTGCAGTGCAAATTCCACGCGCAGTGTGCTTTTAGTCTGCAGTGCGAGTTTAATTTTTTTACTTTGTAAAAAAATTAAACTCGACAACGAAATCAAATCTCTGATTTGATTTCGTTATTACCATGTCTTCTGAATCTGATCACAGATATTCTGCTCGCCTTCTTCGAGAGAGAAGAACTTAGCTTTTTCCATATTAGGAACAACTGTTACAGAATCTCCTAAGCGGAATTCAGAAGCTGCTGTTGTCTTTGCAATAATATGCTGACCTTTGTTAGAAACAAGGTAAAGGTGTGTTTCAGCACCAAGAGGTTCCTTGTTTGTAATCTTCATCTGCATATCATCTTTTCCAGCTGGCTTTTCAACATATTTCAAGTCTTCTGGACGAATACCGAATGAAACTTCTTTTCCTACGTATTCTTTCAAGCTCTTTGCCTGTGCGTCTGTAGGTGTAATTTCGAACGAACCTTCATCACAAACGATTTTTCCGTTCTTTTCAAGAACTTTTACAGTAAGGAAGTTCATTGGAGGTGTTCCAATAAATCCTGCTACGAACTTATTGATTGGGTTGTTATAAAGATAAAGTGGAGCACCAATCTGCTGGATAAATCCATCTTTCATTACAACGATTTTTGAACCAAGAGTCATAGCTTCAATCTGGTCGTGTGTTACGTAAATCATTGTAGCCTGAAGTCTGTTGTGAAGAGCAGCAAGTTCAGAACGCATTGTTACACGAAGTTTTGCATCCAAGTTAGAAAGTGGCTCATCGAACAAGAATACTTTAGGATTACGTACGATAGCACGTCCTACAGCAACACGCTGGCGCTGTCCACCAGACAAAGCCTTTGGTTTTCTTTCAAGATATTTTTCAAGATCAAGCTGTTTTGCAGCATCGCGTACACGGCGGTCAATTTCGTCTTTTGGCATTTTACGAATTTTAAGACCGAAAGCCATGTTATCATAAACTGTCATATGTGGATAAAGAGCATAGTTCTGGAATACCATTGCAATATCACGGTCCTTTGGTGGAACATCGTTCATTTCCACACCGTCGATAAACAATTTACCTTCGGAAATGTCTTCAAGACCTGCAATCATGCGGAGTGTTGTTGATTTACCGCATCCAGATGGACCTACGAATACGCAGAATTCCTTGTCTTCAATTGTGATGTTAGAATTTGTAACAGCGTGAACTCCGCCATCATAGATTTTTCCAACACCCTTAAGCTCTACTTTTGCCATTTTAGCCTCCTGAGTTTTTGAGGGCAAACATAAAGTCTGCCAGCTCTGGGTTATATTATATTCTCTAATTCTACGACAGATTCACTTTGAAGTCAAATTTAAAATCACATTTTAAAATGTTTACCATAATAGAAAAAAGTAATTTGACATCTATTCTATCTTAGGTTATTATTAAAAATGAACTATTCTAATTTTTTATGTGGAGCAGAAATATGAACAATATTATTTTGTACATAGTTCTCCCTCTCGTTGGAATTGTTCTTGGATGGATTATTCGCTGGATTTATGCCAGATTTCAATTAACTGCTTCTGAACAGAAAGCAGAACGTGTTAAGCAGGACGCAATAAGAGAAGCTGAAGCACAGAAAAAAGAAATTTTGTTAAATGCAAAAGATGAACTCATTCGGGAAAGAAATCAGCAGGAACGGGAGAATCGGGAACGAAGAGCTGAGATTCAGCGCTTCGAGGCAAGACTGAACAAAAAAGAGGAAACTCTTGAACAGCGTGCCGCAGAATTTGAAAAAAGTGAAAAAGAATTAGCTGGAGAACGAACTGCATTGTCTAAACGTGCCGAAGCACTTGCAAAGCAGGAAGAACAGTACAGAGTTGAACTTGAAAAGATTTCGGGTCTGTCTGCACAGGAAGCTAAAGATCTTATAATCAAAAATCTGGAAAACGAAGCAAAACACGACGCTCAGGCTTTAATAAATAAAATTGAGCAGGAAGCTCAGTTAACTGCCGAAAAAAAAGCAAAAGACGTGCTTATTACAACTATTCAGCGCATTGCACCGGAAGTTACAAGCGACATTACTGTAACAACAGTTTCTTTACCAAGCGATGAAATGAAAGGCCGCATCATTGGACGAGAAGGACGAAATATCCGCACACTGGAAACTCTTACAGGCGTAGACATCATCATTGATGACACTCCTGAAGCTGTTGTAATTTCATGCTTTGACCCTGTACGAAAAGAAATTGCAAAGGAATCTTTGGAACGACTTATCTCCGACGGACGAATTCATCCGGCCCGCATCGAAGAAATTGTACAGAAAGTTACTCACGAAATTCAGAACAAGATATACGAAGAAGGCGAAAAAGCTTTATTCGATCTTGGAATTCACAATATGAATACAGACGGCATCCGCGCTCTTGGACGCCTCTACTTCCGCACAAGTTACGGTCAGAATGTTCTTTACCATTCAAAAGAAGTTGCAATGGCAGCATCTATGCTTGCTTCTGAAATTGGAGCAGACAGAGAACTTGCTAAACGTGCAGCAATCTTGCACGATATTGGTAAGGGCGCAGAAAACGATAGTGATCAAAACCATGCAGAAGTTGGTGCAGAAATGGCACGCAAGATGGGTGAATCGCCGGCAGTTATTAACGCAATTGCCGCACACCATAACGATGTTGCAACAGAATCACTTGAAGCTGTAATTGTTCAAATTGCAGATGCAATTTCTGCCGCAAGACCAGGTGCTCGCCGCGAGACAATTGATAACTATGTAAAACGACTTGAAAACCTTGAAGCTATTGCTGAAGGATTCCCTGGCGTAGAAAAGGCATTTGCTATTCAGGCAGGACGAGAACTTCGCATTCTTGTAAATAACGAAAAGATTGCAGACGGCGACGTAAAAGAACTTGCACGAAGCATTGCTAAGCAGATTGAAACCGATTTGCGATACCCTGGAAGAATAAGGCTTACAATGATACGAGAAACTCGTGTTGTAGAATACGCACGATAAACAGGGCTTTACAGCCAGAAATTAAAAAGCTTTCCGTTGATGCGGAAAGCTTTTTTTATTTAACCATAAATTGTAAATGCTGAATTTTAAGCTAAAAAAGCAGCTGATCAGAAATTCGCATTTATGTAAAGCCCCAGCATATTATCCCAGTAGTTGTCGCCACGCGGCATAAGTTTCCAGAACAATCCTATTGATGGATAAAACCTTGAAGCAGCATTATGCGCAAAATTGTATTCAACATTAAACTTAAGACCATTTCCCCAGCATGCAACTCCATCTTTTGCTTCATCGCCATCTACATTTATAAAATCGCCTCTGAAGCCAAAAACATAGGCAAGTCCAAAATTCAGACCAAAATCCCAAGGATAAACTTTAATTCCAATTGGAAAATCCAGATGAATATGATTAGAATGTTCCGAACCATTAAAATTAAAGTCAAACAGAATGTCATTTCCAATAAAAAATGTAGCTCTGTCCAGTGCATTAAAATTGATTGAAGCATCCAATCCTATTATAATTCTTGCCCCGCCATCATTTGCATTGCTATTAGACGAACTAATGGAAGAATCTCCGTAAAATGGAATGCCGGTCATAAGACCTGCAGAGAAACTTACAAAACGTTCCTGTGCAAAAACAGCAGCACCAAGAAAAAAAGAAATTAATACAACAGACAGAAGCTTTTTCATATTTTTAGTCCTTCACTTTAAGTATTGCACCAAGCACAATAAGATGACGAGCAAAGCGATTCAAAAACGGAAGAAATCCTGTATCAAGATTTTTAAATAAACCGTCATTTCCAATAAAATCAATACAAACAATTGCAACTATCCAGCAAATCATAATAATAATCATTAACAGAGAATCAAGGTTTGTATTAAGAAACACAAAAAGGCGTAGAAGTAGAAAAACACCGGCTACAATTTCTATAATTCCAAATACAAGACAGATAAATTTTGCAGTATCGCCGGAAAAGATTGAATGAAAAGCAGAAGTAACTTCGTCACCTTTACCGTTCTGAAGAGTCCAGATACCGCCAACAATAAAAAGAAGCCCAAGTGCAATTTGAAGCACCAGTGTTCCAATAGTTTTTTTAGATTTTTCCATTATATTCCTCCATACTATTTATATATAACCCTAAAGGTCTGGAAAACAAGTTTTATATCAGGTGTAAATTCAAAGCCAAGAACGGAGCCTTCATCTTCCAGGTATTCACGTTTTCGCTCTTTCCATTCCTGTAAATCTTTATCTTCGCCCTCTTTCTGCGCCATTTCCCAGGTAACTTCGTTATACGGTACAACATTTACCGATTCAAGTTCTATTACACAGCAAGGTTTTTCTGCTTTATCTAGAACAAGATAAAGTTCTCCGGAAAGCGGAAGCGGCTCCTGGTCTATTGCATAGGTTGACCAGCTTGTAAAAAAGGCTGTTTTTTTGCCCGAAAGCACAAGCGAGATCAATTCTGCATTAACAAAACCTTTTGCTTCAAAAGTTAAATCTCCGGAGCATTTTTCATCTTCGGAACGACCGGTTGCTTTTATGAAATTATTCCAATATTCATCAAGCTCTGTCATAATTATCTCCTGATAAGAAAAAATATAAGCGCAAGTAAAAAGCAGACAGAAGGAATTGTTGCACACAACAGCTGCGAAACCGGTATGCCATACAAAGCATAGCGTGTATGAATCAGAACGCCAAGCTTTATCAAAAGCTCAAAAACAAGCGAAACGTAAGAAAAAAGAAAGCCGCAAATCAAAAAAAGCCAGTAAAGCTCGTGAGTTTTTGACATAACCAGAATTGCACAAAATGCAACCAGTCCGCCAAGAATAAGTTTGATAACAAACAAAAGAATTTCAGGATTCATACTATTATATTTTCGACACTAAAACTCAAAAGGTGAATTTTTTAATTTCGTAAAAACACCTTTATCTGCTCCAAAAGGAACTATTGAAGGAACATTATAACCTGGATTAACTGCAATACCGCAATCAAGACAGTGTAATACAAAGGAATCATATTTCTCTTCCGGAATCTTTGAAAAAAGATATGGTCCTTTTCTGGTCCAGTATTTTGTTAGAACCGAATCATAAATAAACCAGTTTTTTTCCTGACGCAACGGAAGCTGTTCAATAAGATTATAGATTGAACGGGTAATTCCTGCTTCGAACGCAAACGGAAAATTTACCTGATTCGCAAAAGAAACTTCTTTGTCTGACGAAAGCAAAGTTTCGTTTATTGCAAGAATAAAAAGAGAATCTGTCCATGGGAACGGAGGTTCAAGAACAACACAGTCGGTTTTTTGCCAGACAGACGAATCGAATGTCCACGGAAGGTAAACGGCCGTGTTGGAAGGAGCATAAGAAAGCGCCGCTTTTATTGCATCTACTTTTGAAGAAAAATAAAAAAGTCTGCGAGAACTTTCCAGCAACGCAGAAACAGACTTTTTAAGTCGGGAAACATCTTCTGAAATAAAACTTCCTGTTAGGCCTTTTGAAAGCATATTTTTAAAATGTGTAAAAGCCGAACCGGCATCCCAGCCTAAAATTGCGCGCCCGTTTTGCAAAAACATATCGGTTATACGCACACACTTTTTTGTATATAAAAAGCAATTTCTTGCCCGTGTAACAGTTCCGTAACGTTTATAAAGTTCTAATGCAAATTGATTTTCTGTCATACTGCTATTCTATAAAAAAAGACCGGTACAGTCTATCTCTGTACCGGCCAAAAGGATATAAACAAACTAAACAGGAGAATTAGTTTTATTTAATTACTTTTTTTTACCTGCTTTCTTGCTCTTAGAAACAACGTCAAAGATTACAGCGAGAAGCAATACAAGACCTTTTACAGCGCGCTGCCAGTTCATATCAACACCAAGGATTGACATACCATTGTTCAATACACCCATGAATACAGCACCAATGATTGCTCCAGAAACTGTACCAGTTCCACCGTATGCAGATGCTCCACCAATAAAGCAGGAAGCGATAGCATCCATTTCATAGTTCTGACCAGCTGTAGGCTGTGCTGAGTTGAAACGAGCAACACAAACCAAAGCAGCAAGAGCAGCAATGAATCCCATGTTTGTATAAGCAAAGAACATTACGTTATCTGTATTTACACCAGAAAGTTTAGCAGCCTTTGCGTTACCACCAATTGCGTAGAGGTAGCGGCCAGGAACTGTATTCTGTGTAAAGTAAGCATAGATTCCAACAACAACTGCAAGAAGAATCAATACAACAGGAAGACCACGGTCACGACCAAGGAACTGTCCAACGAAAATGATTACAGCAGAAAGAACAATAAGCTTAGTAGCAAATGCTACGATAGAATCAACTGCATAACCCTTCTTAATCTTTGTAAGACGACCTTTAATTTCAAGTGCTACATAAATTACACAGCAGATGATTGCAATAGTCATTGTAAGAGTGAACAAAGGAGTTACAGCAAACTCTCCGAATCCTACATTTTCAAGAGCTTTTTCTGTAGCAGCTGTTACTTTCTGTGGAACAGTAAAACTGTTGAAAAGGTTCAAATATTTTGGTGGGAATGGAGCAATTGGTTTACCATCAAGAAT
>DEEV01000001.1:16437-30204 GCA_002350445.1 Treponema sp. UBA2869 | reverse complement strand
AAGAAACCGTGGAAAGCACCAATCAAAATACCAACGAGCAGACAAAGGAAAATTGAAATACCAATTGGAACATGAAGATTTACAACAAGAACACCTGCAAGAGCTCCAACAAGAGCAACTACAGAACCAACAGACAAATCGATGTTACCACCGGTAAGAATACACAAAAGCATACCTGTTGCAAGAATACCTACATAAGCATTCTGAAGTATGATGTTTGTGATGTTTGCAGGAGCAAACAAATGTCCATGTCCAGAAGCACTGATCAAAACTTCGAACAATACCATTACACCAACAAGGACAATTAACATTGTATTATTTTTAAGAACACGTCTGATATCTAACTTATTCTCAGCCATTTTAGTCTCCTAAATATTTTCTTATTTTCCGGAATTGATAATGCAAGTCATAATTTTTTCCTGAGTTGCATCTTTTCCGCTCATTTCAGCAATCATCTTGCCTTCGTTCATTACATAAATACGGTCGCACATACCCAAGATTTCCGGCATTTCAGAAGAAATCATAATTACAGATTTTCCTTCTGCTACCATCTTGTTAATAATGCAGTAAATTTCGTACTTAGCACCAACGTCAATACCACGTGTAGGTTCATCCAGGATAAGAATATCCGGCTCAGCAAAAAGCCATTTTCCAAGAAGAACTTTCTGCATGTTTCCACCAGAAAGGTTTCCTACAGCTTCGTCAACAGTTGCACATTTTGTGTGCATATCACGAGCCATATCCTGTGAACACTTACGAATCTTATCAAAGTCGTAAACATAATGTTTAGAAACTCTTTCAGGATTTGCAGAAACAGTATTCTGGCTTATAGATTCTGTAAGAATAAGACCGTTTCCTTTTCTGTCTTCTGTAACATAGGCAATCTTATTTTTAATTGCGCTCTTTACATTAGGGAAAGAAACCTCTTTTCCATTAAGAAGAATTGTACCGTGAATATTTGAACCGTAAGAATGTCCAAAAATACTCATTGCAAGCTCTGTACGGCCGGCACCCATAAGTCCTGAAATACCAAGAACTTCACCTTTACGCAGGTTGAAATTTACGTTGTCGCAAACCTTAATTCCATCAAAGATTGGATGATCTACGCACCAGTTTTTAACTTCGAAACATACATCACCAATTTTCGGCTCTCGTTTAGGGAAGCGGTCTGTAAGGCTGCGTCCAACCATAGCTGAAATGATTGTATCTTCGGTAAAGTTATCTTTTGTTTTATCTAAAGTCATGATAGAACTACCGTCACGAATTACGGTAATTTTATCTGCAACGTATGAAATCTCGTTTAATTTGTGGGAAATAATGATTGATGTCATTCCCTGTTTCTTGAACTCAAGCATAAGATCAAGAAGATGTTTAGATTCTATTTCGTTCAAAGATGCTGTAGGCTCGTCAAGAATCAAGAGACGAACTTTTTTACCCAGAGCTTTTGCAATTTCTACAAGCTGCTGTTTTCCAACACCAATATCTTTAATTAAAGTTTTGGAAGAATCTTTCAATCCTACCATTTTCAAAAGTTCATCTGCTTTTGCAAAGGTTTCTGACCAGTCAATTTTTGCAGCCGAACCGCGTTCATTTCCAAGGAACATATTTTCAGCAATTGTCAGGAGAGGAACTAAAGCCAGTTCCTGATGGATAATTACAATACCCTTAGCTTCGCTGTCCTTGATTTTCTGGAACTTACAAAGGCTGCCATCATAAAAAATGTCGCCGCTATAAGAACCATATGGATAAATACCGCTGAGTACGTTCATCAAAGTTGATTTTCCGGCACCGTTTTCACCACAAATAGCGTGAATTTCGCCTTCTTCAACCGTAAGATTTACGTTATTTAAAGCTTTTACGCCAGGAAATTCCTTAACGATATTTTTCATTTCCAACAATGTCTTTGCCATTGGAACTTCACCTCGTACTTGATTTAAAAAATGGGCTGTCTAAAAGCACATATTGTTATTTTAGACAGCCCCTTACACTAATCAATAGTGATTATCAATTATTTCAACTGATCTTCTGTGTAATATCCAGAGTCTACCAAAAGTTCTTTGTAGTTGTCTTTTGTACCGAATACTGGTTCACAAAGATATGAAGGAATAATTCCTGTTCCGTTGTCATAAGTTTTTGTATCGTTTACAGGTGGGTTAGAACCTTTTACGATTGCATCAACCATTTCAACAACTTTTGAAGCAAGTGTACGTGTATCTTTGAAGATAGACATAGCCTGTGTTCCCTTGATCATGTTCTTTACAGATACGATATCGCAGTCCTGTCCAGTGATGATTGGGAAGTTGTCAGCTGTGTATCCAGCTCCGAGGAGAGCAGTTGTTACACCCATAGCTGTAGAGTCGTTAGAGCAGTATACAGCGTCAAGCTTGTTGCCCTTAGGACCGTAGTTGTTAGATGTTACAAGGTTTTCCATTCTCTTCTGTGCTTCTTCTGTTGACCAGTTCAATGTAGCAGCCTGAGCTTTTGCAGTCTGTCCTGAACGGCAAACGATTACACCTGAGTTAAGGTATGGAGTAAGAACATCCATAGCTCCACCGAAGAAGAAGTTGATGTTGTTGTCACCTGGGTCACCAGTGAAGAATTCCATGTAAACTGGATTTGAAGATGTTCTGTTCTTGAGGTTCAATTTTTCAACAAGGTAGTCACCCTGGATTGTACCTACTTTGTAGTTATCAAATGTAGCATAGTAAGAAACTGCATTTGTGTTCATAATAAGGCGGTCGTAAGAAACAACTTTGATTCCCTTTTTCTTTGCTGAATCCAAAGCATTTGAAAGAGAAGAACCATCGATAGCTGCTACTACCAATACCTTACAGTTTCCTGTGATCATGTTTTCGATCTGTGAAATCTGTGTAGGAATGTCGTTTGCTGCGAACTGAAGGTCTACATTGTAACCTGCTTTTTCAAGCTGAGCCTTCATGTTAGCACCATCCTGATTCCAGCGCTGCAAGTCTTTTGTTGGCATTGATACACCAATTTTTGCTGTAGAAGAAGACTTTCCACATCCAATCATTGAAAGAGCTACTGCTCCAGCCAATAAAACTGCTAAAAGTTTTTTCATAAAATATCTCCTAATATTTTAAGATGTTTTTTTATCGAAAGAACAAATGTTCTTTCACTTGTATCAGTATATAACGGTTCAATGTGAAAAATTCAGCGATTTTCTAAAAAAAATTGGTATTTTCTAGTATTTATAAAGATTATTAAAAGTAATAGGATAAAACTATTAGTATTTTTTTGTTGTAAAAAAAATACTAATAGCAAAAAAAAGCATAAAAAGACGCAGGAATATGCCTGAAAAGCATATCCGAATAAAAAAGTTTATTTTCCGTAAACTGCGCTGTAAGAATGGAAACCTGAATTAATGATAACTTCGTCGATGTTTGATTTATCAACGCGTATAGGATCAAGCCAGAGCCCAGAAATTTCTGCATAACCATTGTTTATGGTTCTATGCTGGCTTGCCGGAATTTCCGGATGACCGCCATTTGCAAGTTCAACGGCATACTCGGCAGCGGTTTCCGCGAGCTTCGAAATAGGCTTATATATAGTAAAATCCTGAATTCCCTTTACAATATACTGACAGCTTGTAATATCTGCATCCTGGCCGCAAATTGGAATGTGAGGACCTGAATAATAAAGATTAAGGGCTTTTACAACGCTGTTTGCAACAGCATCATTACCACAGATAATTGCATCCGGGAAATTTCCTTCGTTCAATATATTTACCATTCCAGTGTATGCAAGATCATAATTCCAGCCGTCAGTATAAAACGTATACCCTATATAAACATTTTCATGCTTAATAACCTTGTCTATTCCAGATTTTATAAGAGTCATATTAAAATCTTCGCGTGGACCAAGCATACAAAACCATTTACGAGCATCAGTAATATTCAAAATACCTTCTGCCATAAGTTCGCCTACACGCTCGCTGTCTATAGTAAGATATAAATCAATATCTGCATTAAGAATAAGACGGTCATAAGAAATTACAGGAATTTTCTTTGACTTAAGTCTGGCTACAACATCGACAAGCTTTTCGGCATCCTTTGGGACAATTACAACACAATCTACATTTTTTTCATATAAGTACAAAATCTGTCGACTCTGTTCTTCGCAGCTGTTTCCCGCATTCTGCACAATTACATCCGCGCCCAGCTCCTTTGCCTTATTTATAAAAATGTCCAGGTCACGCTGCCAACGTTCTATTGCAAGCGTATCAATAGAAAGTCCTATTACCTTTTTATTTTCATTGGACAAATCGGCAGTAACATCTGTACTAACACTATTCTTTTCTCTACAAGAAACAAAAAGCAAAGCCGAAATTAACAGAAAAATTATTTTTTTCATTCTTTTTTCATGCAGATTTCAAAAATATTCAGGCTGTGGGGAAATCTGATTTTACTCCTACAATGAATTTCTATATTCTGACGGCGAAAGTCCGTAACGATTTTTAAAGATTCGGCTAAGATAATTCTGATCATTATAGCCAACTTCGGTTGTAATCTCTTTTATAGACAAATCTGTGTTTTTCAGAAGATCACGGGTTTTTTCAAGACGCCTGTCCGAAATAAAATTAATAAACGTAACACCCTTTTCTTCTTTAAATAGCTTACTCAAATAAAATGAACTGACGTTTGCAAAATCAGCCATCTGTTCAAGAGAAAGATCTTCGGAAAGATGCATATTCAGATAATCGCACACTTTCTTTATTACAGGATTTTCTACATGAGCCTTTCTGCTTGCAATTGCCGACTCACATTCCAGAAGACACTTTTGTGTAAATTCCTTAAGCACAGTCAGATCATTTTCGGAAGAAAGCACCGAAAAAACATTGTCAAACGTGTTCTGAGGTAAATCCTTTATGATTTCGTTTGTAACGTTACGCGCTGTAATTATAAGTTCAAAAAGATTGTTTTTTATAACGTTTAAATCTTTCTGGGCTTCAAAAAGTTCCGAAGTATAAAGGCTTAAAAAAGATTTAATTCCGTTTGCGTCGCCCTGCCTTAAATGAACTAAAAGCTGCTTTTTAAATTCTTCTATATTTCTTGTATTATCCTGCAATTCTGACTGAGAATAGGCAAACTGAATGCCACCGGCTTCGTCTGTTTTTATGATTGCAGCAACAGCTTCGTTATAAGCGATTGAAAAATCGGTACTGCCCGTAAAAATATGACTTACGCCGGTTCGTATTCCTGCAGAAAAATTGAACGACAGGTTTGAAATCATTTTCTGAATTTGCTCCAGAACTTCCTGAGGCGAAGCATTTTTTTCTACCGGATAAAGTGCAATAATACGATTCAGCATAAACGAACTTACCAGAACTCTGTGATCTCTATTTAAAATTTCACGGATTTTTAAAAAAGTTTCATACTGATTTGCCGGATCAATTTTAGGAACTTCAAGACATATAACACAAAAATCGGAATTACTAAGATTAAAATAATCAAGATAGGCAGAAATATCTATAGCCTTGTCGTTTGTAAAAAGGCACGCATAGATAAAATCACTTTCAATCATCGGAGAAATTAAATCAAGCTTTTTATGAAAGTCTGTATCGCTGACAGAAGCACCCTGACGGGAATCTATTAAATCCATTGCACTTCGGATTGTCTGAATTACAGTATTGCGGTTTACCGGCTTTGTAATGTATTTAAACGCGCCAAGATTCATTGCTTCCTGAGCATACTGAAAACGGTCAAATGCGCTAAGAATTATAACAGCAATATTCGGCTTAAGCTTTAAAATGCAGCTGATTGTATCAAGTCCGCTAAGACCTGGCATATTAATATCCATAAATATGATATCAATATCTTCTTTTGTAGAAATTTCAATTGCTTCTGTACCGGAAAGAGCTGTAAAAACCTGTACCTGCCCTTCGAAATTTTTATTTATAATAAAAGAAAGCGAGTCTATTACAATCTGTTCATCATCAGTAAGTAGAATTTTATACATGAGCCGGAATCCTTATTATAAATTTTGTACCAATTCCATCATCTGCCGAAACAATATCAAAAATATCATCTCTATGGAAATATAATTTTAATCGCATAAAAACATTTGTCAAACCGATTCCCGTTCCTTCTTCGGAATTTTCTTCTACATTAAATTCTGACGAATTTGACTTTACCATTTCTAAAACTTTTTTGCGAACTTCTTCATCCATGCCGCTTCCATTATCCGACACACTTATTTCTATGAATTTTTCAAGCATGGTTATTTTAAGTTCAATTTTTCCTTTTGAATTTTTAAGACCGTGCTTTATGCAGTTTTCAACAAGCGGTTGGAGCGTCATAACCGGAATTGTCTGGTTTAGTTTTTGTTCAGGGATTGTCTTTTTAAATTCAAGGCGGTTTCCAAAGCGCACCTTCATAATATAAACAAAGTTATCTATAAGACCAAGTTCTTCGTCAATTGTAGCAGTCTGTTTTTTCTGCTGAATATTATAACGGAAAAAATCAGCTACCTGTTCCATAAAAAGGCAGGTTTTATCGGCATTTTCCATCATTGCAAGCTGCGCACCTGTATTAAGCGTATTAAACAAAAAGTGCGGATTAATCTGATATTGAAGCGTCTTTAACTGTGCATCGGTATAAAGCGCCTGCATTTCAATTTCCTTCTCACGCAATTCAGCCTCGGTCTGCGCCTTTTCCCAGATTGTATCAATATACTCTCGGATAGAAATAATCATTCTGTCGAACGCCTGACAGATATTTCCAATTTCGTCATCAGATTTTAAATTAAAAAGAGGAACGTCGAAATCTCGTTTTGAAACTCTGTGGGCAACCTCCGAAATTTCTACGAGCGGTTTTGTAAGCGAAGTAATTATGATATACAAAATCAAAAGTATAATTGAAGAACAAACTATAAAAAGCACAATACTTATAGAAGTTGAAAAAGAAAAATTTCTGCGGTTTGTTTCATAATTATTTGCATTTTCCTGAAGGCGAAGGCTGTTTAATTCAATGATATGGGAATTCAAAAGGTTATAGCAGGAAA
Source organism: Treponema sp. UBA2869 (assembly GCA_002350445.1). Taxonomy (GTDB): domain Bacteria; phylum Spirochaetota; class Spirochaetia; order Treponematales; family Treponemataceae; genus Treponema_D. The sequence goes on along the minus strand of DEEV01000001.1, from coordinate 23,184 downwards.
GTGCCTTATCGAACCATTTTGCAACTTCGTCATGAGAATTTGCACGCTGAGAAGCAATGGCCTTTGTGCCGTACGAAATATAAGATTTTGTAAGCTGAGCAACTATATATTCCTTTTGCTTTACTTCGTTTGTTGAAGGATATTTCTGAAATTTTTCTATTGAAATTTCAACCTTGTTTCTGAAATTGTAAAACGAATCTATGCTTTCAAAGGTTCTGTAATTTATGTAAGTTTCTACAGCTTTTTCAGTCTGAAGAATTTTCTGCGAAAAATCATTTAATTCAGAGTTTGAAATATACGAACCGCCAAGGGAACGCATAGCCTGCAGGTTCATACTCATAGAAACAATAAGAATTGAACCAAGCAAAGTCATTGCAATGGCAACACAAAGCATGATTTTCCAGCGAAGCGAAAGTTTTGGCAGAAGGCTTGAAAATTTCATTATTTCGCCCTCCAGACCTTTACATCTGCAGTAATATAATTACTTGTATACCCTTTTGATTTGTATTCAAACAAGGCGGTCATAGCTTCTTCGCCAATTTTTTCGGGGTTAATTGTTACAAGCTCTGTGATTAAGCCTTTTTCAAGGTAAATTTCGCAGGTATTATTGCTTCCAAAACCTATAATGTGAAGTTTTTTTGTAGGATAAAATTCCTGAAAAAACTGAACTGTCTGAATTGTAATTTCTTCAGAAAGGCATATAAAAACATCAGAAGTATCATTAAGACTGACTTTTGGAACAACCTTACAATTTATACCTTTAAATGTTCTAAAATACGACTGCATGCTATTTAAAAGAGTGCTGTCGTTTGGATTCGGAGACGAATTATTGTTTATAATGCAAATGTCGCCGCGAGAATTCATAAGAAGTTCTTCCGCATCTTCGGCAATTTTCTTTCCAACTTCCCAATAGCTGTTTCCAATGTAAGAAATCTGCGAAAGTTCGGGCACATAAGTTCCGGTTGTAATCAAAGGAATCTTATAATCATCAACATCTCTTGGAGTAACAAGTTTTTTATCTGATGAACCGACAAACGCTATAATTCCGTCCGCATTAATATAACCTGCATAATCAAACAAAGCCTGCAGCGAAGTATCAGATGATTGAAAAGTAGGAATGTAAAGCTCAACGACGCTGTTATATTTTTCTGCCATTTTTTTTGCGCCGTTATAAATCTGTCTTGTAATAACCTCGTTCTTATAGCTTCCAATTACAAGAACGTGCGCAATCCGGTTTTCCTGACTGGCATTTTTTCTGAAAAGAGAATTTCTATGAGCGGTAATAAAAAATATGCACAGAAATACCGTTGCAAAAAACAGCACAGACAAAAAATAAATTGCAAGTGAAAATGCTTTTTTTGAAATTTTCAGGTTACTTTTCATAGGTAAAAATAAGTTTTTCGTCTTTACAATCAACTAAAACTTTTCCGCCTTTTTCCAGTTTTCCGAACAAAACCTCGTCAACAAGCTGATTTGAAACCTTTTCTTCGATTGTGCGGGCAATATTTCTTGCCCCAAATTCCTTTGAATAACCTTCTTTTGCAAGAAGCGAAATTGCCCTGTCAGAAGCTTCAAGCACAACTTTTTGCCGTTTAATTCTCTGTGCAAGATTTCCAAGTTCCTTGCGGCAAACCATTTTTGCAACTTCAAAATCAAGAAAGTTAAACGGAATAACAGCATCAAGTCTGTTTCTAAATTCCGGCGGGAATTCCTTGTTTACAGCTTCATTCAACGATAACTCTACATCATCACTTTGATCAGAACCAGAACCAAAACCAATGCCATTTTTTTCAAGATCGCGCGCACCGGCATTACTTGTCATAATAATTATGCAGGAACGGAAATCAGCCTTTCGTCCCTGATTATCAGTCAGGCTGCCGTAATCCATAACCTGAAGCAGCACATTATAAATATCTTCGTGCGCCTTTTCAATTTCATCAAAAAGAATTACCGAATGAGGATTTTTTATAACATCCTTTGTAAGAAGTCCGCCTTCTTCAAAACCAACATATCCCGGCGGAGAACCAACAAGACGGCTTACCGTATGCTTTTCCTGATACTCACTCATATCGTAACGCAGCAAAGGTTCTTTTAAAATTTCGGAAAGAGTTTTTGCAAGCTCGGTTTTTCCGCAGCCAGTAGGTCCAACAAAAAGAAAACTTGCTTCCGGTTTATCTGGATTTCTAAAACCAGCCCGTGCACGCTTTACAGCTTTTCCAAGCGCCGCAACAGCTTTTTCCTGCCCGAATATTTTTGACTGCATAAGATTTTCTATTTCGCGCAAAGCGTCTCTTTCATTTCCTTTAATTGAATCAACAGGAAGTTTTGCAATACGCGCAGTAACAGTTTTTATTACAGATGAACTTACAACAGGAACAGATTCTGCTTTTTTCGTATTTCCAGCAAAACCGCCGGTTTTTACAATGTGAAGATAAGCACCGGCTTCGTCTATGATATCAATAGCTTTGTCCGGCAGTCTTCGGTTTGGAAGATATTGAACTGCATATTTTACAGCGTCAGAAACAGCCGACGCATTGTATTTTACATTATGATATGCTTCGTATTTTGGAAGAAGTCCTTTTAAGATTTTTTCTGTTTCGGCAGCAGATGGCTCAGAAATATCAATTTTCTGAAAGCGTCTTGCAAGAGCTCGGTCTTTTTCAAAATTCTTTGCATATTCTTCGTAAGTTGTGGAACCTATTACTTTGATTTCGCCGGAAGCGAGAGCTGGCTTTAAAAGATTTGCCGCATCAATTTGTGTACTTCCGTTTGAACCGGCGCCCATAATCATATGAATTTCATCAATAAATAAAATTGAACGCTTTTTTTCTTTAAGTTCATCTATAACTGAATGAAGACGTTCTTCAAAATCACCACGGAATTTTGAACCCGCAAGCAAAAGTCCAATATCAAGTGAATAAACAGTATAGCCTTTTAATGTATCAGGCACTTTTCCCTGAACAATACGCTGAGCAAGCCCCTGAGTAAGGGCAGTTTTTCCAACTCCGGCATCACCAACATGCAGCGGATTATTTTTTGTGCGCCGGCAAAGAATCTGAATAGTTCGTTCCAGTTCTTCATCGCGGCCAACAAGTTCGTCAAATGAATCTTTTTTTGCAAGTTCCGTAAGATTTACAGCAAAACGCTTAAGACCGCCGGCATTATTCGAAGAAACAGGCTCAGGCTGATTTGCACCAGAATCCTGACGGGCAAAGTTTTCTTTATTCAGGATTTTCTTAGGTCTGCTCTGAATAACAAGTTCTTTGAGCTTATCACGATTTAAGCCGTTGCTTACAAGAAAGTATGCACAGTAATTTTTCTTTGCCGAAGCCATGCTCAAAAGCACATCGGTAATGTCTATAACATTTGTATCTGCCGTAATACAGCTGAATACGGCTCGGTTCATCATATCCTGAAAACCTACAGATTCCAGAGGAGCTTTAATTAATTCTGGATTTGCAGATTCAGAGACAACAGGAAGCTTACTTACAAGATAATTTGTAACTTCTGACTGAACTGATTTTACATCTACACCGCTGTCGTACAAAAGATGCTCCGCATATTCATCTCTTAAAGCAGCCGCAAGAACATGTTCCGGTGTTAAAAACTGATGATGAGACTGTTTTGCTGTTAAAAATGATTCAGACAGAATGCGGTTCAGAACAGGGCTAACCTTCATCTGACGCACTGTACTTCCCGGTTCTATACTACTCAACTTCTACCCTTAAAGGAAAACCGTTTTTGCGCGCAGCCTGAAGCGTAAGATTTGTTCTGGAAACGGCTATATCATAAGTATATTTTCCAACGATTGAAGAACCTTCTGTATGAATTTTCATCATAAGTTCTTCTGCTTCTGAACGAGATTTATTAAAAATTGAAACAAGAATATCAACGACAAAATCAGTAGTCGTCAAATCATCGTTGTAAAAAACAACGTTATTCTCTGGAGGCAATTCGAATGTAATGTCTTCAACAAGCCCTGAATTTGCATTCGTGCTGTTTGTTACTTCGCTCATACAATTAATATAACACTTTTTTACAAAAAATGATATATTAAAATCGAATTTGCTAAGATAATATAAACATGAAGAAAAAAATAAATATTAAAATTTCCTATAATGCGCCGGTTACAATTTCTTTTGTTTTTGCGGCTCTGCTGTTCTTTGTGCTTAACAATTTTGTATTAAAACAAAAACTCGGATTTTTAGCTTCACCTACCGCAGCCGGCGGTTCGCTGCCTTTTAATCCTTCGAATTTCAGTTCGTACGCAAGGCTTGTTTTTTACAGCTTTGGTAGTCGTGACTTTGCACTTCTAATTACAAACTGCATTTTTATTCTTTTACTGGGAACCGAAATAGAAGGTCTTTACGGTTCTGTTGTAATTGGAATTATGATGACGGTATCTTCTTTGTTTTCTGGTGTCTTAAACGCATGTTTTTGCAATGCCAGTCTGGAAGGTTCTGTGTCTGTTATATTTATGCTTTTCTTTTTGAATTCATTTGCATCATTTTCTAAGAAAAATATTCCATTAAGTCAGGCGGCGCTGTTCATTCTTTTATTGATTAACGGATTTTTACAAAGCGCAAACGGAATTGCAGGCGTGATTATAAACGTTGCAGGCGGACTTTGCGGAGGTCTTTTTGCATTCCTAGTTTCGCCAAAAGCAAAAGCCGCCCGAAAAGAAAATCCTTCCAGAAGCGGCTTAAAGTCGCGCGCAGAACAAATTGCAGAAATTGATTCACAAAGCCCTCGCTTTCAAAATAAATATTACGGCTCAGATTCTTCAAAGCAATCCTACAACGACAACGAAACGACAGTTATAGGAACGCTTAAATTTTAGTTGGCTGCGCCTACGAGACACATGCGGCGGACTGAAGCCCGCCGCTATCTGTATGGAAGTTTATATACGTGTGCGCTCACGCGCACTGCGATTCCATTCCGCCCGTTCCGATTAATTGGCACTACCAACAAGACACATCCATTCCGCTTCGGCGCAGAGGGTGTCACCGACATAGGCTTTACCAGCCTGTTTAATCATTTTTGGACTGTTGCGAAGGAATTCAATTTCCATGCGAACCTTATCGCCAGGACGAACCTGATTGCGGAACTTAACTTTGTCCAACGTTGCAAAGAAGAAAAGTCCATCTGCAGGAACAATATTCAAATAGCGGAGAGCAGCTCCACCAGCCTGTGCCATAGTTTCGCAAAGAATTACTCCTGGTACTACAGGGTACTCAGGAAAGTGTCCCTTAAAGAAAAACTCGTTTTCTGTAAATGTATGTTCACAAACACAGCCTTTTTCATCTGCACTGATAATTGCGTCAACAAAGAGGAAAGGCTCGCGGTGGGGTAAAAGTGATTTAATATCTGTTGTAAGTGGCATTGTTTATTCCTTATGATTTGTCCCGCAGGGCAACCTGTCGGGACGAAATTATTTTCTCTTGTTTGCCTTATGGCAAATCAAGAGATTAAACGATTTAGACTGCACACGAAGTGTGTCAGTTTGAAATCTTTTTAATAATAATTGCACCGTTATGTCCACCGAATCCGAAAGTAGCAGACATTGCAGCGTCGATGTTCATTTCTACACCCTTGTTTGGTGTGTAGTCGAGGTCGCAGCCTCCTTCTACATCAGGATTATCAAGGTTCTTTGTACATGGAACAAAGCTGTCGTTGATTGCTTTTACACAAATCATTGCTTCAACAGCACCAGTTGCACCAAGACAGTGACCGTGCATAGACTTTGTAGAAGAAATCTTAAGCTTGCGGGCATTTTCTTCGCCAAATGCAATCTTAATCATGTTTGTTTCGCTTGAATCGTTCTTCATTGTAGAAGTTCCGTGAGCGTTGTAGTACTGAATCTCACTTGGATCCATTCCTGCATCTTTGAGAGCGCGAGTCATACATTTTGAACCGCAAATTCCGTCTGGATTTGGAGCTGTAAGATGGTAACCGTCACAAGAAGCACCGTATCCTGCAACTTCCGCATAAATCTTTGCACCACGAGCTTTAGCATGTTCATACTCTTCCAGAACGAGTATAGCAGAACCTTCGCCCATTACAAATCCGTTGCGGTCTTTATCGAACGGACGGCTTGCCTTTGTAGGATCATCATCAAAACCAGTAGAAAGTGCGTGAAGAACTTCAAATGATACAACACCGAACTGACAGATTGTTGCTTCTGCACCACCACTCAAACATGTATCAAGACGTCCAGAACGAACCATATCAAAAGCAACACCAAGAGCATCAGTTCCAGAAGAACATGCAGTTGCAATTGACTGAACAGGTCCATGAAGACCAAATGTAATTGCAATATTTCCACCAACTTCATTAGGAATAAGCTTTGGAATAGCCATAGGATTTGTTTTTGTAAAGCCCATTTTCTGAAGGCTCAAAACATCAGCTTCTGTTTCTTCCAGACCGCCAATTCCTACACCAAGAATAATACCAGTTTCATCAAGAACTTCCTGATTTCCCATAAGTCCAGAATCTTCAAGCGCCATCTTTGCAGCTGCTACGCCAAACTGAGTAAAGCGAGCCATCTTGCGGGCATCTTTTGAATCCATATACAAACCAGGGTCAAAGTTCTTAACCTCTGCCGCATAATGTACTTTATTGATTGATGAATCAAACTGAGTTATTGGTGCAATTCCACTTTTTCCAGCTTTTATTCCTGCCCAAGTTTCTTCAACACTATTTCCAAGAGGAGTGATTGCTCCCATTCCAGTAATTACAACACGTCTT
>DEEV01000001.1:0-16379 GCA_002350445.1 Treponema sp. UBA2869 | reverse complement strand
CAAACCTTCGGTTTTCCGCTACCCTCTCTGCGGGGGACACCCCCGCAACGCCCCCGCTTTACAGCGAGTTCAAGCTTTCTGCAGAGTTCACTGCCTTGCATTCTGCAGTCTCTGCAAATCCTGATTTGCCCCAAAGACCAGTAAGAACATTACCAACACCAGGTTCAATCAATACCCATTCGTCGCCGCTTGACTTAATCAAATCGTTCAAAACAGCTTCTTCAGAAGTCCAGCGAACAGGGTTTGTCAAATGCAAAACTGCATTCTTTTTAATTTCTTCACCATTATTTGCTTCTTTACCAGTTACATTGCTGAAAAGTGTTTTATTCGGATTATTGAAAGTAACGCCTGCTATTGCCTTTTCAAAATTATCAGCAGCTTCCTGCATCAATGGGCTGTGGAAAGGTCCTGCTACAGCAAGGCGGAGAGCACGACGGGCGCCGGCTTCCTTTGCCTTTGTTTCAATCTGTTCCAGTGCATCAGCTGTACCACTGACTACTGTCTGAACAGGGCTGTTAAGGTTTGCAGCATAGGCATTTTCAATTCCGTTAGCAAGCTCTTCTACCTTCTCTGGTGGAAGACCAAGAACGGCTGTCATACCAGGTGCATGACCTTCGTTTGCCTTTGCAATATTTTCGCAGGTAGCCTGCATAATAAGTCCGCGCTCGCGAACTACTTTAATTACATCTTCAAAACTCAAAACACCAGCCGCATACAAAGCAGGGAATTCACCAAGAGAGAATCCCATAGCAGCCGACGGTTCAATACCTTTTGTTTTCAACACAGCCATAACTGCAAGAGATGCAGTTGTAATTGCAAGCTGACTGTTATCACTGCGGCTTAATGTTGCAGCATCACTCTCCCAAAGAAGATTTGGCATATCAACTCCGGTTATTTTTGTTACCTCGCCAACAACTGCGCGAGCCTCTGGATATGCATCGCAGATATCCTTAATCATGCCGGGAACCTGAGCACCCTGTCCCGGAAATAAAAATGCATACTTCTTAGACATTTACTAACCTCATAATTATTCTTTGGCAGAGTAAAATGACATTTTTTAATATTTTGTCAACTCTACATCTAAAGAATAGACAAAAACAGGTCTTTTTGTCAAGATAGGCATATGAAACGGTGTGTTATTGTAAGTGCAGGCGAAATTAAAAATTATGAAAAAATGCGCTCTTTTTTGCGAAACGATGATTTTTTTATATTTTGCGACGGAGCGCTGGAGCACGCACAAAGCCTTAATGTAATCCCTGAGGTTATTACAGGTGATTTTGATTCTGTTAGGCCGGAACTTTTAGAAAAATACAAAACTTCTGCAAAAGAAATCATTCAGCTTCCCTGCGAAAAAGATGACACAGACACAATGTATGCTGTAAAGTATGCCTTAAAAAAAGGTTTTACAGATTTTTTATTGCTTGGAGCTCTTGGAAAACGCTTTGACCACGCCTTTGGCAACGTTTCTGCACTTTTATATTTACACAATCATAAAGCACACGCTGTTCTGGCAGATGATTTTAGTATTATAGAAGTTGCAGGAAAATCAACAATTTATATAGAAGATTTATATTCATTTTTTTCGATTTTAACGCCGTTTGGAAATGTAAAAAAAGTTTCTATAAAAAATGCAAAATACCCGCTTAAAAACGCAGCCTTAAAAAGTGATTTTCCGCTTGGAATAAGCAATGAAGTTTTAAAAGGAAAAACTGCCGAAGTTTGCATAAAAAAAGGCGCGGCACTCGTTGTAAAAGTTTTTTAGCCGGCAAAATCAGCTAAGAAAATGCCGTTACAAGCTCTCGTAAACCTGTTTTTTAAGTTCAAGAAATTCCTTTGTAAAGCAAAAATCTATTGTACGTGGACGAGGATAATCTACCTTTATTTCTTTTACAATATTGCTGTTTTCTGTGTCGCAGACATTTTTCATTATAAGGATTCTGTCCGAAAGCAAAACTGCTTCTTCTATATCGTGCGTGATTAAAAGAGTGGTAAGACCGAGTTTTTCAATTGTAGAAAGATACCATTCATGCATCTGATTTTTTGTAATCATATCAAGTGCACTAAACGGTTCGTCTAAAAGCATAAGTTCCTTAGAAAAAAGATATGTTCTTAAAAGTGCCGCACGCTGCTTCATCCCGCCGGAAAGCTGCGAAGGATACTGATTCTGACAGCCTTCAAGCCCAAAATCCTTAAAAAGTGGAATTGCTTTTTGCCTTGATTTGTCTTTATCTTTTCCCTGAATTACAAGTGGAAGAATCACATTTTCGAGGATTGTATAATATGGAAATAAAAGATCTTTCTGGAACATATAACTTACGTTTCCGGTTTTATTCAAAATATCTTTTCCGTCAAGGAACACATTTCCTTCATCTGGTTTTTCAAGCCCGGCAATTATGTTTAAAAGCGTCGATTTTCCGCTTCCGCTCACGCCAACCAGCGAAACAAATTCACCTTTTTGAATCGAAAAATTTATATTTTTTAAAACCCTGCGTTTTCCAAAGGTTTTATTTACATTTTTTACCAAAAAAAATGATTCTTCCATCATTCACCTGACTCTTAATTAATTCTGCATTCTTAATTCTTAATTAATTAAGGTATTCGTTTGTAAATCCGAAATTTTCAGGCAATTTGCCTTCCAAAAGTTCAGTATCATTAAGCCATCGGAAAAAGCGGTTCCAGCGTTCAGCTTCGATATAGCCCCACTTTTCTGCCTCTGCCTTGTAATAAGGTGTAATCCATTTCTGACTTGCAAGAACGAGTTCGCGGTCAAGTTCAGGTGCACATTTACAAAGAATTTCAGCCGCTTCGTCAGGATTGTCAATTGCATATTCATAGCCACGGCGAAGTGCCTTTAAGAATTTTTTTGATGCCTGAGGATGAGCTTTTAAGAAATCTGAATTTGCAATAAAAAGCGGAGTATAATAATCAAAAACTTCATCAAGTTTTGCAAAATCAAGATAATTTGTTTCGAGCCCCGAAAGCTCAAGTTTTATTCCGTCCCATGCGTAATAAATCCATACCGAATCAATTTCTGTATTAAGTGCTGTTACAACATCATAAACTGTAGAAGGAATAAGCTGAACTTTAGAAAAATCGCCGCCTTCGTTTTCCATTACTTTCTGAATTGTTGCAAGCTCAATCGGAGAATTCCAGGTTGCGTATTTTTTACCTTCAAGTTTTTTAGCTGTATCTATGCCGGCTTTTTTAAGAGAAACAATTCCCGAAGTATTATGCTGAAGCAATGCCGCAACAGCTGTTACGGGAATATTTTCGTCCCGTAAAATTGCAGGTGCAAGCGAATCTTGAAAACCAACTCCAAACTGAGCACGTCCGGAAGCAACCATCATTGTAGCACTGTCTTCTGACGGCTGAATAATCTCTACATTCAAGCCTTCTTCTGCAAAAAATCCTTTTTCCTGTGCAACAAAAAGTCCTGTGTGATTTGTATTTGGAGTCCAGTCCAAAATAAAAGAAATATTCTGAGCATCGATTTTTTTTGAACAGCCCAAAACACAAAAAGCAAAAAATACACAAAGTGATGATAAAACAAATGATTTTATCGGGTTATTTTTTTTCATATTTACAAACCTCTTTTTCTATAATATTTATGATTTTTATTAGACCAAGACTTAATGCCGAAACAAGAAAGATAACTGCAAAAAGCTTGTCATAAGCATATGACTTTTTTACGCGTGTCATATAAACGCCAAGTCCGCGGGTTCCTCCAAGCCATTCAGAAATTACGGATGCAATTATTGAATACGAAATTGAAATCCGCAAACCTGAAAAAAAACTTTTTATACTCGCAGGAAGTTTTACATACCTCAAAATCTGAATCTTTGTTGAGCCAAAAGATTTTAAAAGTCTAAGAGCATCTGCATCTACAGAAGCAAAGCCACTGAGCAGATTTACAGCCATCGGAAAGAAACACGAAAGAACAATCAAAATCACTTTCGAAGCCATTCCATAACCGAACCAGAGAATCAGAAGAGGAGCCAGTGCAATTGTTGGAACAGTCTGCGTAATGATAAGCACCGGATAAACCGTTCTGTAAACAAAACCAAAACTGTCCATTAAAATTGCAAACAAAAGTCCCATAACAATGCTTACAAAAATACCGGCAAAAGCCTCTAAAAGTGTAAGCCTGAGATGAAACATCAAAAGAGAAAAATCTCCGCAAAATGCCTTTACAACCTTTAGTGGCGAAGGAAGCATATAGGATGGAATTACCCCTGACATGCTTAAAAACTGCCACAATGCGAGAATCAAAAAAATCAGTATAAAAGGTTCCAGCCTATGCTTAAGCTTCATTTTTACGCCTGATTCTGATGAAATTTCTTTGTCTTTTTCTCTATGCTAAGAACTTCGCCGTTCGGACGGTAACTGATTTTTACATAAGCACTAACCGAAGGAGCTCCCGCCTTTACGGCTATAAGCTGACAGTTCTTTACAATTTCCATCAGCGTATCATAATCGCCTTCGATGCTGGTCTCGCATGGGCCAACAAAATAATTCAAGCCGGTACTTTTGATATAGGCAATAACCTCATCAACAATACGGCAAAGCTCGTCATCATTTTCTGCTTTTGGCAGAACTTGAATTGCAACGCTCGCTTCCATAAAAAAACCTCGTTATGTGTATTGATTCCTGAACAGGCGTGCAAAAAAAAAGCACGCCCGGAATATGGACGTGCGAAAAATACAGAATAAGAGTATCTGATTCCTACGCCGGCATTATCCGGATCAGGTGCGGTCGGAACCAGGAAGTTCCCTCTCAGCCGAATCTCGTTCAGCTCCCGTAAGAAAGATAGTAACAGTAAATAAGTTTTTGTTCAATGACTCTCAATAGAGTTTTGTTCTGTGAAGTAAGGCTGCAAACACAAATGTCTCTTTAAAAAATTCACTTTATGCTATAAAATAGTAGTGTTATGGCAACAACCTCAAATTTAAGTTCAATTATCAGATATTATTCAGAGAAACAGAAATCACCTTTTATTGATTTCAAGGAATTTTGTGCCTACATCAAAAAATATGCTGAACATCACGTCGAAGAGCAAGCAGATCTGGTAAAATATCTTGGCGACCCGACTAACACTGTTGCGGCCGAGCTTCAGGGGCTTTCTGAAAAACATATTGCTGCGCTGATTACAGCAAATAATAAGAAAACAATTGTTGCCGTTACACTTTTTTCAATTAAATTTGCAAACAAATATGCAGAAATTCTTAAAAATGATTCTTCTCTTTATCCTGTAATTTCAGATCTTCCGCGTCAGTTTCCGCTGCACATACTTGAAAAAAAAGTTGCCGAACAGTATATTGCTTATCTTTTGGAAAATCAGAATGACACTAAATCGCAGTTGCTTTATGTTCTGGAATTTTCACGAGAACTTCCTTCACTTTTGCTTCCTGCATGCATTCCGGCAAAAGTTCTTTTAGAAACTGCACAGATTAAAATTCGTAAAATCCTTAAAAAAGAAGAATATCACGATTATTTCTTAAAAAAATTGCGCAGTACAAATCCTACAAAAGAAATTTCCATTAAGAATTTTTATACACATTTTGTTGATTCCGGCGAATATCAGTATGGCGATTTTACAGACGGCGACGATTATTACATCTGGAACCAGACGCTTTATTACATTCGTCAGGATTTTGAAAAAATTCAGGACAAAACTGTAGAAGATGTAAATATACTTCAGGCTGTGCAAATTCTGGAATTTCAGAGTTCTTATATGAAAGAGAAATTCCAGGAAAATCAAAAACGCGCAGAAGCATTAAAAGAACTTCAGACAAATCTTGCAAAACCGCCTTATTTTTATTCAATGAATCAGATTTTGAAATTTCAGGATCATAACGGTAAACTGCTTTACGGAAAATATTCTGAAGACGACCTCAAGGAATTCCTTCAGAAAATAACAACAGAAGGTAAACCAAACGAACTTCCTGAAATGCTTGTATTTAAGGTTGCTTCCGGGACCCGTTACTATGTATATAAGAAAAAGGTAATTCAGGTTGTTGTAAGGCTTTGTAACGAAGCACACGCTTCCATTGAACACGATCTGGAAGAAAAATGGTACAACACACTTTTGGATTATGAAAAACTTCCGGAAATGTATGATGCGGCAGAATTTGAAGTTTGCCTGCGCGATTTAGTTGAAAGAAACTCTCCGATTCTTTATTCACTTTTAAATGCAAACTTTATGACTCTTCTTGCATACGAAAAAGATGATGACGAACCTCAGCAGGGCTTTCAACTTTTTACAGACGGAAAGCTTATGACTTACAGTGAACTTCTTATGCTTAGAAATTCAAAAATTTACGCAAACGCAAAAGCCCGTCTGCCATTTATATATGTTATTCCAGTTTTGTCATGGCTGATGCGTCTGTTCAATGCAAACAAAAAATCAAATAAATCAAAAACTAAAAAACAGAATGCCGTACAGGAATCCAGTGTTCCAAATTTAACTTCCGGAGATGGCGGTAAAAAAGTTTCAAAGGCAGAAGCTCTTTCAAAACAGGCAAAAGAACTTTCAAAAGATATTGTTCCTGAAGGTTCAACTATAGACCGAGAGCTTAACTTCCTTGTAAAGCAGTGGAACAAAATGATTTCGAAAGAAGCCTACAATAATCTTACAGAGGACGTTAATTCTCTAATCCGAGATTATACACGCCGCGTTGTAAGGACACTTTCCGCAACTTCATTTACAAAAGAACGTGTAGAAGGTCTTGCAAAAACTCTTGTAAATACGCCTAATATGCAGAAAATTCATGATACTCAGGCACTTACAGAGTACGTTGTTTTATACATAATCAGACTTGTAAGCAACTAAAACATAAAATCTCTGTCTATTCTCTCAAAAAACTCATTTTTCTCTCTTTTATGCAAGTTTTTGTATTTTTTTTAAATTTTTTTCATTTTTTTTTCCAAAAATTGGTCAAATTTAAATATCAGCGCAATTATATATACGTAAGGGGTTTATCCCCAAATGATTGCATGGCCAGCATCATAACTATCTTTTATTTTAAGAGGTTTTAATTATGAATCAGTTAAACTCATTAATTCTTGAAGGGAACATCGCAAAAGACAGCGAGCTTATGGAGCCTGCAGAAGGTTTTAAAGTGTTCAAATTTCCTATTGGCGTAAACCGCTGGTACAAAAACAAAGACAACCAGGGCGTTGAAGAAGTTTCATTTTTCGATATTGAAGCATACGGCAAGCTTGCGGAATACTGTAACAAGAAGGTAACTAAAGGTCGTGGTGTACGCGTTGTCGGAAGATTAAAGCAGGACAAATGGACTGGTGAAGATGGAAAAATGCAAAGCAAAATTTTCGTTGTTGCCGAACATATTGAATTCCGCCCTGATTTTTCAAAGAAAGCCGAAGAAAATTTGTCTGAAAACAGTAATTCTGAGCAGCCAGATTCCGAAGAAATTGCATACGAAAAAGCCGCAGCTCAGCATGAAAAACAAAAAGCCCTTGTAGAAGAGGTTTTCTAAACGCTAACGAAAAAATCCGGTGGAAATACAGACGCGAAGTATCAGCTGATGGTTACTAGCGTCTGCCCTTTCTGCCGGCTTTTTTTGGATTTACTGGACCTTTTTTTACAACAGGTTTTGCCGCGGCTGCATTTCTTGCCGCCGCACGTTCATTTGCCGCACGATATTCTTCCATCTGCTGAGGAGAATAAAAACCGTCCTTCCAGTTAAAACGTGAAATACCTGTTAAAGGCTGAGCTTTAGTCATTGAATTGACAATTGCCTTAATTTGCGATTTTGAAACCTTCGTTTTTGAAAAATCAATAAGAATTTTTTTAAAGCCTGCATCTGTAATAAAATTCACTTTATCAAGAATACTAAAAGGCTCTTCCGGCATTACAAATGAACCGTCTGCAGTTGAATTTACTTTAAATACCTTTTCTTCCTTGTCTTCAAAATATGTAAAATCATAATCAGAAGGAAGCTTAAAGCGCATTCTGAACAAAGTCGGGTAAGCAAAAACTGGAACAATTACGCGAGACCTTACAGAAGCTTCATATGTTGCTTCAAGATTACGGCGTGAATTTTCATAAGGCATAATAAACATGCCCGCATTCTGATTTTCAAGCCAGCTTACAGCCCAGCGGTTAAAGGTATAAAGGTAAGGACCTGCTATAACATTTACAGCCTTTCCTGAAAGCATCTGAAGATGAGCAATATTATTTGCAACAAAGTTTACAAATCCATCAGAAATAAGCTGTTCAATTTCGGAATTAAGTTTATCTTCCTGAGCCGCAGAACAGAACGGATCAAATGAAATAAAAATCTGCTTTTTTGAAAATGGCAGGACCGTTTTATGATTCAGCAAATCATAAGAAGTTTCTGAATTATACTCCAGAATAATGCGCACAGGATTTAAACTCTGCGAAAGGAAAATATCAGATATTGAAGAAACCTGCACGTAAATTCCATCAGGTGCATATTTAAGCTCGTTTTTTGCAACCGGAGTAATATCAAGCACCGGAAGAATTTCATCCTTAGGCTGCTTACGGAAACGACCAATATCATTAGGAAGCACATGAGCATAATGCTTTGAACCTGATTTTATCTGAAGCAGATATACCTCATCCCCTTCATTAAAACCAGATGGAATATCTATCCAGCGTTTTCCGTCATCTTCAACTTCAACACTTTTAATTTTATGACTTACGCGTCCTGTATCATCCTTTTTATGCAAACGAATTGAATCGCCCGGATCAGGGTCATAAGAACCGCCTTTAAGGCAGGCCATTTTTATTCGGAGCTGCTCCACCGGAGTATCTGGAGAAGCATTTGCCATTATAGCCTCTGAAAGTTCCTTTGGAGCCGGCTTTGTATTTGCAATTTTTCCCAGGTAGATTCCCGTACCACCAGCCTGATTTGGATTAAGAATCTTGGAAGCGGCATTATTTACTCCAGCTTCAAAAGAATCAAAATTATACCAGTACGTTGTTTTTGAACGCGCAAAATCGCTCGCAAGCATGCGCTTTCCGGCAGCAATGGCACCTTTTTTATCTTCTTTGTAATGATCTATAACATAACGGTAAGCGGCAACGACACTTCCAACGTAATCGGCACTTTTCATTCGGCCTTCAATTTTGAAGGAATCCACACCAACGTCTATTAAATCAGGAATTTTTTCAATTAATTGTAAATCACACGGAGAAAAATAATAGCCCTGACTAACGCCACCGGGAACATCCGCTGAATAAAAACGACGGCATGCCTGTGCACACATTCCCCTGTTTGCAGATTTTCCGCCCAAAAATGAAGAAAATAGACAAAGTCCCGATTCACTTACACACAAAGCACCATGAACAAAAGTTTCAAGTTCTGCGCCAGTCTCACGCTTAATTTTTGCAATTTCATCAAGTCCAAGTTCTCGGGCAAGAACCATTCTCTTTATTCCGCTTTTCTGAAGCTGACGGACAGCAGCCGAAGATTCAACGTTCATCTGAGTTGAAGCATGCAGTTCAAGATTTGGAAAAAATTCCTGAGCCATACGCATAATAGCATAATCCTGAACAATAAGACCGTCAGGATGAACTTCGTTCAAATATGAAAGGAAACGATAAAGACGCTCTGTTTCACGCTCCTCGCAGACTGTATTTACAGTAACATAAATCTTTTTTCCCTGCCGATGCAAACTGTCTACTGCGGCTTCAAACTGATTCCATGCAAAATTGGTAGTTCGAAGCCTTGCATTAAAGCTTTTGAGACCTAAATAAACTGCATCTGCACCTTCGCCGATTGCGGCATCCAGAGATTCTACATTTCCCGCAGGAGCTAATAATTCAACCATACGGGATAATGTATCATAAAATCTTATTTTTTACAATTTGCCAGCCGTATCCTGCGTTTTTTTATCACAAACAGACCAGTATTTCTCAGATGTATTTGTGTAATTTTGTATATCTTCACCGGCAAGTAATTTTGCCTGAATTTCAGCTGCATTTTTCAGGTAAAAAGTCTTTACGGCAGTTTTATCATTCATATTACCTACCTGAGCAGGTTCAAAATTTTTGTAAATTCCTTCAGCGAGGATCTGCTGAGCCAAATCACTTTGGAAAAGTTCCTGCGCAGAATTTTCGTAAGTTTTTTTAGAAGCATCATAATCTGCATAAGCAAATGCATCGTAAATTTTTTGAGAAGCTTTCTCACGGATAATTATAATATCCTCGCTTTTTCCAAATGGTGGTTCAGAATTTTCTGCCCACAAATCACGGCATGACGAAGCATAACCTGAATAAGCGGCAAGAAGATTTTCTCCAGTTTCATTCAGACAGCCTTTTCCTTTTTTTCGCGGATGAACAACAATTACATCGCCTTTACAAACTTCAACCGAAGGAAATTCATAAGAAACTTTGCTTCCTTTTGACGCACTGTAAAGCTCAAGTCCGCACAAGTTTCCATCTTCAAGGCAAAGGAATTCAACAAATTCCGTACGGAAAATATCTGCACTTTTTTCAGACGCTTTTTGATTTGGACACTGATTTTGAATTTCAGTCATTAGGATTTTTGGGATACGCGGATTAAAGCCTGTAAAGCTTACATTAAATGTAAGTGAATTTCCGTTTGAATCAACTACAATTCCAAATATGCAATATTTTTTTCCAATTTTAGTTTCTTCTTCCAGTTCAAATAAGGCAGTTTTTCCGTCTTCTGAAATACTGATTTTTGTTTTTAATGGATTTTCCGGCAGCACAGATTTTTTTAATGCTACAGATAAATTTTCATCTTCTGAATGTTCATCGGAATCTGATTGACCTTCGACAAATTCCGTTACAACCGCGCCAGAAATTTTTATGCGTTCAGAAAAAATCAATCTGGTATGACGTGAATCTACAACCTGAACTTCCTCTAAAACAGGCGAATCAAAATCACCGCTTACAATTTGAATTCCCTGCTCCGAAACAGAACATGAAACCGGCACTACAAAAAAAAGTGTAAGCCCTGTATAAACCAAAACCTGCACAAACCACAAAAGCTTTCGTTTGTTAAATAAATTTTTCATATAACCTCCATTTGGGACTAACGCCCTAAAAACAAAAATGCGCAGACCCTAAAGCCCGCGCACCTTCCGGAGGATATATATATATATAATATCAACTTAGAAATTCAAATTTGACCAATTTTTTTCAAAAAAAATCAAAAATTATTTAATTTTTACAGCTTCAACCATATATCTGATTGAAACGCCGGTATCATCCTCAATCATCTTTTCAATTACAAAAATCAGATTTTTTTCTGCTTTATCACAGAAGATTCGTTCAATTTTGTAATTAACAACACCCTTTCGGGCAATTCCAGGATTTCCGGCTGTTGTTTTTGCAAGCAAGGTTCCGTCTGCCGCATATTTTTCTATATTAATGTAAAAAGACGATTTAGCTTTTTTGCCACTTCCAGTTACAGAAGGCACAAGCTTTATTCTATAAGTATCCGGACTTTCAATTTTTGAATTTTCAAAATCCTTAAATTCAATTTCATCGCTTCCAGTCTTATAAATATCTTCAAGAATATAAAGAGTGTGTTCTGAATCAGCTGTTTCGCAAGGAAGATTCTTTAAATAATAAAAACTCTTTGCTTCAAGTTCTTCATAAACTTCTTTTCCGTTTTTTGAAGCTGTTGCATTACCTGGTTTTGTCTTAAAAACTCCAGCATCTACATAATCATTTGCTGCAATATCAACCTGAAAAATTTCTGCATACCCCTGATATTTTTTGTCTGTTTTTCCGTACTGACCAAAAATATAATACTTGCCGTCAGCAGTAAAGCCTTTGTCTACAAAAGTTGCAACGTCACCGCAGAAAGCCGGTGCAAAAACAAACGCTGCACAAAGTCCTAAAAGAAGTGATTTTTTCATATTTTCCTCCCTTATAAAGAGAATTTTCTTATCCCTTTAGTAAATTTTCGGCAAAAATTTGTTACACTTTACAAATATTTGTGCTATCTTTAATTTATGACAATCAAAAGCAGAAACAGACTTTACCTTGCATTTTCTATATTTGCATCATCAGTTCTTATTTTTGAGCTTATTTTCTTTATTTTTTATCTTGCAACAGGACGCTTCAATATAAACAGTCTGCCAGACACTTTTTTTGACCGCACCGGCTTATTTATTTTCAGAACAAATCCTGTTTTTGCTTTTGCAGGAATTTTTGCACTTTTAGTTTATACAACTTCTGTTTCAATCATAATTCTAAATACCTTTGAAAAAACTCAGGCACCAGACATTATGTTTTTTATGATTTTTCTTATTGCCTGCATTTCAGATTCATTTCGAATATTCATTCCGCTTTTTAACCTTCCGCTTTCATATTCTCATCTTTTGATTATTATAGGAAACACAACTTTATTTGCAGAAATTCTGGCTCCCCTATCGCTGCTTGGAATGAATACTCTCTGCAGCGAAGAGCACCGAAAAGATCTGGATAAAAACTGCCTTATTATTGTAATTGCATCACTTTTTATTACAAATTTTATGTCGCTTACAACTTCAAAAATACTTCCGAATTTTGGCGTTTCTTACGGTTACAAAAATACAATTGAAACAACAACCTTTTTGATTATGCTTGCAAATATTTTTACCATTGCCGTAAAATGCGCAAAAAATGAACTTTCACAAATGATGACAGCCGGCTTTGCCGCAATGAGCATAGGCTATACAGTGCTGTTTCATTGTTCAAACCTTTTTGCATGCTGTATAGGATTTTTGTTTTCAATGACTGGAACACTAGTTTTCCTGTTTCAGATTCATAAACAGTACAACTGGAATGATTAATCTATAAAAACGTAGCAAGCTGTGCGTATACAGTTCCTATTAGAATAGGAATAATCATATTATCAAAATCTTTTAATGGAAAAACTTCTATTATCATTGCACAGACTGCAATCAAAAGACTTATAAGGCAGTTTCCGCTTGCGCAAAATGTTGAAATGTAAACTGCAAGAAAACAGGCAAGGCTTCCGGCAACCGTTTTTCCTCCTGCACCGGGAATAGAGACTTTTCCCAAAAGCTTTCCGATTAAACTTGCAAAACCGTCCCCAAATGAAAGTGCAAAAATACCAATTTCAGCTGATTTTACAGGCAAAAAAACGGCCGCAATCAAAATTCCAAAAACAAGAGTTACAGGTCCAAGCACAAAACGGTTTTCATCACGCTTACGGGCAGCTGTTTCAGTAATTCTTGAAATAAGAGGAATATCAATTCCCTTAAGTCTTAAGGCTTCGCTCAAAGAATAAATTACAACGGCACAAATCAAAAAGATTATTGTAAGGTTGTGCGCAATAGAAAGAAAAAAAGGCACAAGGCTTGAACAAATATGAATTGATTTTCTGAAAATCTCTTTTTTTATGCTGTTAAAACGCTGGCGGGCAATAATTCCAGAAAAGCGTGTAAAATCTATAATCATCATAGCTTCTCTTTATCAAACAGAGTCTTTGAAATTTCTGTATAAATTGCAGGCTCAAATTCAGGCATAGGGTGAGAAACATATTTGATATTCTGTTCGGCAAGATTGCTTCCCGGCAGGCGGACTAAAGTTGCCTGATTTCTGGTCAGCGAGTCCCATGCACGAACAGACTGGCTGAACTGAACCATAGCCTGTGCATTCATATTACTATTACCTGTACGCTTTGCAAGACGATACAATGTAACTCCGTAGTTATTTGCCGCATAAAGGTAAGTACTTACAACATCGTAATCCTTGTCATTTGCCTGTGGAAATACAATTCCGCGTTTAGCAATAGCATCATCCAGGTTAGACAAGAGCTGAGAATAATAACCTTCAGCGGCATAGTCATCACCACGCAAAGAAAGGGTATTTGCCATTGCAAGCATAAGATTTCGTTCCTTTACATTTCCGTCGCCGGCTTTCATAAATGAACCAAGAGCTTCTGCATAATTTTTAAACTTATACTGAATATAACCAATTCTGTAACGGATTGAAGGACTGTCATTTTCAAGTTCAACAGAATACTTATAGTTCTGAAGAGCTTCATCATAATCACCGCTTACAGTATATTTGATATCTGCAAGGTCTTCGTACATTTTTCCAATTTCTGCATTACCTTCAAAGCCCGCATTATCACGTTCAGTTGTATAAAGTGAAATACCTTCTGCAAACTGTTCCTGAGCCTTAAGATAATCACTTGAGCTCATATAATGCTCACCCAAAAGCCTGTAAGCGTTTATATATTTATAAATATCGCGCTTTTTCATAGACTTTGCAGAATTAAACTTTTCTATAGATTTCTGCAAAGTTGATTCTATAGAAGCAGTCTCGTTTGTATTTACAAAATAACGAGAAAGGTTGTAAAGCGCAATTGGATTATCAGGATTTGTCTTTACTGCACGTAAAAGAAGTTTTCTAAGTCCTTCAATTTCGTAGCGAAGATATTCATCAGAAGGCGCAAGAGGTCCATAATATTTGTCAAGAAGGTATCCGCTAAGTTCTGTCCAGTCTTCAGAGCTAAGTGATTTTTCCCTAGGTTCAAAAGTCTGTTTAACCTGAAGCACCTGTCTCAAATTATCAGTTCTTATAAAGTAGCGCATCATTCTTGAAAGATACAAATCTGTCTGACCATAAAGCTGCAGCAAAGATGCGTACTGTTCCCGGGCCTGTTCCAGTTTTTCTGAATCCTTTTCAGTTCCCCATTCAAGATAAATATCACCAAGAAGCAAAAGTCCGTCCTTATCGTTTATGTGATAGTCAAGAACTTCGCGTTTTACAATTTCTTCTGCGCGTTCATAATTTGCTAGATCTGAAAGTTCCATATCTGCATATTCAAGACCAGCCGCCTTATCGTGATTAAAATAGCGTAAAATTTCTTTATAAATATCACTTGCTCGCTGATACTGCTTGTGTTCCCTGTAACCGCGGGCATAATTAAAGAACCATTTTTTGCTTATTCTGTAGTGCTTAGCGTCATTAAAATTCTTTTCTGCCTGAGGATATTCATCTTTCTGAAGAAGAACGTACCCCTGCTTATAGTATTTTGAAGCCATCAGCGGATTATAAATACAGTTCTTTACAAATTTTACAAGACCAAGACCAACAAAGAACAAAAGAACACCAACAAGAGCGAGCGGAATGATTTTGTTCTTAAGCTGATACGAAAGCGATTTTTTATATGCTTCATACTCTTCGGCAGTTCGGTGCTCAAAATCGCGTGGAACTGGAATTGAAGTATCAAGCATTTTTTCCAGAAGAGCGGCTACCTGACGGGCAGGTGCTTTATTCAGGATTTTTTCAATAACCTCAAATTCTGCATCGTCTGTAAATTCGTTCTGAACTATAAGGTCTTCAAACGCAAGGCGCACATTCAAAGGATATTCACTAAGATTTTTAAGGAATACTTTGTATTGTGCATCGGAAAGCGTATTTGGAGGCAAATCTTCGGCTTCAACCGCTTCAGAAAAATCAGCTTCATCTATATCTTTTGATTTTGATTTTTTATCTTTGGTCTTTGAAGCAACAGCGGCTGGCTTAGATTTTTCTTCTTTCGCAGTCTGAACATCAGAGAAGCCCGGAATTTCAAAATCTCCTTCCATAGAGAAGTCGTCATTATTTCCAAGCTCAAAATCTCCGCCGGCACCGCCACTAAGCTGTGCATCCGTATCAGGAATTCCAAAATCAAGACCTTCCATCTCTGAAGTATCAAAAACTTCAAGCGGCTGATCTGATTCTGCGCCTTCATCTGCATTTTCATTATTGAGGCTGTCTAAATCAAAATCAGAATCTCCACCATAATCTGGAATTTCTTCATCGGCATTTACGTTTACAGGATTATCAACTGATTCTCCGCCAAAATCAAAATCATCCATGCCATTTGTATCAAGATTAAGAGCAGAAGAATCCGTTCCTGCATCATCCGGCATATCAAAATCAAGACCACCAAGCAAATCTTCTGAACTTGGACCTGCAGGTTCTTCATCTGTATTTGATTCTGCGGCAGGCTCGTCCATGCTTAAGTCTGTGGCAGGCGCTGGTTCATCTAAATTAAGGTCGTCCAACGGCGCTTCAGGAGCGGCTGATTCATCAAGATTAAAATCATCGGCTGGGGCTGCATGAGCACCTGATTCCTCAAGATCAAAATCATCGGCTGGGGCTGCATTTTCGGCGGAAGCGGCAGGTTCGTCAAAATTAAGCTCTCCTAAATCTCCAAGATCGCCTAAATCACCTAAATCGCCCGAAGCGTCTGGAATGTCTGACAAAGGTTCATCTGCAACAGGAACTTCAGCATCTGCTGCTTCAACTGCTGGTGCTTCTTCAATTCCTGAATCTGATTGTGTATCAAAAGAAAGGTCATCTAAATTAAAATCATCAGCAGCCAAAGGTTTTGCGGCAGGCTCGTCCATGCCTA
>DEEV01000003.1:12026-13886 GCA_002350445.1 Treponema sp. UBA2869 | reverse complement strand
ACTTTCGAAGCCCGCGGCTATACAGTATGGGATCCAACTTCGTATCCTTTTGTAAAAGATCACACACTTTGTATTCCAACTGCTTTCTGTTCTTACAACGGCGAAGCTCTCGATAAAAAAACTCCGCTTTTGCGCTCAATGGAAGCACTTAACGAACAGAGTCTGCGCATTCTTAAGCTTTTCGGAAACAAAGCAGAACACGTTACAACAACAATGGGTCCTGAACAGGAATATTTCCTCGTAGATGAAAAACTTTACCAGCAGCGTAAAGACCTTAAAATGTGCGGTCGTACACTTTTTGGCGCACGTCCGGTAAAAGGTCAGGAAATGGATGACCAGTATTTTGCCGCAATCAAACCGCGCGTTATTGAATACATGGAAGATTTGAATACTGAACTTTGGAAGCTTGGTATTTACGCAAAAACCGAACATAACGAAGCCGCTCCTGCCCAGCACGAAATGGCTCCTATTTTTACGACAAGTAACCTTGCCGCAGACCAGAATCAGCTGACAATGGAAATTATGAAAAAAGTTGCCCGCCGACACGGACTTATATGTCTTTTGCAGGAAAAACCTTTTGAAGGTGTAAACGGAAGCGGCAAGCATAACAACTGGTCTATTGCAACTGATGAAGGCGAAAACCTCTTTAGCCCGGGAAAAACTCCGCGCGACAACGCACAGTTCCTTCTGTTTTTGACAGCAGTAATTAAAGCCGTTGATGATAATCAGGATTTACTGCGCTATTCTGTGGCAAGTGCAGGAAACGATCACCGTCTTGGTGCAAACGAAGCGCCACCGGCAATTATGTCAATTTACGTTGGCGATGAACTTCAGGCAATTCTGGAAGCAATTAAGGAAGGAAAAGCGTACGACGGAAAGAAAGGTGCAAAGCTTAATATTGGCGCAGATGTTCTTCCGGCAATTCCAAAAGATTCAACCGACCGCAACAGAACTTCGCCGTTTGCCTTTACAGGAAACCGTTTTGAATTCCGCGCAGTAGGAAGTGCTCTTTCTATAAGCGGTCCAAATACAATCATGAATGCAATTCTTGCAGATACACTTGCAACTTTTGCAGACGAACTTGAAAAATCAGCTGATTTCCAGGGCGATCTTGAAAAACTGATTAAACGCGAAATTACTGCACACTGGCGCATTCTCTTTAACGGAAACGGATACGGTCAGGAATGGATTGAAGAAGCTGAACGCCGCGGTCTTAAGAATTACCGTACAACTCCAAAAGCAATTGAACATTATCTTGATAAAAAGAATATTGACCTCTTTACACGCATGGGCATTTACACCCCGGAAGAAATGAAGAGTCACTATGATATTAAGCTTGAAAAATACTGCCAGGTAATGAACATAGAAGCAAATACAATGCTCGAAATGGTTCATAAAGATATTATTCCGGCCGCATTTAAATATCTGAATGTGCTTTCTGATACAGAATTTAAGATGCAGCGCGTTATGACAATGTGCAACGCAGGGCTTAAGCTTATGGAAAAACTCAATACTCTTGTAAATGAACTTTCCAACAAAGCAGACGCCCTTGCTGCAAAACATGAAGAAACTGGAGCTATTGCAGATTTGATGCAGCGCGCCCACGCCTACGCAAAGGTTGTAATTCCTGCAATGAACGAAGTACGCGCCGTTGCCGACCAGATTGAACCTCTTCTTGGCGAAGAATACAAACCATTCCCAAGTTACGAAGACCTGTTATTTAGCGTACAATAAATATAATCAAACTAAAAAAAGCCTCCCGCTTCGCGTTCTTGAAAACAACGCGGTGAAGCCTGTAAGGAAATGACGTTCTAACGAACGTCTACGAGTTTTTGCGAGCAAAAACTCGAAACAAAGGTT
>DEEV01000003.1:9824-11978 GCA_002350445.1 Treponema sp. UBA2869 | reverse complement strand
TTGCCGCTCAAAGACACAAACATCCCGTTCTTCATATCGCCGGTTACGTCTTTTTTGTGCAGCCATTCACCGCCAAAGTTATAGCCACCGCGCATAGTTATGAACTTTGCGTCAATTTCTCCGTAAGCAGTATAAAAATGCATGCCATAGTTTTCATCAACATCTGTAACAAAACTCTGTCTGTCGTGCATCAAACCGGCAGAAACAGTTATTAAATCTCCGGCTTTTGTATAGCGAAATGGTGAACAGGCAATAGCACAGTCATACTTTAAGGTTTTGTCGTTTATTTCAGTATCAGTCATACTTGCACAAGCCTTAAACCTTACAATAGCCTGTGGCAAAACTGTGAACTTTAAAGCCCCCATTGATGCAGTATATTCAAAATACCTGGCTTTATAGTTAAATTCTAGGACAGGAAGCGGCATAACGCCAATTGGCTTTACCGAACTACCGCTTGCAATGGAAATTCCGGCAGAAAAAGAAAAATGCTCGCCCTTAACAAACTGCCGGCTGTAGCTTAAACCTGCCACAAGATATTCCAGGTCTACATCATCAACCATCCCCATTGTTCCAAAAGAAAATCCAAAACTATTTTTTCCCCAGACAAGTTTTTCGCTTATTCCAAAAGATTCAAAAATCTTATCGCCTTCAGGAACAATACTTTTTGTAAAAAAAGCATTGCTGCATTCTGCCTGAATCATAAATAAATCAGGTGCGCAGGAATCTACACCTTCAGATTTTGTACGTACAAATCCAAAAGAAAATGCCGGGGTGAATATATATTCACTGTCGTCAAACTGGAGCATTTTAAAATCAACGCCTGGAACGAAAATGTTTGTAAAATCAGGTTCATTCTCTTTGTCTTCTGACTTCTCAGCTTCAACAGACTCTTCTTCTGCCGGCTCTTCAGCAAAAATAAATGTAACTGCCATAAATGCGGCCAGAAATAAACTTAAAACTTTCTTTAAAATCATATATTATCCTTTCCTATTATTATGTAACTGCTTTGAAAAAAGGCTGTTTTCTCTTTATAATGAAAAACATGAAGTCTTTTTATTCAAAACCTTTTTTAACTATTGTAAGATGCTTAGCAGTAATTTTTACTACTTTGATAGCTCTTTATATAGCTTGCCTTTGCTATCACATGATTGACAAACATACAACAAAGCGACTTTTTACCGCTATATGTTTTCTTATCACTTCAGGATTTTTAATAATCATAATAAAACATCCTGAACGCTTTGATTTATTTGTACCTCCTCTTTTGTATTTTTGTATTTTCAATTGTTTTGGTGATCCAGGAATTGAGTATCCTATTATTGAATTTGCAATTTCCATTGCACTTCTCTGGAGCCGCGGTTTTTTTTCGCATCAAAAAACAATCAAAATTATTCTTCTTTCTATTTTTCTTACCGGAATATTTTTAAGCAAACTAACTTTTGGCTTAAAAATGTTTTACTTCCAGCTTTTTAATGGATTCCAGTTCTCAATTCTTGTTTCTGCATTGATTTTCTTTATTTACCTGCATATGAAAAATCAGCCTGTAAAAGATGCAGTATTAAACATTGCAGACTTTGAAGGAACCACCAGCCGCGATGCTGAATGGCTTAAACTTATTCAGCAGGGCGTAAAATACGAAGCCATTGCCATAGACTATGAATTAACGCTTGGAACCGTTCAAAACCGGCTGAACAAGCTTTATCATATTATGGAAACCGGCGACCGCATCGGTTTTCTTTCAATGTATTCAACTGCAAAAATTATTTATAAATAGCAAAAATCCCATTTTATAGCTCCAGCAGACAAACTGAAACACTGGTAAAAATTACGCAAACGTAATCTTTACCAGCACTCCTGTTATAAGCGTTTTCAATGCGCAAATTCTGAAAAGCAACCTACACTGTAATGTTATAGTTTTAGGGAAAGTTTGTAATAAAAAAATTAGGTACCTAATATGAAGAATGTGAGGGAGTTAATAACAAAAGGCGCCCTTCCGAGCGCCCTTTGTTGCATTAAGCCAATTTATGCTTAGCGAAGAAGTGACAATACGTTCTGTGAACTCTGGTTTGTACGTGCAACTTCGTTGCACTACCGAGTTTGCTTCGCAAACTCGCGGTTTATTCCCCGAAGTCTCTGCTCTTAATTGTCTCATAA
>DEEV01000003.1:8003-9678 GCA_002350445.1 Treponema sp. UBA2869 | reverse complement strand
GCACCAAGGTCAGCACGCTGTTTATTAATCTTCATCAAAGCTTCATCCAAAGTACCAATAGCGCGGTTAGCTTCGTCTGGAGTTTCCAAAGTCATGATTGATTCATCACCAACATTGCGAAGTCCGAGAGCCATAGCAGACATTGTTCCAATGTAAACCTGTGTTCTCTGATCCATGTTAGCACCAATATGGAACCACATAGAACCTGTAACAACATTTTCACCTGTAGGACGAGCAAAGCGGCCTGTGAGCATGTTCATACCGTTGAACTGTGCACAAGAAGCGATGCGGTCTACTTCTGCGATCAAAGAAGAAACTTCTACCTGGATCTGCATGCGGTCTTCAGAAGAATAGATACCGTTTGAAGACTGAACAGCAAGTTCGCGGATACGCTGAACGATGTCTGTTGTTTCCTGGAGGTATCCTTCAGTTGTCTGAATGAAAGAAATACCATTCTGAGCGTTTGTTGAAGCCTGGTTCAAACCGCGGATCTGTGCACGCATTTTTTCAGATACTGCGAGTCCAGAAGCGTCATCACCGGCACGATTGATTCTCATACCAGAAGAGAGTTTTTCCATGCTCTTTGACTGGTTAAGATCCTGAATTCCCTGGGAACGCTGAGCGAACATAGCNNCTCATATTGTGATTAATAACCATAATAATCTCCTTATAGCTTAGGTCATAAAAGATAAAACACATTGGTGGGTTTAAAACCACAACGTGGTTTATCTCACGGGTTTCCACCACCCTACAGTTTATTTGTCGGAGACTTAAAAAATTTGTTTAGCATTTTTTTCATTTTTTTTACATTTTTTTTTGGCGTTCCGGCTAAAGCCGTCGGCAGTTCCATGGCTCGCTAACGCTCGGTGCTTCGCACTGCTGCTGCGCAGCACCATTCCATTGCCTAACGCAAAGCGGGAGCTTTTTTATAAATTTAATGCATTTGCCCCAAAGTATTACGATATGTTATACTTTTTTTATGGATTATTTACTTATGGGTGGCGCAGTTTGCGTTATAATTGCCCTTATCACCTGGTATGTCAGATACACCCAAAAACAGAACGAAAAGAATTCAAAAAAACGTCCTATGCAGCCGGTAAAATGCCCTCTCTGCGATTCCTCACTTTTTGTAGGCGAAAACCTTATTTCCAAAGTTTATCGTCCCATGAACGTTCCCGACCAGCTGATGGTCGTTATGGGCTGCCCGCACTGCTACCCTCACTGCGAACCCGGTCTTAAACGAATCTGCCCCGTATGCCACAAAGAAGTTGCCCAGAACCAGAGCCTTACCGCCCGCCTGTTCAACAAATCCCTCGGCAAAAAACACGTCCACGTCCTCGGCTGCTCAAATTGCCGAAAGGCTAAAGAATAGCGGGGGGAAAAAAACTTTTTATAATTTATTCATGATTAGTTTTCCTGGCAAATCCCAAAGCAGCATTTGAATAAAATGCGGCCATCTTTTTGTCGCCATTCGCAATACAGCGGCTCGCAACAGCATTGTAGTAAAGTGAACACTGGTTCATGTTTTCAGCAGTTTTCTTGTAAGTAACCGGACAAATCTCAACTTGGTCCCCACCTTGTTCCCAGATTCTAGGCAATCCAAACTCTTGTTCCGGGTCTGCAACATCAACAATTTCAAGATTAAAAAAATCAGTACGGCCATTCTGTTCAACCA